>JACSRH010000261.1 GCA_014879855.1 Caldilineaceae bacterium | reverse complement strand
GCGACGCATGCGTCGCCCCTACACTACGGAAGGCTGCGAAGAGCCTCCGAATTTAGTGATTCGCAATGTATGGTGTGAGGGAGGGCCAGTAGCTCACTTGTCACACATTACGCTTCACACTAGATTGGTGGCAGCTTCTCGGCAACTCGGAGCTTGGCCGAGCGGCTGCGTGGGTTGCGGCTCACCTCGCCCTCGTCAGGGACGACAGGTTTTTTGGTGAGGATCCGCAGGGTTGGCTGCCGGTTGTATCCGCCGTGCAGCCGGGCTGGGTCAGGAACGTAAGTGCGCGCTTCGTTTTGCATCCAATGCTTGACGATGCGATCTTCAAGGCTGTGAAAGCTGATCACTGCCAGTCGCCCACCGGGTTTTAACAAGTTCAACGCCTGGGGCAGAACGCCCTCGATCTGCGCCAGTTCCTGATTGACGACGATGCGCAGCGCCTGAAAGGTGCGAGTCGCTGGGTGCAGGCGGCTCCCTCGTCGCCCACCAACCGCCTGCTCGATCGCTTCTGCTAGCTGTGCAGTCGTTGCAAAGGGGCGGTGCTTTACCAGATAGCGAGCAATCCGCCGGCTTTGCGGCTCTTCGCCGTAGCGAAAGATGATGTCCGCCAGGTCGCGCTCCTCCCAATCATTGACAATATCAGCGGCGCTCAATGGCTGGGCAGGATCGAAGCGCATATCCAGAGGGCCAGGCTGCGAAAAAGAAAAGCCCCGCTCCGACGTCTGCAACTGAAAACTGCTCACCCCAAGATCCAACAGAACGCCGTCAACTGGGGCAAATGCGTAGGCTGACGCCGTTTCTTCCAGGCGAGCAAAATCCCCATGATGGAGGACGAGACGCTGGGAAGCGATGGAGTCGGCCAAACGCACTGAGACGCGCCGGATAGCTGCGGGGTCCGCATCTATTCCTAACACACGACCGTCAGGCGCCGATCTGGTCAACAGCGCTTCAGTATGGCCGCCGCCGCCTGTGGTGCAGTCAATCATCCAGGCGCTGGGCCGGACGGCAAGTCCGTTGAGCACCTGGGACAACAGCACCGGCATGTGGTGCGCGCCGGCCGGGTCTGCGGCAATGGGCAGGCGATCTTCCATTTTATAGGCTTAAGGTGCTAAAGAAATCGCTCGAAAAGTCAGCGCTGGTGATTTCGCCGACTACCTTTTCCTCCCACAATGCAGGATGCCACAACTCGATGAATTTGTTCATGCCTGCCACCACTACGTCACTTTCGATGGTTGCGTAGTCGCGCAGGCGCTGGCTCAGCAAAATTCGCCCCTGTCCATCGGGCTGAAGATCCTCAGCGGCGCTAAAGAACACTCGGCGAAACGCGGCGGAGCGCGCGTCAGTCAAAGGCAGTGCGCTCACTTTATCCGCCAGCCGCTCCCATTCATCCTGTGGGAAAAGCAGCAAGCAATTATCTGCTGGATTGCGAGTCACCACCATGCCAACCGCGAGCTCATTCCGAAATTTTGCGGGAATGGTCAAACGTCCTTTGGCATCTAGTGAATGGGTGTACTCGCCAAGAAACATGTTGATTGCGCCGTTGTCTTGAGAACCTGTTGCTCATTGACTTGCTCATCACAAAGAAGCCATTTCGGGCCGTAATGAATGATGCGCAATGCGTAAATTCATACTTGGTGCGGCAAGTATGTACGCACTACGCACCATTCATTACATAGTAAACACCCCGAACAACAGGCAACTCGCATATCCCAACTGGCGTTCCTGGTGAGATCTCTCCCACTTTTCCGCCAGCGATAGGGCGATTGGTAATATTTTCTCCCACATCAACCCACATCGACCCACATTATAGAGCAAAAACCCAAGCTTGTCTAGTGGCAAATTGAATGAGTTTGGAAATTGATTTTGGAAACTTGGGATAAAACAGGTCGCCTTTGCGGGTCTTCTTCCCTGAGTTTGTGTCACTGTCGTGGTGGGTTGTGTTGGTGAATTGGAGATGAATGGCAATGGCTGCTTGTGATGAAAAGTCGCTGGAAAACCGTAATGTACGCTACGGTTTTAAGCGCTGGATGCGAGTAGAATTCTCTTTGTTATGCGCAGACAGGATTTGTGATGTTTTTGAGCGTCTGCAATTTGACAGTTTGCGCTCGATCCAGTAATCTTCACGGTTACGACATTCGACATGATGTCGGTCGGATTGTCGGGATTGTTAAATTTTGCAGGCAGGAGTTCAGGTGGATAATGGGCTGGGAAGAAAGTATTCTGGGTCTCCGCTCCATTTATCACCTGATTTTTTATTTTGTACAACCGATATACGTCTGAAACAGTTGTGTCAAGTTAAAGGCACCGAGATGTAGAAAGTCGACAGCTCGCAGCGATGCGGAAGCTGAGCACTTTCTGCTCGGGTGTCTTATTGCCATTTTTAGGCCAATCAAGGAGCTGGATTACATGAGCCAACCCGCAAACGGAACCGGTGTGTCCACCCAGGGAGCGCGCATTCGACGGAAAAGCTATGCACGGACGCCAACCGTCCTCGATTTGCCGCGCCTGACCGAAGTGCAACTCCGCAGTTTTGAATGGTTCAAGACTGAGGGGCTTGAGGAACTATTTGCCGAAATCTCACCGATTGTCAGCTTTAACAAAAACTTGGAACTTCACCTCGGCGATTTCTACTTTGGTGAACCTAAATACCCTGAAGATGAATGTCGAGAGCGCGACATTACGTTCTCCGCCCCTTTGTGGGTGAAAGTGCGCCTGGTCAACAAAGACACAGGCGAGGTCAGCGAGCAAGAAGTCTTTATGGGCGATTTCCCGCTGATGACCGAGGCCGCCACCTTTATCATTAACGGCAGCGAGCGCGTGGTTGTGAGTCAGTTAATTCGTTCGCCGGGCGTCTATTTCACCGCCGAGCCCGACCGCACCACTGGCCGCAACCTGGCCGGCGCCAAGCTTATTCCCAGCCGGGGCGCCTGGTTGGAGTTCGAGACCAGCAAACGTGATATCGTCAGCGTCAAGGTTGACCGCAAACGCAAATTGCCGGTCACACTGTTGCTGCGCGCCATCGGCTTTGGCACGGATGATGAAATCCGGGCGCTCTTCACCGATGTCGACACCAATGTCGATCATCCTTATATCGAGTCGACCGTCGAGCGCGACACCACCAGCAATCCCACCACCGATTCGGAAAAGGGCGTTAACGACGCGTTGTTGGAGTTTTACAAGAAGCTGCGCCCGGGCGACCCGCCCACGCTTGACAACGCACGCAACTTTGTCCAGAATCTCTTCTTCTCGGCGCGGCGCTATGATTTGGGCAAGGTTGGACGCTACAAGCTTAACCGGCGCCTGGGATTGGATATTCGCGAAACCGACGGCAGCGCGCGCATTCTTACGACCGACGATCTCATCGCCGTGATCAAGCGCATCATCCAGATCAACAATGGCGAAGGCCGGCCGGACGACATCGACCATCTCGGCAACCGCCGTGTGAAGACTGTCGGCGAGTTGATTCAGAATCAGTTGCGCATTGGTCTGCTGCGCATGGAACGCGTTGTACGCGAACGCATGTCGATTCGCGACCCTGACCAGGTCACGCCGCTCAGTCTCATCAACATCCGGCCAGTGGTGGCCGCCACCCGTGAATTTTTCGGCGGCAGCCAGCTCAGCCAGTTTATGGATCAGACCAACCCACTCGCCGAGTTGACGCACAAGCGCCGCCTCAGCGCGCTGGGGCCAGGCGGTTTGCGCCGCGAGCGCGCTGGTTTCGACGTGCGCGATGTTCATTTCTCGCACTATGGCCGCATCTGTCCTATTGAGACGCCCGAAGGTCCGAACATCGGGTTGATGGGCTCGCTCGCTTCGTATGGCCGCGTCAACGATTATGGTTTTATCGAAACCGCCTATCGTCGCGTACTCAAAGAGGTGCGTCCTGTTGAGGCTGCGGCGCTCGCTGGCCGCACATTGGACATCGACGTGGTCGATCCTGCCACTGGCGAAACCATTGCCAAGCGTGGCGACATTGCCGACGAAGCCCTCGCCGCGCGCATCGCTGGTCTCGGCTTGGAAAGCGTGCGCGTCAAGCCCTATGTCAGCCGCGATGTCATCTACCTGACCGCGGACGAAGACGAAGACGCGCCCATCGCGCAGGCATCGTCGGCGGTGAACGCGCTCGGCGAATTCCAGAATGTGCGGCCCTCAACGCGTCAGGCTGAGGAGTTCAAATTTGAGCAGCCATCCGCCATCCGTTACATGGATGTGTCGCCCAAGCAGATTGTCGGCGTTTCCGCTGCGCTTATCCCTTTCCTGGAGCATGACGACGCCAACCGTGCGCTGATGGGCTCCAACATGCAGCGCCAGGCCGTCCCGCTGGTGCGCCCCGATGCTCCGCTCGTCGGCACTGGCATGGAGTATCAGGCGGCCATTGATTCGGGGCAGGTTGTCATCGCCAAACATGATGGTGAAGTTGTCAGCGTCATTGGCGACCAGATCGTGGTGCAAGAGACGGACGGAACCCGCCGCATCTATCACTTGCGCAAATACAACCGCTCCAACCAGAGCACCTGCATCGATCAGCGTCCTGTCGTGTTCAAGGGCGACGTCATCAAGGTTGACGATGTGCTCGCCGACTCCTCCAGCACGGAAGGCGGCGAACTCGCGCTCGGCCAGAATGTCGTCGTCGCTTACCTGAGTTGGGAAGGCGGCAACTTTGAGGACGCCATTCTCGTCAGCGAGCGCCTCGTACAGGATGATAAATACACTTCGATTCACATTGAAAAGCATGAGGTGGACGCGCGCGAGACCAAGCTTGGCCCTGAGGAGATCACGCGTGACATCCCCAACGTCGGTGAAGATGCGCTTAAGGATCTCGACGAGGACGGCATTATCCGCATCGGCGCCGAGGTCACGCCCGGCGACATTCTTGTCGGCAAGATCACGCCGAAAGGTGAGACTGAACTGACGCCTGAAGAGAAGCTCCTGCGCGCCATCTTTGGCGAAAAAGCGCGTGAGGTCAAGGACTCCTCGCTCCGTCTACCCCACGGCGAGCGCGGCAAGGTGGTGGATGTCAAGGTCTTTGGCCGTGACGAGCACCGGGATCTGCCTGCCGGCGTCGAAAAGATCGTGCGCGTCAGCGTTGCCCAGCGTCGCCGCCTCACCGAAGGCGACAAAATGGCTGGTCGTCACGGCAACAAGGGCGTTATCTCTAAAGTGGTGCCTGTTGAGGACATGCCCTTCCTCGAAGACGGCACGCCTGTCGACATTATCCTGAATCCGCTGGGTGTGCCTGGGCGTATGAACATCGGCCAGATTCTCGAAGCTCAT
The DNA here is from genome assembly GCA_014879855.1 of Caldilineaceae bacterium. Taxonomy (GTDB): domain Bacteria; phylum Chloroflexota; class Anaerolineae; order Caldilineales; family Caldilineaceae; genus Caldilinea. The sequence continues at coordinate 58,899 of JACSRH010000261.1, read as the reverse complement.
CTCGGTTGGGCCGCGTATGAGCTTGGCTTCAAGGCCGAGACGCCCGTCTTTGACGGGGCGAAGGAAAATGAAATCGAGGCGGAACTGGCGCGTGCGTGGCTCGTTGATCGCGCCTGGCGCGCAATAACCGACCGTGCCTGGGTCTACGTTCGCGAGCAGCACATCCCCGACGCCGAACTCAGGGATGACAACGACGCCCGCCTCATTTATCTGCTGGACTGGCTGGAGCCGCTCGGCTATGACCCTGAACGTCTTTTCCGCGAGCAGACCTATGCCCGCCATTCTGTGCTGCGCGAATGGCTGCGCGAGCGAGGGTATGCCCCGGAAGAAATCCTGCCCGAAAGTTACGATCTGCGCCGCACCAGCACCGAGGCCAACGCTGTCACGCAGCGCATCGCCCTTTGGGAGTGGATGCTTTTCCATCGTGAAGCAGGGAGCGGCGGTGGGCTTGTGGAGCAGAACGCGGCTTTGGATACAATCGATGACAGCACATTGCTCGCCCAGGCCGAAGCCTTGAGTCGCAGTATTGGCTGGCCGCTTCCCACTACCGGCAAGCGCCGTCTCTACGACGGCAAGACCGGCGTTCCTTACGACTCGTCCGTCACCATTGGCGTTGTGCAGATGCTCAAGCTTCATCATCTCGTTGAAGACAAGGTGCACGCACGCAGCACCGGGCCCTACAGCCTCGTCACTCAGCAGCCTCTTGGTGGCAAGGCCCAGTTTGGTGGTCAGCGTTTCGGCGAAATGGAGGTCTGGGCGCTTGAGGCTTACGGCGCCGCCCATATTTTGCAGGAGATGCTTACTGTCAAGTCTGACGATATCACTGGCCGCGTCAAGACTTACGAGGCTATCGTCAAGGGCGAGCCGATCCAAAGCCCTGGGGTCCCGGAAAGTTTCCGTGTGCTCGTCAAGGAATTGCAGAGCCTCGGCCTGGATGTCAAAGTCATTAACGAAAAGGGTGAGACCGTCCACTTTGGCAAGGAAGAGACAACTGACTCTATGCCTAAACTGGGCTTCAGCCTCAACTTGCCGGGCGCCATGACGAAGACTGCGGGCGAATAGGAGATAACTTATGGAAGTCAAAAATTTCGACGCCATCAAAATTTCACTGGCATCGCCGGAGCAGATTCGCGAGTGGAGCTACGGCGAAGTCACCAAACCGGAAACTATCAATTACCGCACGCTGCGACCCGAGCGCGACGGCCTCTTCTGCGAGCGCATTTTTGGCCCCACGCGCGATTGGGAGTGCGCCTGCGGCAAATACAAGCGCGTCCGTTACAAAGGCATCGTTTGTGATAAGTGTGGTGTGGAGGTTGCCCCCAGCCGCGTACGCCGCGAACGCATGGGGCATATCGAACTCGCCTCCCCTGTCAGTCACATCTGGTATGTAAAGGGTGTGCCAAGCCGCCTGGGATTGCTGTTGAACATCAGCCCACGCCATTTGGAGCGCGTCCTTTACTTTGCGCAATTCATCATCACCAATGTCAACGAGGACGCGCGCTCGCGCGCCATCCAGCGCCACGAGCGTGAACTTCAGATGCGCCTGCAACGCATTGAAGCTGAGGTGCAGGAGGAGCTTGGGAAACTGGAGGCTGAGCGCGATGGCGCGCTTGCCGCGCTGGAGGGCGAGGAGGAAGTCGCCATCCAGCGCCTCAACGAGCGCATCAACGAAGAATCCTCGTTGGTGATCGCCGAGGCGCAGAAGCTGCAAACCTGGATTCACACCAGCACCGGCAAGAAGTCGCCCGACGATAAGTTTCTCTCCTGGTCGGATCAGGCCGTGCTGCGCGCCGGCGAGATCGTTTCACTCGACTACGACATCATTGTCAACGACCTGTTGATGGAGAAACTCAACACGCTCCAAACGCGCTCCGATGAGGAGAAGGCGGACATCCGCATGCGCGTCAGCGCCAAGCGCGAGTTTGTACACCGCGAGCTTGGCAGCAAGATCGACGCCTTGCGCGGCGACATCGATGCCAAACAAGAGACCATCCGCCGCCAAATGGAAACAGGGTTGGCTGATCTCAAGGCGTTGGAGGAAAAGCAACTGTTGACGGAGAACCGCTACCGCGAACTCTCCGAACGGTGGGGCAATGTCTTCACCGCTGGCATGGGCGCCGAAGCTGTGCGCGACATCGTCGCCAAGCTCGACCTTGAAAAAATGCAGAAGGAACTGCGCCGTGAGATGCGCACGACGAAGAGCAAGCAGCGCCGCAAAAAGGCGGCCAAGCGTCTGCGCGTCGTCGAAAATTTCCGCAAAAGTGGCAACCGTCCGGAATGGATGATTTTCACCGCTCTGCCGGTGATCCCGCCGGAATTGCGCCCCATGGTGCAGCTCGATGGTGGTCGTTTCGCCACCAGCGATCTCAACGACCTCTATCGCCGCGTCATCAATCGCAACAATCGTCTCAAACGGCTGATGGAACTCGGCGCCCCCGACGTGATCGTGCGCAACGAGAAACGTATGCTTCAGGAGGCGGTGGATAGCCTCGTGGATAATGGACGCCGCGGCCGCGCCGTCAGCCGCAGCGGCAAGCGTAAGCTTAAGAGTCTCAGCGACCTGCTCAAGGGCAAACAGGGACGCTTCCGCCGCAACCTGCTCGGCAAGCGCGTCGATTACTCTGGCCGCTCCGTAATCGTCATCGGGCCGACGCTCAAGCTTCACCAGTGTGGCCTGCCCAAGAAAATGGCGCTCGAGCTCTTCAAGCCCTTCGTCATGCGCCGCCTGGTCGAAAACAACTTTGCGCACAACATCAAAAGCGCCAAGCGCATGGTTGACCGCATGAGCCCTGAAGTCTGGGACGTGCTCGATGATATCTGTCACGAGCGGCCTGTACTGCTCAATCGTGCACCGACGCTGCATCGTTTGGGCATCCAGGCCTTCGAGGTCGTGCTCATCGAGGGCAGCGCCATCCAGCTCCACCCGCTCACCTGCTCTGCCTTCAACGCGGACTTCGACGGCGACCAGATGGCCGTTCACGTCCCGCTCAGCGATGAGGCAGTCAAGGAAGCGCGCGAGCTGATGCTGGCAACGCAAAATCTGCTCAAGCCCTCCAGCGGCGATCCGATCGTGGGGCCCTCCAAGGACATGGTGATGGGCGTCTACTACCTCACTGTGGACGAGGACGAAGCCGCCGAGACCGCGAGTCTGCACGCCTTCTCCAGCATGGAAGAGGCTGAATACGCCTACGACATGGGCATCATCAAGCTGCGCCAGCCTATCCGCGTTCTCTTCAAGAGTAAGTTTGACGCGATGCCTGTCGCTACGTTCGAAGTCAGCGATCGCGTGTTGGACGCGCTCAAAGCGCACGGGCTGCATACGGTCGGTCAGGTTATGGATGTCTACGCTCACGGCGAGCGCAGGATGGTCGCCGATATCCCCGCCTTTGGCGCCGCCGCCATGGACGAGACGCGCGAGGCCCTGCGCAAGCTGGGGCTGTTGGGCGCTGCCTGGCCGCTGGAACGCCTTATGCGCACCACCGTCGGTCGCATTATTTTCAATCGCGCCCTGCCTGAAGAACTCCTATTTGTCAACGATCTGCTTGACCGCAAGGGCGTCGACACCATCGTTGCCCGCTGCTATAAGCACCTGGGGCGCAGTGTCACCGCCGAGACTGTGGACAATATCAAGGATGTCGGCTTTCGTTATGCGACTCGCTCCGGCATCACGATCGCGATTTCGGATATCAACGTGCCCGAACGCAAGGCCGAGATTCTTGACCAGACCACGGGCGAAGTCGAAAAAGCGGAACAGCAATATCGCCGCGGTCTTATCACAGAGGAAGAGCTCTACAACAAGACCGTCGAACTCTGGACGCGCGCCACTGACGAAGTGACGGACGCGGTCAAGGAGTTGCTCAGCCCCATCGAAGGGTTGGGCGCCATGGCTCGCTCCGGCGCCACCAAGGGTGGCATCAACCCTGTGCGCCAGCTCGCTGGTATGCGCGGTCTCATGGCCGACCCGAACGGGCGCATCATTCCGCTGCCCATTCGCTCTAACTTCCGTGAGGGGTTGACCGCACTCGAATACTTCCTGAGCACGCACGGCGCGCGCAAGGGTCTGGCCGACACCGCGCTGCGCACCGCCGACGCCGGCTATCTCACGCGTCGTCTGGTTGACGTGGCGCAGGATGTCATTATCACTGAAGATGACTGTGGCACGAACACCGGCATCTGGATCACCGCGGCCGAGTCCAAGGCGATGCAGGAAACCTTGAGCGAGCGCATCGCCGGTCGCTATCTGGCGGGCGACGTCTCTGACCCAGAGACGGGCGAGGTGCTGTTGCGCCGCAACGATTTGCTCACCGAGGCTGCGCTCGAAACGCTCAAGCGCCACAAAGTGGAAAAAGCTTTCGTGCGCACGCCCATGACCTGTGAAGCGCGCTTCGGGTTATGCGGTCACTGCTACGGCGAAGACCTGGCCCGCGGTGGCGTCATCAAGCTGGGCGAAGCGGTCGGCATTGTGGCCGCTCAATCCATCGGTGAACCCGGCACCCAGCTTACCCTGCGCACCTTCCACACCGGCGGTGTGGCCGGGGCCGACGACATCACGCAGGGCTTGCCGCGTGTTGAAGAACTTTTCGAGGCGCGTACGCCAAAGGGCGAGGCCGTTATCGCCGAGATGGATGGCAACGTGACGATCCAGCGCGAGGGCGAGGTGCGCATCCTCCGCATCAGCCGCACCGACCTGAAGCGTCGCGAGATTAAGATTCCCACCAGCTTCACGCTCGTTATCAGCGATGGCGACCGCGTGCAGGAAGACACTGTGGTCGCCCGCCGCGGCGAGAGCGACATCATCAACGCAGGCATGGATGGCGAAATTTTTGTCGAAGATGGCGTCGCCACGGTGCGCCGCGAAACAACGGAAATCTGGGAAGTCGAACTGCCAGCCAACGCTCGTTTGCGCGTTGAAGAAGGTCAGGCTGTGCAGGCCGGCGATCAAATCACCGAGGGCGCCAAGAACCCCAAGGAAATCCTGCGCATCTCCGGTCGCGAAGCGACGCAGCTTTATCTCCTCTCGGAGGTGCAGCGCGTCTACCGCAGCCAGGGTGTGGGCATTCACGACAAGCATATCGAGGTCGTCTTGCGCCAATTGTTGCGGCGCGTGATGGTGCGCACAGCCGGCGATACAGATTTGTTGCCGGGAGAGCTGCTCGATCGGTTCAAGTTCGAAGACATCAATAATTACGTGATCTCCCGCAATGGCAAGCCAGCCAAGGCAGAGCCGATTGTGTTGGGGCTGACCAAAGCGGCCTTGAACACAGAGAGCTTCCTGGCGATGGCATCCTTCCAGGAGACGACGCGTGTGCTCACCGAAGCGGCCATCCGCGGACAGCGCGACGAGTTGCGCGGTCTGAAGGAAAACGTGATCATCGGCAAGCTGATTCCGGTGGGAACTGGCTTCAGCCAGCGCCGCATCATCACCACTAACATCGCCGATGAGGTCGAGCTGCTGATCGATACGGAGATCGATCAGGACGAAGACCTGGGCGATCTGGATGAGAACGACATGGGTCTGGACGACTTCGAGCTGGAAGATATCGAGGGCGTCAGCGAATTGGGCATGGAACCGCTTGGCGCCACCGTGACCGTGGGGGATGAGGAAGAGGACGGTCTCGACCTGGACTTCGACAACCTTGAAGAGGATGAAGAAGAGGAAGAGACGGAATCCTTCGAGGACATCGACATCGAGTTGGAGTAGTCTGAACCTGGACGACGCCATACCGCGCGCCTGATCAAGAGGGCGCAGCGCCGCAACTACAGGGATTGCACCCGTTGCGGCGCTGCGCCCTCTGCGCGTGGCTCATCGCGAGCCTGGCAGCATGGGGATAGGCTGCGGGGGCAACGTCTGCATCTCTGTTGCCAACAGCACGACTGTGCGCGGGCCAACCTGATAGCGTTCACCGGATACGGGCGGAGCATCGACAAGTAAACAGAAATCTTCGGGCGACGATAACCCCGTGTCGAGCACCCGCCGCCAACCTGTCGGGCTGCGTCGCGGCGGCGGCGGCAGGGCAAAGTCCAGTGGCTCCCAGTAGAAATTCGCCATGACATGAAACGCCTCGCTTGCCCCGCGGAAGGTGAGCGCCAAACTGCGCGAATCGTTGCTCTTGTCAGGATTAAAGAGTTCAACGCCATGCCACTCGATGCGCGCAAAATGGAGCAGCTCGGTCAGGCTAAGCCCATGCCCATCGTGGAATATGCTCAATTCTCTGCGGAATTTCACCAATTTTCTTACGAATTTATGCATATCCGCGTAACGATCACAGAGCGCCCAATCAAACCAAGCGATCTCATTGTCCTGGCAGTAGCCGTTATTGTTGCCGTGCTGTGTGCGGCGCACTTCATCGCCCATCAGCAGCATCGGGACGCCAAGCGATAACAGGGTGATGGCGAAAAAGTTCTTGATCTGCCGCTGTCGCAACTGCTCGATCTCTCGATCTTCGGTCGGCCCTTCGACCCCGCAATTCCAGCTAAGGTTGTCGTTAGAGCCATCACGATTTTCTTCACCGTTCTCCCAGTTGTGTTTCTGATTATAAGAAACCAAGTCGTTTAGCGTGAAGCCATCGTGACAGGTGACGAAATTGATGCTCTGTTCGGGGCCGAGATTTTCGGCGCCGTAGAGATCGGGGCTGGCAAAAAAGCGCGACGCCACCTCTTCGACCATGCCTGGATCGCTCTTGACAAACGCACGGATGTCGTCGCGAAAGCGGCCGTTCCACTCCTTCCAATGGTCGCCGAGAAAGCTGCCGACCTGATACAATCCGGCCGCATCCCAGGCTTCGGCGATCAGTTTGACGCCGGCCAGCACCGGATCAGTCTCGATGTCCCACAAGATCGGCGGGTTAGCCAACGGCGCGCCATGCTCGTCGCGCGAGAGAATGGCGGCCAGATCAAAGCGAAAGCCATCGACGTGCATTTTCTCGACCCAAAAGTGAAGACTGTCGAGGATCAGCCGGCGCACCATGGCGTGGTTGCTGTTGAGGGTGTTGCCGGTGCCGCTGTAATTGGCATAGTGTGCGCGGTCGCGATCCAAAATATAATACGCTTCGTTTTCAAGCCCGCGGAAAGAATAGGTTGGCCCTTTTTCGTCATCTTCAGCCGTGTGATTGTAAACGACATCCAGGATCACCTCGATGTCGGCGCGATGCAACGCCTTGACCATGTCGCGGAATTCGTCCACCGCGGCTACGGGGTCGCCACTCATGCTGTATTGAACGTGCGGCGCAAAAAATGAGACCGGGCTGTAACCCCAGTAATTGACGTGACCCTCTGGCGCGTCCTGCGGGTCAAATTGAAAGATGGGCAGCAGTTCAACGGCCGTGATGCCGAGCGATTGAAGGTATGGAATCTTTTCGATCAAGCCGGCATAGGTGCCGCGTTTTTGCGACGCCACACCCGAATTAGGATTGCGGGTGAACCCACGCACATGCATTTCGTAGATGATCGTGTCGTCAAACGACCGGCGAAGGGGTGCATCATCTTCCCAGTCGTAACGGCTGACATCAACGATTACGCTTTTCATGGCTTGCAGTGTGTTATCGCCGGGCATACAAGCGGCTTTGCGGCTATACTTTTTCGGCACAGCGACGCCGCGGCCATATGGGTCAAGCAACACCTTAGCGGGGTCAAACCGCATGCCGAGCAGCGGTTCATAAGGGCCGTGAGCGCGCAAGCCGTAAATCTGCCCGGCGCGGATGCCAGGGACAAATAGGTGCCAGTAAGAGAAGGTGCGATTGTACTGAGGGTCGAAATGGATGATGTGTGCAGGCGCGGCCGCGTCCACATGATCAAACAGCAGAAGCTCCAGCGCGGTGGCATGGCGTGAATACACCGAGAAATTCACCCCATCGGGCAGGATGGTGGCGCCAATGGGAAAGCTCATGCCGCGTACTGGATCGCTGCTATGTTTGCCGTCTACAGCCATGTTGACCCATCCTCAATCGTCATTGCTCTTGCATCAAATTCCGGCGTGCGATTGCCAGACTATGTAGGCAGCGTGCGCCCCAACATGACGTACGCTCGATAACGCTCGAAGCCAAATTTGCCATAGAAATCGACCAGGGTGGTCCAGTCGATCACGCAGCCGTTGATGCCATTGTTGTGCAGCCGGCGCAGGCCAGCGTCCAGCAGCGCCGCGCCAAAGCCCTGCCCGCGACAATCGGCGCTGACGCCGATCGAGCCAAGCTGCCCCCACGGCTTTGGCAGTTGGTAAGGATAGAAGCGTTCGATCGGATGGTGCGAGTCGGGAAATGTCAGCAGGCAACAGCCATCGACGCCGCGCGCGGTCCACAACAGCATGAAGTCGGCGAGACGCCCGTTGCCGGCCAGCAACATCTCCGCTTCGTAGCGCCAGCGACCGGGAAACTCGCGTCGCAGAAAGGCGAGCAGATCGTCCGCGTGGCGCGCGGTTGCCGGGGCCACCGTGCAGGGCGCCTCGCGCAGCGCCGGCGGCGTGTAAGCGGCCAGGTTCGCCGCCATATCCCAGACCACCTCAAACGCCGTGTATCCACTGCACGTGAAAAAATCGGCCACACCGCTGGCTTGCGGCGCACCTGGCGCGAATGGGCGCAGCCCACCGCCAATCTGGACGGAGCGGCAGTCTTGCGCTGCAAGCCAGCGTTCAGCCTCATCAAGCAGCCGCCGCCCCAATCCCCGTCGCTGCACAGCCGGTGCGACTACCAGCGCGTCCACCCAGCCCTCGCCATGCTCCGTGACCAGCGGCTCGCCGTGGAGCGCGGTTGCCAGCGCCGCGCCGACCATGCGCCCGTCCGCTTCCGCCACAAAGAGGCGTCGCACCACACCGGTTGACGGTTGCAGATTGTACTGAACAAAAGGAGATGAGATGGGCATTGTCGGTCCCAGGGCTTCGTTCCACAGGTCAGTAAATCCTGTGAGAACAGGCGCCAACGCGGTTGTGGCTGGATCGAGGGCAACGATAGCAGCTTCAATGGCATGACTCATGGCGCTCTTTCCTTTTCGCCTTCCAGAAAGCACAAGATGCCGTCGGCCACGCCCTTGGCCGCGAGTTCGGGCTGATCAACAAGCAGGGCGCGGTCCCCGCCCAGAAAGCCGAGTTCCACAATGGCGGCCGGCGTCTGCGGGTCGATGCGCTTGAAGGCGTGATATTCGGTCATGTTGTGGGTGACAGTGTTGGGATGATGCGGCAGGCCGGTGGCGGCTGGATAGGTCTGGTCGATACAGGCCAACAGCCGGTCGCTGGTAGCCGGAATCAGGGAATAAGCATGGACGGCCGCCTTGTAACCCGAAGCATCGATGCAGCTATCGGCGTGCAGGCTGACGAGCACCGCCGCGTGCAGCCCTTGCAGCCGCGCGTCATATTCGTCCAGAATGACAACGTCGGCGCCGGCATGGCGTAAGCGTGCTGCGACCAGGTCGGCGATGTTGGCGTTGATCGCCGCCTCGGTCACCAGCACCGCGCCGTCGGCGTCCTCGCAGACCGCGCCCGAATCGTTGCCGGCGTGGCCGCTGATGAGGGCGACTTGGCGATTCCACGCGGCGCCGACGAGGCGTTGTGGTTTCATCCCGCTGGCGTCAGGCAGCCCAAAACCCATCGCCTGAGCGATGATGAGCGCCATCGCCGCCATTGTCACTAACAAGAGGATAAGAAATACTCGAGAAACCTGGTTGACTGTGTTGTGTCGCATAGGTTATGTTGCAGGTAATATGCAATGAGTCATGCGCGATCTATCACTCGCGAAATCCGATGCTCACGCACAGGGCGCATCCCTTTCCACTTCCGCCTGAGCAGAAAAGGTGGCAAGATCGATATTAGCGCCACAGACGATAACGCCGACCCGTTTGCCGCGCAGCCGTGCGCGCAACGGGCCGCATAACGCCGCGGTCGCGGCCGCGCCAGCCGGTTCAACCGCAAGTTTCATGCTATTGTACAGCAGCCCCATGGCCTGTTGCATGGCGAGATCGTCGATCAGCACCAGTTCATCGACAAAGGTGCGACACATCTCGAAGCTGTAGGGCAAGGCGTAAGGAGCGCCCAGGCTGTCGGCAATGGTGCGCACCCGGTCGATGGCCTGAGGAGAGCCGGCCTGAAAACTGCGATGCATCGTGTCGGCGCCGGCAGGCTCGACGCCGAACACCTGGCACGCGGGCTGCATTTGTTTGAACGCACAGGCCATGCCCGCACACAACCCGCCACCGCCGATGGGAATGAGCACGGCATCGAGATCTGGCGCTTGCGTGGCAAACTCCAGCCCCACCGTGGCGGTGCCCAGCGCGGTCAAAGGCCCTTCGAACGGATGCACAAAGACGCGCCCTTCCTCCGCTTGGATCTGCTGCACGCGTGAGAAAGCCAGCCCCACATCATCGACCAGCTCCACCTCGGCGCCAAAGGCGCGGCAGCGCGCTACGCGGAAAGGATTGGCCGTCTTCGGCATCACCACCTTTGCCGTCGCGCCCAGCAACCGGGCAGAAAACGCCACGGCAATTGCATGGTTGCCCGCGCTGACCGCGGTGACGCCACGCTGTAACGCAGACGGGGCAAGGTCAAGCATCACGCTGAGCGCACCGCGCGGTTTGAAGGAGCCGGTGTGCTGGAAAAGCTCCAGCTTGAGGAAGACCGTCGTTTCTTCGCCCACGATGGCGTTCACATCCAGCCCTTGCCAACGCCAGACTGGCGTCTCACGCACCAAATCGCCAAGCCGGCGGCGGCTGGCGCTAATCTGTCCGATGTCAGGATAATCCAACCATGACCCCCACTGGATAATCACGCAACCAATCTTGCATTACATGCGAAAGATGCCGAACTTTGTTGCTTCCACCGGTGCATTCAAACAGGCCGACAGCGCCAATCCCAGCACCTGCCGCGTCTCAGCCGGGTCGAGGATGCCGTCGTCCCACAGCCGCGCGGTGGCGTAGTAAGGATTGCCTTCGCGCTCGTACTTGTCCAAAATGGGTTGCTTGAATGTTTCCTGCTCTTCCGGCGTCAGCGGCGGCTTGTCCAGGCGCGCGGCTTGCTCCTGCTTGACGGTGAGGAGGACGTTGGCTGCCTGCTCGCCCCCCATCACGCTGATGCGCGCGTTCGGCCACATCCACAGGAAGCGCGGGCTGTAGGCCCGGCCGCACATGCCGTAGTTGCCGGCGCCAAACGACCCGCCGATGATCACCGTCAGCTTGGGCACACGCGCATTGGCGACGGCGTGCACCAGTTTGGCGCCGTCCTTGGCAATGCCGCGCGTTTCGTACTCCTTGCCCACCATAAAGCCGGTGATGTTCTGCAAAAAGAGTAGCGGAATTTTGCGAGAAGCGCAAAGTTCGATGAAATGGGCGCCCTTAAGCGCCGACTCGCTAAAAAGGATGCCGTTATTGGCGATGATACCGACCGGATAGCCGTAAATGCGTGCAAAGCCACAGACCAGCGTTTCGCCATAGCGCGATTTGAATTCGCGCAGCCGGCTGCCGTCGACAAGGCGGGCGATCACCTCACGCACATCGTACGCCACCTTGAAGGACGCGGGCAGCACACCGTAAAGCTCCGCCGGCTCGTAGCGCGGCGCTTCGGGCGGCGCGATGTCCATCTCCACCTGCTTGCGCGTGTTGAGTGTTGCCACGATGTCGCGCACGATCTGTAGCGCCTGGGCATCGTCAGCAGCAAAATGATCGGCTACGCCGGAGATGCGCGTGTGCACATCGGCGCCGCCCAGCTCCTCCGCGGTGACGTCTTCGCCGGTCGCGGCCTTGACCAGCGGCGGGCCGCCCAGGAAGATCGTGCCGATGTCCTTGACGATGATTGCCTCGTCGCTCATGGCCGGCACATAGGCGCCGCCTGCGGTGCACGAACCCATGACCGCGGCGATCTGGGCAATGCCCGCCGCACTCATCACGGCCTGGTTGTAGAAGATGCGGCCAAAGTCGTCCACATCTGGGAAGACTTCATCCTGCAGCGGCAGAAAAGCGCCGCCTGAATCGACCAGATAGATGCAGGGCAGGCGGTTTTCCAGGGCGATTTGCTGCGCGCGCAAATGCTTCTTGACGGTCATGGGAAAGTAGGCGCCGCCCTTGACCGTGGCGTCATTGGCAACGATCATGCATTCGCGGTCAGCGACGCGGCCGATGCCCGCCACGATGCCCGCGCCGGGCGCGTCGCCTTCGTACATCTCCCACGCGGCCAGGGCTAACAATTCCAGAAAGGGCGAACCGGGGTCGAGCAGGCGGTCGATGCGTGCGCGCACAAAAAGTTTGCCCTGCTCCGCATGGCGGCGCTGCGCTTTGTCGTCGCCCCCGCGTCGCACCTGCGCCAGGCGTGCACGCAGCTCTTCCGCCAAATTTTGATGATACGCTGCATTGGCGGCAAACTCTGGGCTATTGGGGTCGACGCGTGATTCCAGGATGTCCATGGCGTGTATGCTCCCTGATCGACAGCGGATGATACGTTGTAGTATGGATTCTCTAAGCCGCGGCGTCAAACACAGAAGGCGACGCGTGCGCAGTCGCGACCAGGCTTGGCGACAATCTCCATTTCATGGAAAATGAAGACACACAGTTCAAATTCAATCGCTTATGCAAGTTGCAAGCAAGTCAGAACTCTCACTCAGATGCAGAAGCATAGGAACAAGATAAAGATGACTCACAAAAAAGATAAAGGTCCATTAGAGCCAACAGATCTGAAAGAACCCGTAACCGACTATGTGCGCGCTAAACAGATTCCTACTTTTTTTGGTCAACTGATGTTGAAAGGCAAAACTCAAGAAATTGATTTAACACAATTCGATACAAAACACCCAGAACAGTACTATTCACACCCTAACGGCGAACTGTGGCTTGGGGATGCAACTGTTTGGTTGCGCACGCTTGAGAGTGAATCCGCTGATTTGGTTTTTGCCGATCCCCCCTACAACATCAAGAAGGCAGAGTGGGATACATTTGAGTCTCAAGAGGAATATGTCGCGTGGTCTTTGCAGTGGATTCAAGAAGCAGCGAGAGTACTCAAACCGACTGGTAGTCTTTACATTTGTGGCTTCTCTGAAATTTTGGCAGACCTCAAGCTGCCAGCTTCGCGCTACTTTTCAGGATGTCGCTGGTTAGTCTGGCACTACAAGAACAAAGCTAATCTTGGTTCCGATTGGGGACGTTCACATGAAAGCATTCTGCACTTTCGCAAGAGTCGCAATTTTACATTTAATGTTGATGACGTACGCATACCGTATGGCAATCATACTTTGAAATATCCTGAACATCCGCAAGCCGAGAGCAGCCAATATGGTAGAAGCCGTGACACAAAAGACACTTTGTGGCGACCTCATCCCAAAGGTGCAAAACCAAGAGATGTCATCGAGATTCCGACTACCTGTAACGGAATGCATGAAAAAACTCCGCATCCAACCCAAAAGCCAGAAGAACTAATTAGGAAACTTGTCTTAGCAGCCTCAAACATCGGCGATTTGATAATTGACCCTTTTCTAGGATCAGGGACAACCGCGGTGGTTGCCGAACAACTTCGTCGCCAATGGAAAGGGTGCGATGTTACACCTGATTATTGCCAATGGGTTACACAACGAATCGAACTTGTTGAAGAGTGGGCGATTGAAAAATGGATTCAATATGATCTAGATAACGCCAAGAGAAGGGTATCGATTCGATGAACCCTGATTCCTTATCCGATTTACAAGCAAGTGTCCAGGATAGATCCGCGTTCACACGATTAGATGACTATTTCACACTTTGTGATGCATTCCTGAATTTGATGGAGCAAACGCAACTCACTAGGATCGTCTCGCCCACTCATCGAAACTATATCTTTTATCAATATGCGGCAGAGCACAGTTATAAAATCACGCGTCCGCTAAACACCAATTTATTCTTTGAACGTGCTGACGTATTCAGGATTGCATTTGAGAGATTTGCAGATATCTTAGCAATTCTCAGGAAGCAGCAAAGATCAGTTTTAGACCATGACCCTGCACAACGGCACTTCCAGTCAGGTGAGATTAATAAGGTGGTCTACACTATTCAACAATCGATTGGGAGTATCGGCGACTCTTTTGACAATCCAAACCAATCAAGAAAACGGGTGGGCCAACTCTTCGAATCGCTGATCAAGTTGATCATCCAGGAAGTTGGATTAGCGTGCGAGCCTCGCACTATCAATCTTCCCATACCTGGAAACCCCGGCTATCGAATGAGTTATGAGCTCGACCTTGTGTTTTCCAGAAACAAGGCGATTATTGCCTCTGAAGTTTCCTACATCACTCCAACCGAAGTTGTCGGCTCCGTTAAAACTACCAGCAAAGATCGCATCGACAAGATATTTCTCGACAAATATCTGTTAACCAAGCTGCTTGAGCGAGACATTCCTGTAATTGCTATTTTTCTGCACGATGTGCAGCGCGCCAGAAGAGGGAACAGTATTTTCGGCATCAATTCGACATTCAAAACGAACCATTTCCTGGGCTATACGGTGGCCCTGAATCGGTTGGATGGAGTTTACTACGTTGACCCACGACCGGAAATGACAGCAAACCTGCAACTACGCGAGCAAATTAGCGACTTTCAGACATTTCTTATGCATGATTTGTGGTCGTTATCAAGAACGGGGTCTTAACGCTACGTCGTACAGCAAAGATAAAGGGGGGGAGGCTTCATGCAACTCTATAATAATAAGTCGCTGGATGAAGTGACCGGGCAACTGCGCGCATGGGAAGAAGGCGCGCTGCGCAAATCGTTGGAGCGCTACCCCGAGCGCTACCCGGAATTCACCACGCTTTCCGGCATGCCGATCGCGCGACTCTACACGCATGGCGACGTCGCCACCACCGATTACGCGCGCGACCTCGGCCTGCCGGGCGAATATCCTTACACGCGCGGGGTGCACGCCACCGGGCCGCGCGGCCGGCTGTGGACGATGCGCATGTTCGCCGGATTTGGCGATGCGGAGGAGACCAACCAGCGTTTCAGGTACCTTCTTCAGCAGGGACAGACCGGGCTATCGATCGCCTTTGACATGCCCACGCTGTATGGCTATGACACGGACGCACCCGAAGCTGAGGGTGAGTTCGGGCTGTGCGGCGTCGCCTGCTCGTCGCTGGCCGACATGGAAGTGTTGCTGGACGAGCTGCCGCTGGAGAGCATCACCACGTCGATGACCATCAACAGCCCGGCCGCCATGGTCTGGGCGATGTATATTGCCGCCGCGGAAAAGCGGGGCGTCAGCCGGGCAAAACTGGGCGGCACATTGCAGAATGACATCCTCAAGGAATATATTGCGCAAAAGGAGTTTATCTTTCCGCCGCGGCCGTCGATGCGGCTGGTGACCGACACCGTGGAGTTTGCCGCGCGGCAGATGCCGCTGTGGAATCCAATTTCAGTCTCCGGCTATCATATTCGG
Organism: Caldilineaceae bacterium; assembly: GCA_014879855.1. GTDB lineage: Bacteria > Chloroflexota > Anaerolineae > Caldilineales > Caldilineaceae > Caldilinea. Next base: position 43,538 of record JACSRH010000261.1, on the reverse strand, counting down.
GAGGCCGGTTCGACGGCTGTGCAGGAATTGGCCTTCACACTGGCCGACGGCTTCGAATATGTGCGCTGGGCCATTGCGCGCGGGCTGGATGTCGATGACTTTGCGCCGCGCATCTCCTTTTTCTTCAACGCCCACAATGACTTTTTCGAGGAGATCGCCAAGTACCGCGCGGCCCGGCGCATCTGGGCGCGCGAGATGAAGGAAACCTTTGGCGCCAAAACGCCGCGGTCGTGGATGTTGCGCTTTCACACGCAGACCGCCGGGGTGAGTCTCACCGCGCAGCAGCCGCTCAACAATGTGGCGCGCGTGGCCTTGCAGGCACTGGCCGCGGTGCTGGGCGGCACGCAGAGCCTGCACACCAACTCGCTCGACGAGGCGCTCGCCCTGCCCAGCGAAGAGGCTGTGACCGTCGCCCTGCGCACGCAACAGATCATCGCCCACGAGAGCGGGGTCACCAATACGGTCGATCCGCTGGGTGGCTCCTTTTTTGTCGAGGCGCTGACGGACGAGGTCGAGCGTCAGGCATACGCTTACTTCCGCCAGATCGAGGAGCACGGCGGTGTGCTGCCGGCGCTGGAGGAGGGATTTTTCCAACGCGAGATTACCGAAGCCGCGGTGCGTTTTCAGCGCGAGGTGGAAAGCGGGCGCCGCGTCATCGTGGGCGTGACTGATTTTGCAAATGATGCGCCGCAGCAGTCCGTGCCGCTGTTGCGCATCGATGAGGCAGGTTATCACCGGCAACTTGAGCGGCTCCGCAGCGTGCGGCGCACACGCGACAATCGCGCCGTGAGCCAGCGCCTGCTCGACCTTGCGCACGCGGCCCGCCGCGAAGATGCCAACCTCATGGCGCCGCTTCTCGCTGCCGTCAATGAGTATGCCACCCTGCAAGAAATGATGGATGTCCTGCGCGAGGCATGGGGCGTCTACGAAGAGCCGGTTATCCTGTGATGGAGGCTTTCCTGAGCTTTCATGCCCCTGGCTTTTGGCTGGTGATCACACTGCTGGCTGGCGTAGTCGTGCTGGGAATCCGCCCCTATCTAGGGCCGGGTTTGCGGCTGTGGAGTATGGTGGGGTGCTGGGTGCTGCTCCCTTACCTGGCGTTGATCACCGGCGGCGTCTCGCCGCGGCTGATGGGGATTGCGTACGTGGATTGGATCGTAAGCCTGCGCCTCGGCATCGGGTTGGCCGTTGTGATGATTGGGCTGGCCGGCGTTGCCAGAATGTCGTTGCTAACCAGTGGAGAAACAGTGCAGGACAGGGCGGCGCTGATGCCCATTACTGGAGGGAGTCTGCTCGCAGCAATCGCGATGAGTGGGGCTGAAGAGTGGTTTTGGTGTTTTCTGCGCAGCGCTGTGGCGGAAGCGCTCGGGATTCTGCAATTGCCACTGGATGTCCCAGGCTATTGGTCGATCTGGATTGCGGCGCTGATCGCTTTACCGTTCTCGCTGGCGTATCAACCTACCGCGCTGCACCGTTTTGTAAAGGCGGCCATCCTGGTCATGACATCGATCCTGTTTTTCTACACGCGCAACTTTTGGCTTTGCTGGGCGGTGCACGCCACTACGTGGCTTTTGCTCGCCCAGCCGGCTGCCAATCGTGTGATTACAAGAAAAAGCCGAGTATGACGATTGCCGCAAAAAGCCCTAGAGAGACCAGCAACAGATAGCGCAGATCCTTGAAGACATAGCCATACTCAGTCCTCCAGTCAACCTCGGCGGAGGTGCGCTGGGTGGTCGCCGGCTGCACGACCGTTGCTGCCGCTGGAGTCTTCCCCTGCACGGCATTCTGCTCGCTCTGTTTGTAGAGCTGGCTGTAATTGCTCGGATTAGCCGAGCTTTTTCCCTTTGCCGGGGGTCTTGATTTATTGACAGTCATGGCGAGATCCTTTTCTGATCAAACTCCACCCAAAACTCAAAGCTGCGCATTATTTTGAAACCTAATTATCTACGCGATCCCCCACTCCGCGCAAACCTCGCTTCACTTCAGGATAGATTGCGCCTGTGCAGACTATGCAATTTTGCCAACATTTGTGCTTCTGGCAGACGCATGGCAAGCAGAATTGCCAGATAAGCCGCGACGCCCATCCCGCCAGCGAGGCTGACCAGGGCCAGCGTTCCCAGCGCACCGGTGGGCAGTGCACCCGCAAGCGGCAGCGCGACCAGATAAATGACGCCAGCCATGACGCCGCCCGCCAATGCGATAATTGCAAAGCCACGCAGCGTATCCGTCTGCAGCCGCCCGACCACCCGCCAGAGCAGCACCACCATGATCGCCGCGTGGCCGGCCTGCTTGGCCGTGTCGGCCCACACCAGGCCCAGATAGCCTAGTGGCTCCACCAGCGTCAGCGCCGCGACGATATAGATGCCGACGCTGACCACACCGACCAGCGCTGGCAGCCAGGTGTTGAAGCGCGCATAGAAGGCAAAGTTGAGCGGAAAATCGACCGCCGCGAAGATCATGCCGAGCAGATAAATGTTGAGCGCGCGCGTCACCTGCGTGGTGTCCGTCGCGGTGAACGCGCCGCGCTCGAAGAGCAATTGCGTGACCGGCGCACCGAGCAGCCACAGAAAAATGCCCGCCGGCAGGATGAGCATCCACAACATGCGCAGCCCACGGCCCAATGTTTGGCGATATGCGGCGTCGTCGCCGGCTGCGTAAAATTGGCTCAGACGCGGCAGCGCGGCCAGCGAAATCGCCACGCTGATCAGACCGAGTGGCATTTGTTGCAGCGTCGTCGCGTTGGCCATCCAGGCGATGCTTTGCTCGCCTGTGCCGCTGGCCAACCGGCGATCCAGCCCCACCTGGAAAAGACTGACGACCAGCCCAGCTGCAATTGGCAGGTATAGCCATAAGATGCGCCGCAACGCCGGGTGGCGCCAGTCAAAGCCCCATGTGAAGGCCACGTCAGCTCGCCGCACATCCACGAACATCAGCGTCAACTGCGCCAGGCTGCCGAAGAGCAGGCCGACCGCCAGGCTGAAGATGCCGATCATCGGCGCCAGCAGCGGCGCGGCCACGACGATGCCCAGGTTGAATATCGCAGTCGCCACCGCCGGAAAAGTAAAGCGTTGCAGCGCGTAGAGCACCGCCATCAGCACGCCCGACAGCGAGAGAAACCAGACCACCGGCGCCAGCCAGCGGATCAATTGCACCGTCAGCGTCAGTAACGCGGGATCCGAGGTGCGGAAGCCGCCGGCCAGCAACACAGCCAACGCCGGTGCAGCCACCTCCAGCACGATCACCAACCCGGTGAGCACGACCACAAAGAGGGAGATCAGCGCCCCGACTACCTGCACGAACTCGCGGCGGCTGCGGCGGGCGTAGTCGCTGAGCACGGGCACGAGCGCCGCGCTCAACATGCCGCCAACGAGAAAATCGTAGAGCAGCGTCGGCACCTGCGCGGCTACCCGGAACGCACTCACCTGCCCGGTGGCGCCAAAGAGCGCCGCAATGACGATCTCGCGCAACAGGCCGAGCACGCGGCTGACTAGATTGCCGACCGCCAGCACGCCGGCGGAGCGCGCCAATCCCTGCGACGGCGTCACAGGCGTCAGTTCAGGGTTTTCGTCGGCGGCGATCATGGCGAGTGGATCGCCGCCGCTGGACGACTCCGCAGCAGAACCGTCATTTTCAAATGGTTGCTCAGGCAAGGACGGTGGCGCGCGGCGCGCCAAACTCACGGGGGTCCGCGCGCCAGTCAACAGCGTGACCGGTTTCCAGCTCTTCCAGGAAGCGCGTAACCGACATTGCCGCGGCGCAGCCTTGCCCGACGCTGGTGGCAACTTGCTTGAAAACCTTGTCCTGAATCTCACCTGCGGCAAAAATGCCCGGCACATTGGTGCGCAACTTGCGGTCGGTGATCAGATGGCCGTCTTCGTCCATCTCCAACTTGCCGGGGAAAAGATCGTTGTTGGGCAGATGGCCGATAAAGATGAAGACGCCGTCGGTCGTTAAGAAGCCTTCCTCGCCGGTGACGGTGTTCTGGGTCTTGACGCCGGAGACCGCGCCGTCCGCGCCCACGATCTCAGTGACGACCGTGTTCCACACCATTTCGATCTTTTCGTTGCCAAAGACGCGGTCTTGCAGAATCTTGCTGGCGCGCAGCTTGTCGCGACGATGCAGAATGCGCACCCGGCTGGCGTAGCGCGTGAGGAAAAGCGCCTCCTCGGTGGCGCTGTCGCCGCCGCCGACCACCAGCACATCCTTGCCGCGGAAGAAGAAGCCGTCGCACGTGGCGCAATAGCTGACGCCTTTGCCCGTCAGCAGCTTCTCGCCGGGGACCTCCAGGTAGCGCGGCCGCGCGCCGGTGCTGACGATGATCGTGCGGGTCAGATACTCGGCGCCGCTTTCCGTGCGCACCACGAAGGGATGGCGATCGACCACGATTTCGTTGACAAAATCGAACTCAACGCGCGTCCCGAATTTCTCTGCCTGCGCCTTGAACTTTTCGACCAATTCCGGCCCGCTCAGGCTCTCCGGGAAACCGGGGTAATTCTCGATGTCGTAGGTGATGCTGACCTGGCCGCCATAGTCGTTGCCGGTGATCAGCAGCGGCGACAGATTGGCGCGCGCGGCGTAGAGGCCGGCCGTAAATCCCGCCGGGCCGCTGCCGATGATGATCACGTTTTCAACCGGCTTCTGTTCGCTGGCAGTCTGCCCGTTGACGCCCTGTCCGTTGACGCCCTGTCCGTTGTTTGTCGTCATGTTTGACTCCTTATTCGTGCTTTATGGCTACTTTACCCAACTCAATTGCTTGTCGCTCACTACATTTTTTATAGTGCATTATACCTATGAAGTGTGCTGTGCGTCAAGCGCGTGGTGCGATTGGGTTGATTATTCGCAGCGTTCCATCAGCACGGCAATGCCGGCCAGCGCGGCTGTCTCGGCGCGCAGGATGCGCGGCCCCAGCGTCACCACCTGCCAGCCGCGGGCGACCAGATGGTTCACCTCGTCCTGAGTCAGCCCACCCTCCGGACCGACCAGCAGCGCCAGCCGCGGCGGCTGTGCGCTCGCGGCTGCCATGACCGCGGCTGCGGCGTCGCCTAAGGAGGGAGCCTCCTCGGCAGCTTCCCATGCGATAAAGCCGTGAGTTTCGGGCGGCAGCGACAGCTCGCTCCACTCGCTGGCTTCATCCAGCATAGGGGGGCGCGTGCGGCCGCATTGCTCGGTCGCCTCGCGCAGGATCGCGCGCCAGCGTGTGTATTTGGTGCGCAACGCCGCCGCCGGCCGCACGACGCTGCGGCGGCTGACCACGGGTGCAAAGCGCGACGCGCCCAGCTCCGTGCCCTTCTGGAGCACCCACTCGAATTTGTCCTGTTTGAGCGTGCATTGGTAGAGCGTCAGGTGAATGCGAGGATCGGTGTAAACCGGGCGCGTGGCAGTGATCTGGCCGCTTGCCTGGCGTGGCGTGAGGGTCGTCAGGACAGTGCAGTATTCAAAGCCGTCGCCGTTGACGAGGACGACTGTATCTTGCAGCGCAAGGCGCAGCACCGCCACAAGTTGATGCGCCAGCGGATCGAGGCAACACGCATCGCCCACACGCAGGGGCGCGTCCAGAAAGAAGCGGTGGCGCGCCGTCCACGCAACGTTTTTCATCGTCTGGCTCTAGTCCTTGCGCACGACCAGCGCCACCCAGTCGCCCTCTTGCTTGCGGTCGACCAGCGTGCAGCCGCGCCGCTGTGCAGCGTCAAGCACCAGATCGACCCGCTCTGCGATGATCCCGGCCAGGATCAGCAGCCCGCCCGTCTTGAGTGGCTCCGCCAACGGCGGATACTCATACGCGGCGTCGAAGAGTTTGACCAGCACCTCGGCCAGAATATTGGCGACGATGATGTCAAAGCGGCCATGCATCGCCTCCGGCACGCTGCCCGGCTGCACGGTGATACCTGGCTGCACGGTGATGCCTGGCTGCGCGGTGATACCCGGCTGCGCGGTGATGGATGGCTGCGCGACAAGCGGCACAGCGTTGCGCCGCGCGTTGTCTTGCGTCACCTCGACGGCGATGGGATCAATGTCGGTCGCCAGAATCGAGGCCGCGCCCAGCTTGTAAGCCACGATAGACAGGACGCCGCTGCCGGCGCCTACATCCAGCACCACATCGCCAGGCTTGACCACATCTTCCAGCGCGGCGATGCAGAGGCGCGTGCTGGGATGCAGCCCGGTGCCAAAGGCCATGCCCGGATCAAGCTCGACCAGGATGTCGTCGGGGGCGATGGCGACGGTTTCCCAACTGGGTTTGAGCAAGATATGCCGGCCCACGCGCAGCGGTTTGTAAAAGCGCTTCCAGGCGTTGGCCCAATCCTCCTCGCGCAGCCACTGGAGTTGCGGCTCCGGCATGGGATAGATGCGCGACAGAAACCACAGGCCTTCTTCGATCTGTCGGCGGATCTGCTCACCACGGACGCCGGGCTTGAGATAGGTCTTCACGACAATGCGAAAATCGTTAGCGAGCGGCTCGTTGAAGTCGTCGTAACCGGTGGTCTCGATCACCGCGCCGCCGCCGCTTGCCTCACCGGCTTCGCTGTCAGCGTCATAATCGCCTCCGTTGAAGCGATTGAACAATTCGCTGACTGCTTCGGCGGCCTCGGCGTCGCACTCGACGGAAATTTCCAGGATGGCAGTGTTGGACATAGGAGTTGATAGGAGAGTAAGAGATTGGAGATTAGAGATTAGAGATTGGAGATTGGAGATTAGAGAGATCGTGTAATGCAATCTCCAATCTCTAATCTCTTGTTCAATCTGCGCCGAAAAGCCGGTCAAAAAAGCCTTTGGATCCTTCTCGCGTTGTATCGTCGCCAAAACTCTTGGCGAGCTGGCGGAAGAGTTCCTTTTGCTCTGCGGTCAGCTTGGATGGCACATCGACGCGCGTGGTGATCAGCATGTCGCCGCGCCCGTTGCGTTGCAGATGCGGCGCGCCCAGTCCGCGCTTGCGAAATTGCGCGCCGGTCTGCGTGCCTGGGGGAACTTCGATTGTTTCGGTGTCACCCTCTAGCGTTGGGATCTTGATGGTGGCGCCCAGCGCCGCCTGCGCAACATTGATAGGCAGCTCCAGCAAGATGTCGCTGCCGTCGCGCACGAAGAATCGGTGCGGTTCGACCGACACGACGACGTAGAGATTGCCGGGCGGCCCGCCAAATTGCCCGGCTTCGCCTTCGCCCGCCAATCGGATGCGCGTGCCCTCATCGACGCCGGCCGGAATTTTGACGCTGAGTTTGCGCGTCACCCGCATGTATTTGCGTCCGCGACATTTTGTACATGGCGAAGGGATGACTTCTCCCACGCCGTTGCAGGTCGAACAAGGCGTGGAAGTTACAATCGTGCCGAACAGCGGGCTCTGCTGACGGCGCTTGACTTCGCCGCTGCCGTTGCACGTGGCGCAGACAACCGGCGCGGTGGGCGGCTCGGCGCCAACGCCGTGGCAGCGGTCGCAGGCTTCCATGCGCGGGATCTCCATATCTCGGTCCGCGCCAAAGATGGCTTCCTCAAAACTCAGGCGAATGTCGGCGCGCAGGTCCGCGCCGCGCCGCGGCTGGCGACGGTTCGACGCGCCGGTTGTGCGCCCAAAGCCGCCGAACAATTCTTCGAAGATACTGCCCAGATCGCCAAAGCCGCTCATGTCGGCGCCAAAGCCGCCGCCCGCCGCGCCTTGCAGGCCCGCGTGGCCGTAGCGATCGTAGACCGTACGCTTCTCGTCGTCAGCGAGCACTTGATACGCCTCGTTGATCTCTTTGAAGCGGATGCCCGCGTCATCCGACTTGCTGACATCAGGATGGTGCTGCTGCGCCAATTTGCGAAAGGCTTTTTTGATTTGATCCTTGGTGGCGTCGCGTGGCACACCCAGGGTTTCGTAATAATCTTGTTTATCCATATTTATTGATCAGTTGCTGAAATTTTCATTCCCAGTTGATAATCCAGGCGCAGAGACCAGCGAGCGCCACGGTTGCACCGACTAACGCCGCCCACTGGAGTGGTTCAAATCCCACATGGCGGGCGCTGAAGTAGAGAATTACCACCATGCCAATTGTCAGTACAAGCCAATTGGAGAGCACGGCGTGTTCGTTCCAGAAACGTTTGATCGGTTCCATAGTTTACAAACCCAGTTTACATGGTCTGTTTGGCAAGCAGTTCAGACCAGATGGCTTCTAATTGTGCGTGCAAGGCTGCCTCGGTCCCATTGTTTTCGATGACGCGTGTGGCCTGTTTGCGCTTTTCGCGCTGCGGCGACTGCGCCGCCATTCGCTGGTGCGCCTCTGCTGCGCTCATGCCGCGTTGGTGAAGCAGCCGCGCCATCTGCACCGCGGGATCAGCCGTGACCACCCAGATTTCATCACATAGCGCCAGCAATCGCCCTGATTCGAGCAGTTTGATCGCTTCGATGATCACCACAGGCGCTGTGGTGTTGGCCAGTTCGGCCTGCGCCAGTTGAAAGACCACGGGGTGAACCAGTGCTTCCAGCCGGCGCAGGGCTTCCTTGTCGGCAAAAACAATGCGCCCTAGACCGCGCCGGTCGATCTGTCCATCGTCCGCCACGATGCTATCACCAAACGCCGCCACCACCGCGGCGTACGCTGGGCCGTCCGCGGCCAATGCGACATGCGCCAGATGGTCGGCGTCGATGATATGGGCGCCTTTGTGACGCAAATAGGCCAGCACCGTGCTCTTGCCAGTGGCAATATTGCCGGTCAGTCCCACAATAATTGGCTGATACACAATCCAGGAGTCTACCACAGCAATGCAAAGATGAGAAGCAAACCACTCTCAAAATTCAGCACTTTACTGTACGTGTGCTATAGTTCGTGCCGTATTTTATATTTTCACCATCAGCGGTTCACGATTTTCTTTCAGAAATACGTCAAGTCACAAAACCGGAGACCATTCTGGGCGTGCTTGGCGTTTTTGTGCAGATGACGTGAATTGCTGAAATTGCACACAAAGGAGTTTTGTCCTATGCGTTTTCGTATTTCGTGGATTGTGATGTTTGTCATCGCGGCCTTGATGCTGGCGGCTTGCACCCAGACGGCCGCCCCTGCCGCGCCGACGACTGCCGGGGAGGCAGCCGCCGGGGAGACAGCCGCTGAACCTGCCGGCGAGGCTGCACCGGCCACCGGCGCCTGCACCGACGCATTGGGCTGCGTCGAAGTGCTGCCCGGCGATTCGATCAAGATCGCCTACGCCATGGTGACTTCCGGCCCGAACGGTTCTCTGGGCATCGACTCCCAGCGCGGCATGGAAATCGCCGTGAGCGACGCGGGCGGCGAACTGCTCGGCCACCCGATCGAAATCATCGGGGAAGACACGGGCTGCACCCCGGAAGGCGGCCAGGCCGCGGCGGCCAAACTCGCCTCCAACAAGGATGTGTTTGCGGTGGTGGGGACGACTTGTTCGAGCGAAGCGCGCGTCGGTGCGCCGATCCTGAGCGATGCTGGCGCTAGCATCATTTCGCCTTCCAACACCGCGCCCGATCTGACAGACCCAGCCAAGCGCGTCGCCGGCTACTTCCGCACCGCGCACAATGACAAGGTGCAGGGTCGCGTGGCCGCCGAGTTTGTCTTCAACGAGCTGGGTCTGACCAAGGCCGCGACGATCCATGATGGTTCGGTCTATGCGCAGGGGCTGGTCAACGCCTTCGCCGAGAACTACAAGGCGTTGGGCGGCGAGATCGTCTCCGAACAGGCTGTCAATATCGGCGACACCGATATGCGCCCCGTGCTGACGACGATTGCCGCGGCCGCGCCTGAGGCCATCTACTACCCAATCTTCATTGCCGAAGGCGGCTTTGTCACCGCTCAGGCCAGGGAAGTGCCGGGGCTGGAGAATGTGGTGCTGATGGGCGCCGACGGTCTTTTCTCGCCGGACTTTGTCAACGCGGCCGGTGAAGCCGCCAAGGGCATGTATCTGAGCAGCCCGGACTTCAGCGCGTTTGGCGACGCCTACCAGGACTTCCTGCAGAAATACCAGGATGCCTATGGCGAGCCGCCGCTGAGCACCTACCACGCCCACGCCTACGATGCGACGATGCTCTTTATTGATGCCATCAAGCAGGTGGCTGTGCAAGATGGCGACACCCTGTTGATCGGGCGCCAGGCGCTGCGCGATGTGCTGGCTGCCACCACGGATTTCCAGGGGCTGACCGGCAATTTGACCTGTGATCCGAACGGTGACTGCGCTGATCCCAAGATCGCCGTCTACGAAATCGTCGATACGAACGAGTGGAATCCCAACGTCACCTCGCCGCTCAAGGTGTATCCGTAAATCAAGCGGGCGCTGTCAAATAACCGCGCGACGTGCGGTGCGTTATCTCTCGGCGCACCTTTACGCCGGCCGTAAATGAGCACTATCGCGACAAGCACTGCTGCTCTATCCTGCCTCATCATACGAAATGGGCGGGATAGAGCAGCAGTGCTTTTGTAGCGATCTGGCGTGATTTGGTTGCACCTGACTCGAAAAAACCGCTAACTTTTCGCTGTGTTGACAAAGTAATTGGTGTCGCCTATAATCCCCCCTGTCTACAACCGAGTCAATCACCGGTGATGCCCTTCCCCGTTGTGGACTGTTCCAGAAATTGGCATATTACTTAACTTTACCGCATCCATAGTCTGGATATTCACCAAATTAGTGGTCAACAGATAGTCCAACAATCCAGAGATGTTGCAGACCTCTTTGTCTCACCCTTTGGATCGCTGGAGTGCTGTTCCAAGTTAGATCGTTTCACCCTTACTGCGTGTGTTTGCGTATGTCTACTCAAAAAGGAGAAAGCTGCCCCATGAGAACCCGAACGCTATTATTGTCTGTACTGGTGATTATCGCGCTGGCATTCACCGCCTGCGCGCCGGCCCCGCAACCCGCGGCCCCGGCTGAACAGGCCACCACCGCGCCAGCCGCCGAAGATGCCGCGGCCCCGGCCGAGGCGCCAGCCGCCGATGCCGCCGGTTGCACTGATCCGCTTGGCTGCATCGAGATCGCGGCAGGCGATCCGATCAAGATTGCATACGCCCTTGTTACTGCCGGGCCAAATTCGGCGCTTGGGGAAGATTCCGTGCGTGGCATCGAGATCGCGGTGGATGATATGGGCGGCGAACTCTTGGGTCATCCTGTCGAAATCGTCGGCGAAGACACCGGCTGCAGCCCCGAAGGGGGACAGGCGGCAGCCACCAAACTGGCCTCTGACCCCAGCATCGTCGCCGTGATCGGCACGAGCTGCTCCAGCGAAGCGCGCGTCGGCGCTCCGATCTTGAGCGAGGCCGGCTTAAGCCTGGTTTCGCCGTCCAACACCGCGCCGGATCTGACCGACGCGGCCAAACGCGTCCCCGGCTACTTCCGCACCGCACACAATGACTTGGTGCAGGGCGCGGTCGCCGCGGATTTTGTCTACAATGACCTGGGGCTGACCAAAGCTGCCACCGTGCATGATGGTTCACTTTATGCAGTGGGCTTGACGGCTGCTTTCGCTGACGCCTTCAAGGCGCTGGGTGGTGAGATCGTCTCCGAACAGGCGGTCAACGTCGGCGACACCGACATGCGCCCCGTGCTGACGACGATCGCCGCGGCGGGTCCTGAGATGATTTACTACCCGATTTTCACCGCGGAAGCTGGCTTTATTACGGCGCAGGCCAAGGAAGTGCAGGGCCTGGAAAACACCAAGCTGATGGCGGCTGACGGCTCCTTCTCGCAGGACTTTGTCAACGCTGCGGGTGAGGCCGCCCTGGGCATGTACCTCAGCAGCCCGGACTTCAGTGCATTTGGCGACGCTTATCAGGGCTTCCTGACCAAACATGAGGAGAAGTACGGCGGCGCGCCGTTGAGCGCCTTCCATGCTCATGCCTATGACGCCACCAACATGATTGCAGCCGCGATTACGGCCGTGGCCGTCCAGGACGGCGACAACCTGAGCATTGGCCGTCAGGCGCTGCGCGATGCCCTCGGCGCCACGACCGACTTCCAGGGACTGACCGGCAATATCACCTGTGACCCCAATGGAGACTGCGCCGACCCGAAGATCGCGGTCTACGAGGTGACCGATGTCAACTCCTGGAACCCGAACGTCACCTCACCGATAAAGGTTTTCCCCAAATAAACATGGCGGTGGACATTCATTAGCCCCATGAACAAGCAGAAGGGGCGAGGATATGACTTCCTCGCCCCTTCTGCTAAGTGTTTACCCAGAAATTTCTGCAAAGTTGTTTTCTTGCGGAAAGCATTGCGCAACATTGCCACCAAATTTTTGGAGCAGATTAAATACAGCCAATCGCGTCAACGCCGTCCAGGCGGGATGGATGCAAATCAGGAGATGGCCGATGTTCTCGAACCTGCGCCGTAAATATGATTTTACTGACTATATTCTTTGGTTTATAGGCGCTACACTTTTGGTAGCTATTCTCTATGGCTCCTATGTCACCTTATCCAGCGGCAAATATACAACCGAGCAATGGTTGAATTTCATCGTTTTCGGGCTGGCTCAGGGTGGAATCTATGCATTGATTGCCCTCGGTTATACGATGGTGTATGGCATTCTGGGCATGATCAATTTTGCTCACGGCGAATTTTTTATGTTTGGCACCTTTGGCGCCTTTTTTGTGGCCGAAGCTTTGGCCATCAGCGGATTTCTGGAAAGCAACCCATTGTTGTCGATTATCATCATGCTGGCAGCAGCCATGAGTGTGTCGGCCATGGTGGCGATGTTGTCCGAACGCATCGCCTACCGCCCGCTGCGTCGCGCACCGCGGTTGGTGCCGTTGATTACGGCGATCGGCGTCTCCTATTTTCTGCAATATACGGCGCGCGGCTTTTTTGGCTCCGGCGTGGAAGCTTTCCCTAATGTGCCAGCGTTGGCTGGCTCAATTGCCGTAGGCCCCATCACGATGCAACGCAGCCAGATCGCGGTTTTTGCCGCGACAGGCATCCTCTTGCTGCTGCTCTGGCTGATCGTGTCCAAAACCAAAATCGGGCGTGCGATTCGCGCAGTGGCGGAAGATAAGGATGCGGCTGCACTCATGGGCGTGGACGTAGATCGCACCATCTCGATCACCTTTGCGCTGGGTGGCATCATGGCCGGCGCCGCCGGGGTGATGTACGGCCTGGTCTTCCGGCAAGTGGCCTTTTACATGGGCTTTGTCCCTGGCCTGAAAGCCTTTACCGCGGCCGTGTTGGGCGGCATTGGCAATCTGGCCGGCGCGGTGTTGGGTGGGCTGATTCTAGGCGTGATCGAATCAGTCGGCCCCAGTCTGTTCCTCGACGGCATCGGCATTCCATCGCCCCATCAGTTGAAGGATGGCATCGCCTTTACCGTACTCGTGTTGATCCTCATCTTCCGCCCAAGTGGTATCCTGGGCGAGCGGCTTTCAAAACGAGCCTAGCGACCAGGAGCACAAGCTTATGCGTACTGAACGACCCTTTACCCTGGTGGATGCGGCCAAGTTAGGTCTTTATGGCGGCATCGCTGCAGTTCTTATTTCTCTGGTCGGCATGGTGGACGCCTTTGCCAAGAAGGACATCATCGCCGGCGTGGTCTCGATGTCGCAAGTGCTGCTCGGGGCCATGGCCTTTACGCCGGCGCTTTTTGCCGCAACGCGTGCGCTGCGCAACGGCGGTAAGGGCGGCGCGCTGGCTGCCGGCGCGGTGGCTGGCGCGGTGGCTGCGTTGCTCGTGGCGTTGCTGGCGCTCAGCATCGCGCCGCTAAACCTGCGCGCCATCTTTGTCAACGCCACCCCCAAACTGGTCAACGAACTGTTGCCTGTTGGCAGTGAGGGCCTGATGGGCGCCACCATCCTCGTCGTCGCCGGCATCGTGGTCGGCCTGCTCGCGGCGCTGCTCACGTGGCTGCCGGCGACGCTGCGCCGCTCCACCCTGATCAGCCTTGGCGCGGTGACGCTGATCGCGCTGCTCAAGGATGTCTTTTCAGTGATTATACCGACCGACGTCGGCAGATTTGTTTACAAATCCAATGGCCTCAGTGTTGAAGGCGCCGTTGTGCTGTTTATCACCATTCTAGTGATCGCGTATCTCTGGCAGATCCTCCAACCCAGGCTGAATCGCGCGGTCGACCGGATGCCGGAAAGCCGGCGCCGGGTGCTGAGTTTTGTGGCGACCGTCGGCCTGCTGGCGCTGCTTTTTGCCTTGCCCGTCCTGCTTGGCTCCTACCTGAGCGAAGTGGCCGATTTGGTGGGCTTCTATATCGTTATGGCGCTCGGCCTCAACGTCGTGGTGGGCTTTGCCGGCCTGCTCGACCTGGGATATGTGGCTTTCTTTGCCATCGGCGCTTACACGATGGCGGTATTGACTACACCGGAACTGCCTTTGGTGCGCAGCTTTATCCCGCAGTTGAGCTTCTGGGCAGCGCTGCCGATCTCGGTGTTGATGGCGCTGCTGGCCGGCGTCTTTCTAGGCGTGCCGGTGCTCAAGACCCGTGGCGACTACCTGGCGATCATCACGCTTGGCTTTGGCGAAATCATCCGATTGCTCGTGCTCTCCGATGCGCTCAAGCCGGTGATGGGTGGCGCGCAGGGCGTCACCGGCATTGCCCGGCCCGAAGGCTTTGGCATGCGCGCCGATTCGCCCCAGGAATTTTACTATCTGATCCTGATCTCGATCCTGATCGCCTGGTTTGTCACGTCCCGGCTCAAGAAATCGCGGCTGGGGCGGGCATGGATGGCGATCCGCGAGGACGAAGATGTGGCCGCAGCCATGAGCATCAATCTGGTCGGCTACAAGCTGGCAGCCTTTGCCACCGGCGCCACGCTTGCGGGTCTGAGCGGCGCTTTCTTCGGCTCCAAGCTTGGCTCGATGGTGCCAGCCTCCTTCAACGTGCTGGTGTCGATCAACGTGCTGGCCGTGTTGATCGTGGGCGGCATGGGCAGCCTGCCCGGCGTCGTCGTTGGCGCCATCGCCCTGATCGGGTTGCCGGAGCTGCTGCGCGAATTTAACGAGTTTCGTTGGTGGGTGTACGGCGCGGTGCTCGTCATGATGATGCTGTATCGACCAGAAGGCTTATGGCCCGACGCCACCCGCGAGCGTGAATTGCTCGAGGATAAGGAGCCAAATGTGATCGACGAGGATCCCACCGGTCTCGCCGAAGATGCGACCGTCCCAACCTAGGAGTCGAACGATGGAACTATTAGTTGCTAAAGGGATCAATAAACGGTTCGGCGGCCTCCAGGCGCTGACTGCACTGGATATCAGCGTCGCCGAGAACACCATCCATTCGGTGATCGGCCCCAACGGGGCGGGAAAAACTACTTTTTTTAACTGTATTACCGGCTTCTACACACCGGAAGAAGGCAGCGTCATCTTCGAGGGCGAAGAGATCCAGGGCATGTCGCCTGACCGCGTAGCCAGCCGCGGCATCTCGCGCACCTATCAGAATATCCGCCTGTTCGCCAATGTGACGGTGTTGGAAAATGTGCTGGTCGGCATGCACCGCCATCTGAATACGGGATGGTTTGGCGCCGTCTTCAAGCCGCCCAAGGTGAGGCGTGAGGAAAAGAGCGCCAACGACGACGCGATGGAGATCCTGAAGTTTGTCGAGCTAGATAAAAAAGCTGATTTTGTCGCCAAAAACCTGCCTTACGGGGAGCAGCGCCGGCTAGAGATCGCCCGCGCGCTGGCGAGCCGTCCGAGCGTAGTGCTGCTTGACGAGCCGACCGCCGGCATGAATCCCAAGGAAAGCGAAGACACCACGACCCTCATCCGCCGTCTGCGCGATGAACGCAGGCTCACCATTTTGCTGATCGAGCATGACATGCGCGTGGTGATGAATGTCTCCGACCAGATTTCGGTGCTTGATTTCGGTCGCAAAATCGCCGAAGGCGACGCGCTCGCCATCCGCAGCAACCCACAGGTGATCGAGGCCTATCTGGGCCGCGGCGCCGCCACCGGTTCGGGCTATGGGCTGCGCGAGAAAGCAGGAGTGAATTGAGTATGCCTGCGCTGAACATCAAAAATTTACACGTTTATTACGGTCACATCCACGCGCTGAAAGGCATTGATCTGCATGTGGAGGAAGGGGAAATCGTCACGCTGATCGGCAGCAACGGCGCCGGCAAGACGACGACGCTGCGCGCTATCAGCGGCTTGCTCAAGACGCCGGAAGAGACTTCCATTCGGTACAACGACGCTGAATTGACGCAGTTGCGCGCCCATGAGACAGTGGAGCGCGGCCTCGTACACGTGCCCGAAGGCCGCCGCGTCTTTGCCCGCATGAGCGTGCAGGAAAACTTGACCATGGGCGCGTATACGCGCAAAAATCAGCGCATGGTCAAAGACGATCTGGAATATGTGCTGAAGCTCTTTCCCCGGCTGCAAGAGCGTCGTGTGCAATTGGCCGGCACCCTCTCCGGCGGCGAACAGCAGATGCTCGCCATCGGTCGCGCGTTGATGAGCAGCCCCAAGGTGCTTCTGCTGGACGAACCTTCGATGGGGTTGGCGCCGGTGCTGGTGGAGACGATCTTTGACTCCATCGAGCAACTCAACCGCACGCGCGGCATTACGATCCTGCTGGTGGAGCAGAACGCTCAGATGGCGCTCCAGGTGGCCAACCGCGCCTACGTGCTTGAAACCGGGCGCATCACCATGCGCGGCAACGCCCAGGACATGCTTAACGACCCGAAAGTCATCGCCGCTTATCTCGGCCTTTAAGTGAGATTGGAGATTGGAAATTGGAGATTGAAAATAAGCGATCTCCCCTTCTCTCTCCAATCTCTTAATCTCTAATCTTTTAATTTCCAATTACTATGACCACTTTTCCCTCCACAGCCCAAGTTGTCATCATCGGCGGCGGCGTCATGGGCGCCAGCACTGCCTATCACCTGGCGCGCCGCGGCTGCACCGATGTCGTGCTGCTCGAAAAGCAGGAGTTCTTTGGGATGGGAGCGACCGGCAGATGCGCTGGCGGCATCCGCTATCAATTCTCCACCGAGATCAATATCCAGTTGTCGCTGCTCAGCCTGCCCATGCTCGACCGTTTTGAGGAGGAGCTGGGACAGCCGATCTCCTTGCGGCGCGACGGCTATCTTTTCCTGCTGACCAACGCCCACGATGTGGCTGTCTTCCGCCATAATGTCGCGTTGCAGCGCAGCCTCGGCGTGCAGACGGCCTGGCTCGACGGCGACGAGGTGCGGCATCGCGTCCCCGTGCTGGCGGCCGACGACGTGCTCGCCGGCGCGTTTCACGACCAGGATGGCCTGGCCGATCCGAACAGCGTCGTCATGGGCTATGTCAACGCTGCCAAACGGCTGGGCGTGCGCGCGCTGACCGGCGTCACCGTCACCGGCGTTACAACCAGCAACGGACGCATCGCCGGCGTAGTCACCGACCAGGGCGCCATCGCCTGTGCGATGGTCGTCAACGCGGCCGGGCCGTGGTCCGCGCCGGTCAGCACGCTGGCGGGCGTCCCGCTGCCGGTTACGCCGCTGCGCCGCCAGATGTTGACGACCACGGCTCTCCCTGGGCTGCCGCCAGACTTCCCTTTTGTCATCGACTTTGCGCAGAACCTCTACTTTCATCGCGAAGGCGACGGCTTGCTCACCGGCCAATCCAACCCGCACGAGACGCCTGGCTTTGACGAAAGCGTCGATCCGGCGTGGGAGTTGATGCACATGGAAGCCGCTATCAAACGCTTGCCTCTCCTCGAACACGCCGGCCGCGCCGCGCATTGGGCCGGCCTCTATGAAGTCACACCGGACGCACACCCGATCATCAGTGCGGCGCCCGCGGTGGCTGGTTATTACATCGTGGCCGGTTTCTCCGGGCATGGCTTTATGCACGGCCCCGGCGCCGGCCTGCTGATGAGCGAAATCATCCTCGACGGCCGCGCGCATACGCTCGACATTGCCTCACTCGACTATGCCCGCTTCGCCGAAGGCCGGTTGATCCAGGAATATAATGTAATTTAAGAAAATTCTTCGCGGAAGCGCAGAGCGGCAGAATGCGCGGAGGAAAAGCAAAGTATTTCCTATCAGCAGGTCTTTGTGTTTGTTTCCCTGCGGCAAAGTCAGAAAGTTTGCACTTCTACTGACCGCTAAATTAAGTATTTTTGCGGAACATCTTCCCGGAAGCTCCAAAGCTTCCGCGAAGATTGCAGACTACCATAAATTTACTATCTAGCCATCAGTAAGAAGCTGACTTGAAAATAGTTTCTTAACGCAAAGACGCAGAGAAGCAGAGGTGCAAAAACATTTTCATGTCCGATTGCGCCCCGTAGGGGCATGGGCACTGTGCGGAGGCCTGTTCAAACAGTTTCTAAGCCAGCGCTTGCCAGAGACGGTCGTGAGCGTTTTTCCATCCTTTTCGTTCTGCAGGCTGTTCGACAAGCTGGAGCAGGATTTCGGTCAACTGCGCGTTGACCGGGGCCGCGACGCCCACCATAGCCCCTTTGTCCGCTACCGCGCCGTTGAGCCAGCGCACTTCACTCTTCCCCTTGTTGCTGTGGAGATCGATATGCAGGCTCGGCATTTTGCCGCCGCGCGCACCGCGGATCTGTTTGTGGAGCACGGAACGCAGCAGCGCTGCCGGCGCGTAGCGGATCAACGGCGCCAGCTTGCCAAAAGGGTAGCGCTCCAGATCAACCGGCGCGATATGGGCGGCGCGCATCACCGCCAGCGCCTCGCGCCATGCTTTGATCTCGATATCGAGCATGCGGCGGTCGGCAAAGACGCTCTCCGGCGCCTCATCCAAAATGGCGCAGGTGGCGTTGCCCAACATATTCATCAGCAGCTTTGTCCACTTCAGCGACGCGGCGCTGCGATAGGACTTGACCGCAAAACCTGCCATTGCCAGCAGCTCATACAAGTCGTCAAACAGGGATGCGCTCGCCGCGCCCGTTCCCTGCTCTTGGCCATCCACTGTCGCCTGCTCTTCCCACAGCGCCAGCCCCAGCCCATAGCGCGGCTTGTCGATGCGGATGGCGCCCGGCGCGATGACGCTCACCGGCGTGGTGATGCTGCCTGCTATCACCAGCGCGCGCGGCGAGATCTGAGCGAGCATCTCCTCGTTCCCCACGCCGTTCTGTAGACTCAACAGCGCCGGCCGCGGCGCGCCGGCATCGGCCAGCGCCTGTTGCAACTCGGCGACGGCCGCGGCGGTGTCGTAGCTCTTCACTGTAAAGATGGCGAGATCGAAGGCGCTCTCGGAACGGTGGTAGGCTTCGAGCATGGTGGCCGCGACGTGCACGTTGCGCACCGTGTGGGCGCCGCGCTCGTCGGTCAACTGCAGCCCGCGCGCGCGCACCTGCTCCACAAAGGCGCTGCGGCCCACCAGCGTCACACGCTGATTCGCCTGCGCCAGCTTTGCGCCGACCAGACAGCCGATAGCGCCGGCGCCGATGATCAACACATTCCACATAGAAGTCACCCGGTCGTCAGGTCGCGCCGCGCCAGGTCGTACAACCCGTAGGCCGCGGCCAGAATCTCGATGGGGTGGCGGCTGGGCAGGTCGACGCCGTGCTCAAGCTGCCAACGGCAGGTCTCGGAGTCGCACGCGGTGTACGCCACATCGCTGCCCTGCGCCTCGACAAAGTCGAACAGCTCCGCGCCCACATCCATGGCAATTTGATATTTCTCGACTTTGTAGCCGTAGGTGCCGGCGATGCCACAGCAGCGCGCGTGCGATTCAGGAAGCTCCAAGTCGGGGATCAGCGCCATCAATGCCAGCGCTGGTTTGCCGACGCGGTGGGCGCGCTGCTGACAAGGGGCATGATAGGGCAGCTTCATCGGCATGGACCGGAAGTCGGTGCGGAACTCGCCCGCTTCGTGCAGTTCGTACAGCCACTCGAAGATGTCGTAGGTTGCCATCTTCAGCGTGGTCGCAGCCTCGTCGTGCATGTCGAGCAGTTCAGGCGCCTCTTCTTTGAGGGTTAACGTGCAGCTTGTGCTGGTGCCGACAATCGGCAGCCCCGCGCGCGCAAACCCCGTCAACTTGCCTACGTTGCCCTGATGGTAATTGCGCGCCGCGCCAAACTCACCGTTGGAGAGCAGCGGCAGCCCGCAGCAATTCTGTTCGGGCACGATCACTTCGTAGCCATTGTGCTCAAAAACGGCAACCGCCGCCTTGCCGATGAAGGGTTCGTAGTACATCGTCGCGCAGCCATGATAGTAGACGACCTTCTTGGCTGACCTGAGCCGTTGGCCGCGCGTGCGTTTCACCCAATCGCCAAAGGTGCCGGAGGTGCTCCAGGTTGGCAGCGGCGCGGCGCGGGCGATGCCCATGACCTTTTCTGCCATGAAGCGGCTGAAGGGGTTGTGCATGGCAAAGTTCGCCAGCGCCGGCGCAAAGCTGCCCGCCTTGCCCAGCAATTCATTGCGCCCTAACAACCGGTTGCGCAGCGGCAGCCCCTGCTTCGCCACCATGTCGGCGCGCGCGCGGGCATTCATTTCGGCGATTTTGACGCCGGTCGGGCAGACTTCGTTGCAGACGCGACAGCCCGAACAATAATCGACCGAGTGATCGGGCGTGATCGCTTGGTCGCCTTCGCGGAAACGTTGCGCCTGCGGGCCCACATACTTCGGGCCAGGGAACAGGTCAGTCACCGCCGAAACCGGACAGTGGCTTGTGCAGATATTGCATTTGATGCACTCGTCGAGCGAAAGATCGACCGAGTGCCAGGAAATTGGCGCCATTTTATCTCTCCATCGTCGCCACGGCTGCCGTGGATTTTGTTTTTACTGCTTCTGCTGCCGCCACGCCACTTGCAATTGCCACGCCTTCCAGACTGCGCTCCAGGATCGGATCGGCGTGCGCGAGCAGGCTGCCTGCTGCCCACAGATTGGCGTAGATCGCGTCGCCGGTCGCATCCACCGGCTGCAACGCGGCGTTCACTGCCACGCCGCCGTGAAAGGCTGGCTGGCCGCGTGCGTCGAGGAAAAGCGGGCGGAACCACTGCCGCCGATCTTGCGGCACGGTCAGCGGCAGGTCGAAAATGACTTCCCAAAATCGCCCAGCAGGGGTGCTATTGAAGCCGCCGCCCAACACGCCACCTGTCGCCAGCAGGAAAGCGTGCGCCCGATGTTTGAGCGGCCGCGCGCTCGTCTCCGTCTCCACCCAC
The DNA here is from genome assembly GCA_014879855.1 of Caldilineaceae bacterium. Taxonomy (GTDB): domain Bacteria; phylum Chloroflexota; class Anaerolineae; order Caldilineales; family Caldilineaceae; genus Caldilinea. The sequence goes on along the minus strand of JACSRH010000261.1, from coordinate 22,507 downwards.
TGGATGACGCCATCTTCAGCGTGAAAGCCAATCGCCTCCATGCCGATCTCGACGCGCACCCCGCGTTGCTCCAGCGCCTGACGCAGCGCGGTTGCCAGGCGGATGCCCGGCGCGCTGGGCGGCAGCGTCGGGATCTCAAATACGTCGGTTTTCAATCCTTGCTGGAGGTGAGCCAGCGCCTGAGCGTGCGCGTGGCGCCCCAGGATGGCTGGCAGCCCGATGCGTTCGCCCGGCTTGACGACCAGCTTCAGCGCGTCGACCAGCCGCTGCTGGGTGTGTACGTCATCGACGCATTCGGCCAGTTGGGCATTGTTGCGGTCGCGCTGCTCGCTGAGCACGCTCCACGGCAGCAGCGCCGCGCGCACCACCTGTCCCTGTGCGCTTAAGTTTCGTGTGATCAGATGCGGGAAAAAATCGCGCACTCCCTGGAAACCAACGATCACCATGGGCCGGTCGTCTGTCGCCGCGCCCGCCCGCTGTCCGGCCGGCGCCAGATAGGTGGGACGCCATGCGCCCGCGGGCGAAGGCGTCAACAGGTTGTGCGCATCGGCGCTACGGTAGCCAAGGCCGCTTGGTTCGATGTGTTGCTGAAACCAGTCGATGGCGCCGCGCACTCGCGTGTCCCCTAGTGTGCGATAAGGATGTCCTGCGTCGAGTTCGGCCAGGCGCTCCCACGGGCTGGCAACCGCGCGTTCTTCCCCGCCGAGATAGCCCAATACGTCGATGGCGCCGGTCGCCCAGTACAGCGATCCCATTCCCTTGGCGATGATCTTCACGCGCAGGCCCGCTTCCACCGCACGCAGCGCGGCCGTCAGTCCTGCCAATCCAGCGCCGATGATCAAGAGGTCAAGCATATTCCACAGCTCCTCTCCCTTTGACGCAAGACGCAGTGCAGCAGAGGTTCGCAGAGGAAAAGCAGAAAGATTTTGACAGGCATGTCTCTGCGTTTCTTTGCATCTCCGCGCCTCCGCGTCAAGTAGTTTCTTCACTCCCTGCCCCTGGCGTCGTGTCGAATTGCCAGAACTCCGTCAGCGGGCTGGCGTCATCGTCGGGCGGCAGGTGGTCAATGTTCATGATGCCGAGGTAAATCAGTTCGTCGAGTCGCTCCTGCTTCAACTGCCGCCCCCACAGCACGGGGGTGACGCCGCGCCAGCGTTCTTGCAAAAAGTCGCGCAGCAGCAAATTAGGGTTGTCGAGCGGCGAGCGGCCGGCGGCGAGCGTCGCCGGTTGCTGGTGCATGGCATGGCGCGGCGATTGCATGTGCGCAACCGACCAGGCCGGCTCTTCGGGCCGCGCGGCGCGGTTGGACGGCGCTGTCTCTTCGGTGCGCATCCGTAACTCCTGCAAAATACCGGCGGCGCGGAAGGTGCAGAAGCCGCCCTGACACGGCCCCATGCCCAGCCGCACATCGCGGCGCAGGTCATCCAGCGTCACGGTGGGGTTATTGGCCGCGGCCTGTTCGAGCATCGACCGGGTCACCAGTTCGCACTCGCACACCAGGTCCCCTTGCAGCCGCTCTGTTTCGACCTCATGCAGGCGGTGTCCCACCCAATAATAGCCCTGCTCAACGCCGGGCACGGGCGTCTCCGCGGTGCGGCAGGGACGATCCACCCCCAACTGCGCACACGCCTTGTCCATTGTCTTCTCGGCCATCAGCCGGAAGGTCGTCCACTTGCCGCCGGTGATGGTCAGAAAACCCGCGACGCCGTCGCGCTGTTGATGATCGAGCAGCGCCAGTGCGCGCGTGGCGTCGCGGCTATCGCCTGTGTAGTTTTCCTGGTAAAGCGGGCGCACGCCTGCCCACGCGCGCAGGATGCGCGACTGGCTCAGACCCGGCACCAGTTTGTCGCCCTCCGCCAGCATCAGGGCCACTTCCCACGGCTCGATGTTCAACATTTCCGGGTCGGCAACGCGCTCGTCGGTGGTGCCGATAACGGCCACAGTGTGCACAGGCACCAGAATGTCGCCATCCGCGGGCATTTTGCAGCGGTTGATCACGGTGTTGACCAGCCGGTGATTGACTGCCACCATCACGCCTTTCCCCGGAATGACGCGCACTGGAATGTCGGCCAGGGCGGCGATTTGGCCTGCCCACGCGCCGCTGGCATTGATGGTCAGCATCGCTTCGACCACCAGTTCCTCACCGGTGACGACATCGCGCACGCGCGCGCCCGTCACCCGCCGCGCGCCGTCGCTGCCTTCGGTCAGCAGCCCGACCACCTCGTGATAAACGCAGATCTGCGCGCCGGCCTGGCGCGCGGCCTGGACAGTGACATGCGTCGCCAAAAAGCTGTCCGCCGACCCATCCGGCACTTCGAAAACGCGGCTGATGCGCGGGTTGAGCAGCGGCTCGCGACGCAGCGCCTCTTTGAGCGGGACTTCTTCGCATGGAATGCCCACCGTAGCGCAACCCGCTTGGAAGCGATCCGGGAAATCGCCTTCGTCCTCCGGCGTGACAACGAAAAAGCCGCTTGTGTCCTCGATGCAGTGCGTGTGCGTGCGGCGCAAGATGCGGTTTTCTTCAATGCACTCGATGGCGCTTTGCGGATCTTTGACCGCGTAGCGTCCTCCGCTGTGCAGCAGGCCATGATAACGCCCGGTCGTGCCGTGGGTGAGGTCGCGCTTCTCGACCAGCACCACGCGGAAGCCACGCAAGGCCGCGTCCCACGCCACGCCTGCGCCCGTCGAGCCGCCGCCAATGACAAGAATATCTGTTGCGAGTTTTTTCATAGTGGATGGAATCCTTCGTCTGCTCCGCGTACAAGTTCGCGCACGTCGTCCCCATCGTTCATTTGCAGTGCCTTTTGCGCCAGCCGGCGCGCCACGGGCATCGTCAAACGCGAAATAATCTGTTTAGCGGCCGGGATGCTGGAGGGCGCCATGCTGAATTCATCCAACCCCAGCCCCAGCAAGATCGGGATCGCCAATGGGTCGGCGGCCATTTCACCGCACAACCCAACCCAGCGCTCGTGGCTGTGCGCAGCCCGCAGCACAAAATCGATCTGGCGCAACATAGCCGGGTGGAGTGGGTCGACGAGGGCCGCCACACGTTGGTTTGTACGGTCGGCGGCAAATGTGTACTGCGTGAGATCATTGGTGCCGATGCTGAAGAAATCAACGAGAGACGCCAGACGGTCGGCCATTTCCACTGCCGCCGGCGTCTCGATCATGATGCCAACCGGCAGATCCGCACGAAACGGCGCGCCAGCCGCGGCCAGTTCGTTGGCCGCGGCCGCCATCAACGCCTGCGCGCGCAGGACCTCATCCATCGAGCTGATCATGGGAAACATGATGTGGATGGCGTTGCCGACCGCGGCGCGCATCAACGCACGCAACTGCACTTTGAATAACTCTGGCATCGCCAGCGAGATGCGGATCGCACGCCAGCCCAAAAAAGGGTTGGTTTCCTTGGGCAGCGTCAGGTAAGGCGCAGGTTTGTCGCCGCCAATATCAAGCGTGCGGATCACCAGCCGCCGATTGCCCAGCGCATTGGCGACTTGACGGTAAATCACCATCTGTTCCTCTTCCGTCGGCGGCGTCTGCCGATCCTGGAACAGAAACTCGGTGCGCAACAGCCCCACTGCCTCGGCGCCTGCCTCCAATGCCAGCGCACCATCGGCAGCCGCGCCCAGGTTTGCCGCCACTTCGACGCGCACGCCGTCATAGGTGCGCGTCAAACGTTGCGCGGCCGCCCAGGCGGTGGTGCGTGCGGCATGGGCAGCCGTCTGGGCATGGGTGTAAACCAGCGTCGTGGCCTCGTCCGGTTCGATAATTACGGCGCCGTGTTCACCATCCAGCGCCAGGGACACGCCGGTCGTGGTAAGCTCCAAAAGCAACGCGCCCACGCCCACGACCGCTGGAATCCCCATGCTGCGCGCCAGGATCGCGGTGTGCGCGGTGGAGCCGCCCCCGGCCGTGCAAAAGCCGATCACCTTGGTGCGATCCAGGGTGGCAGTCTGAGAGGGCAGCAGATCCTCGGCGACGATAATGGCGTTGTCGGGGAGATCGAGCGGCTGCAGCGTCGCGTGCAGCAACAAATGCAGCAGGCGGCGTCCCACATCCTCGACATCGGCGGCGCGCTGCTGGAAGACGCTGCCGCTCATCTGGCGGAAACGATCGGCCCACCGCAAGACTGCCTGACGCACCGCCGCAACGGCGGATTGGCCGTGGTCGATGGCTGTGCGCACTTCGTTCAGGAAATCACGATCTTGCAGCAGCAGGGCGTGTGCTCGGAAGATCACTGCCTGATCTTCGCCCAGGGTTTTGCGCACCTGGTCTGTGAGATCCTCGAGCTGCGTCAGCGCGGTGTGCTGCGCGTGATGGAAGCGCTCACGCTCGCTGTCTACATTGTTGTCACTTTCCGATTCATCGGCTTGGCTGTCCTGCAATGGATCCTGACGATTGGTGAGGACGACCGCCACACCGATCGCAACGCCGTGTGAGGCTGGCTGCCCACTGAGGCGCGCTGCTCCTTGCCCTGGCAGCGCAACGGACGCCGCGCCAAGCGCTTGGCGCGGCGCTTCGACGCCGCCGATATCATGCGCCACGTGTTTCACCAGTGTGTTGACCACTTCATCGGCGTCCGGGCCGATAGCTTCAATGCGGATACAATGATCCTTTTCAATGCCCAGCGCCAGCAGTTGGTTGAAACGGCTGGCCTGCGCGGGGCCAACGCCCGTGGTCAGGTTGGTGACGTGAACTTCGGCGTGAAACTGTGCTGCGGTCTGGATAAAGTGTGCGGCTGGGCCAAAGTGCAGACCGGCCGCGTTGACGACGATCACGTCGGCGCTGGCGGTGTGGATGGCCGGGTCGGCTACGTCGTGTGCAAACAGTGGCGCGTTCGTCGCGTCGCGTTCGACATCCCCGGCGTGCAGAACCGCGCGCTTCGCCTGGTTGGCTTCCTCCGCCTCGCGCGCGACGGCTTCCAGGCTCATGCCGATCGAAGCTTGCACCGCGGCTGCCATCGCACCCTCCACAAATGGGCCGACGGAAAGGCGGACGCGGGCGCGTTCTTCGTCCGGCAACAAATCCAGCGCCACTTGCCCGCTGATGACAGCGCTGCCGAGGTCCATCAGCACCAATACGCCATCGTCTCCCCAGGCCGCGTGGATCGCCTCAGAAATGGCGATCGGGTCGGTGCCAAAAGGTTGATGTGGGTTGTCGCTGCCACCCACGGCAACGATCTGCGCCCGTCCGTGAATTTGTTGATCCGCCAACGCTTTTACGGCTGCGGACAGTTCACTACTGTGCGAGACGAGTACGATGCTGACCATGATGGATGGTTATGCCCAATCGAAGGTGCGTGTAACGGCTTTCTTCCATGCTGCATAGAGTTTTGTGCGGGCCGCGTCGTCGGCTGCCGGCTGCCATGTTTTATCGATGCCCCAGTTAGCGCGCATCTCGTCGGTGTTTTTCCAGAAACCTACAGCCAGCCCGGCGGCATAGGCTGCACCCAGCGCGGTTGTCTCGCTGATGCGCGGGCGGATGACCGGCACGCCCAACACATCAGCCTGAAACTGCATCAGCAGCTCGTTGCGCACCATGCCGCCATCGACCTTGAGGGTCTGAAGCTCGATGCCTGCATCTTGCTGCATGGCGTCGAGCACCTCGCGCGTCTGGAAGGCAGTGGCTTCGAGCGCGGCGCGCGCGATGTGACCGCGATTGATAAAGCGGGTCAGCCCCACAATGACCCCGCGCGCGTCGTTGCGCCAATAAGGCGCATAGAGACCCGAAAACGCCGGCACAAAATAAATGCCGCCATTGTCGTCGACGGTGTAGGCGAGATTCTCGATATCGCTGGCCACATCGATCATGCGCAGGTTATCGCGCAGCCACTGCACCAGCGCGCCGCTGATGGCAATCGATCCCTCCAGCGCGTAAACAGTCGGCGCGTCGCCGAATTTGTAGCAGGTCGTGGTCAGCAGGCCATGCTGGGAGGGCACAATGTCGGTCCCCGTGTTGAGCAACATAAAGCAGCCCGTGCCATAGGTGTTCTTGGCTTCCCCCACGGCAAAGCAAGTCTGTCCGACCGTCGCCGCCTGTTGGTCGCCCAGGGCGCCACAGATCGCAAGCCGCGCGCCAAAAGGGCCGTCGGTCAATGTATAGCCGTAGATCGCCGGGTCGCTGGAAGGGCGGATCGTGGGCAACATGGCGCGCGGAATTTCCATCGCCGCCAGAATTTCATCGTCCCATTGGGCGCTGGCGAGCGCCATCAGCATCGTGCGCGAGGCGTTGGTCACGTCGGTGACATGCACGCCGCCATCGATGCCGCCGGTCAGGTTCCAGATTAGCCACGCGTCGATGTTGCCGAACAGGGCGTCGCCGCGCACCGCGTCTGCGCGCAGACCGGGCACATTGTCGAGCAGCCAGCGCAGCTTTGGCCCGGAAAAATAAGTGGAGAGGGGCAATCCCACTTGCGCGCGAAAGCGATCCGGCCCGTCGCTCCCGCCCAGTTGTGCGCACAGATGATCAGTGCGCATGTCCTGCCACACGATGGCGTTATAGTACGGTTTGCCCGTTTTGCGGTTCCAAACCACAGTCGTCTCGCGCTGGTTGGTGATGCCGACGGCGGCAATATCCTGCGCCTGACCACCCAATTTTTCCAGCGCCCCTTGTACGACGCGCTGCGTCTGCTGCCAGATCTCCAGTGGATTGTGCTCCACCCAACCGGCCTGCGGATAGAGCTGCGCGTGTTCGAGTTGATAGGCGCTGACCGTCTCGCCGCGATGGTTGAAAATCATGCAGCGCGTGCTGGTGGTGCCTTGATCGATCGCTGCGACAAATTTACTCATGCAGATATTCCCTTTGTGGGGCAACTCAACGGGTTGCCTGCTCGGCTGGGCAGAATGTCTCGGCCGCGCTTTTGATCAACAGATAGGCTGATGTCGCTCCTGGATCCTGATGTCCGATGCTGCGCGGCCCAAGATAGCTGGCGCGCCCTTTATACGCTTGCATCGAGATCGTCGCCTTCATACCTGCTTCACCGGCCGCGGCCGCCGCTTGCAAGGCTGCGCAGAGCGTGGCGCCATGCTCGAGCGCGTGATGCAAAGCAAGCACCGCTGGCGTCAACGCGTCGACCATCGTCTTATCGCCAGGACGTGCGCTGCCCCGCTGCCGGATGCCTTCGACGCCAACAGCCAAAGCCTCGGCAAACTCGATGGGCGTCAGCGTGGACTTGCCGGCTGACGCCATGCCCATGCGCAGGAACAGCGTGCCATACAGCGGTCCGCTGGCGCCGCCGACTTTGGAGAGCAGCGTCATGCCGATATTCTTGAAGAATACGCTCAGCGGCTCACCGGCAAAGCCGGGCAACCGCTGCTGAACTGCCTCAAAGCCGTGCTGCATATTGATGCCATGATCGGCGTCGCCAATCTCAGCGTCAAGTTCGGTCAGATACGCCTTATTGTCTGAAATCTGGTTTGCGTATCTGTTGATCCAGTCAGTTAGAATTGCAGTATCAATATTGAGCGTTGTATCAGACGTCATAAGCGATCGGTTCCAGAAATCGACACCTTGTCACCAATGTAAAGCCGCGGTGTGTACGGGTGCGTCCCATAAGTGCAACAATTCGTCGTCGGCTTCGAGCAGGGTGATCGAGCAACCCGCCATTTCCAACGAGGTTACATAATTGCCAATCAAGTTGCGACTGATCGTGATATTACGATCGTCGCATAATCTCGCCAGGCGCCGGAAGATAATGTAAAGCTCGATGAGCGGCGTGCCACCCATGCCATTCACCATGGCAATCACGCGGCTGCCGCGACGGAAAGGTAAGTCGTCGAAAATTGTGGCGACGAGGATGTCGGTGATCTCATCGGCTGTCTGCAGCGCAACGCGCTCGCGGCCTGGTTCGCCGTGAATGCCGACGCCAATCTCCATCTCATCTTCCTGCAGCACAAAAGTGGGGCGTCCCACCGCGGGGACAATGCAAGAAGTGAGCGCCATGCCCATACTGCGCCCTTGCTGGCCCACTTTGCGGCCAATGGCGGCGACACGCTCGAGCGGCGCGCCGGCTTCGGCCGCGGCGCCGCAAATTTTTTCGGCAAACACGGTGACGCCGACGCCGCGTCTGCCCGCGGTGTACAAGCTGTCCTGCACGGCCACATCGTCGTGGATGAGCAGCGTCGCTACGTCGATGCCACTGGCCTGACATAGTTCGGCGGCAATATCGAAATTCAATATATCGCCTGTGTAATTTTTGACGATGAAGAGGATGCCGGCGCCGCCGTGAATAGCATGAGAGGCGGCCTCGATCTGGTCGGGCGTGGGCGACGTGAAGATACGGCCAGGGCAGGCCGCGTCCAGCATGCCCGCGCCGACAAAGCCGCCATGCATCGGCTCGTGGCCGCTGCCCCCACCGGAGAGCACGCCTACTTTGCCTGGCCGCGGCGCATCCGCGCGCACGATATAGTTGGGATCAAAATAGGCGCGCAGCAAATGCGGATGAGCGCGCGCCATGCCGAGCATTGCTTCTTCGACCACGATGGATGGATTATTGATCAGCTTTTTCATGCTGTGACTCTTGTTTGAGTAGATCGGCCAGAATTCTCTGGGCATTTTGCGAGGCAATGGCGCGATGGCTGATCTGGTTTCTGAGCTGGACCGGCAGCTCCGCCATTGACGCCCCATAGTCTGCTAGGAAGAAGATTGGGTCATAACCAAAGCCGTTGTCGCCACGCGGTGCGGTCAGGATATGACCCTCAACAACGCCCTCCGCGAGCCATGCACTGCCATCGGGCCGCGCCAGCGCGACGACGCAACGAAAACGGGCGCTGCGTTCAGCTTCGGGGACAGCTGCCAGTTCGCGCAACAGCGCGGCATACCGTTGGCGGTCGGACAGATCAGGCCCGCCATAGCGCGCCGAATAGACGCCTGGCCGCCCCCCCAATGCATCCACTTCCAGCCCGCTGTCGTCGGCCCACGTCAACAGTCCGGCGGTGGCTGCATAATGACGTGCTTTTAACAAGGCGTTTTCTGTGAAGGTTGCGCCTGTCTCCTCGACGGCCTCGGTGACGCCGACTTCATCGAGCCATGTAACCGCAAGGGGCAAGCCGGCGAGAAGATGCGCGTAATCGCGCGCTTTGCCGGGGTTATGGGTGGCAACAAGTAGTTTAGTCTGACTCATCATTAGCTTTCGTAGCGTGCTGAATTGTTGACTGCCCTCATGCTATCATATAATTTTGAGTGGCGGTAGCTGTGTAATCAGTGAGTATTCCAAATCTCCACTGTAATTGTAATCCGGGAGGGTTTCGTGGTCCAGTCTTACCATCCTCTACGCATCTTCACTGGCTCCGCCCATCCTGCTCTGGCGCGGGAAATTGCCGACATTTTGCATGTCGACTTAGGGCGTGCAACTACGCGTCGGTTGCCGGACAGTGAGATGCATGTGATGCTTGACGAAGTCGTGCGCGATCAAGATATCTTTTTTATCCAACCATGTTGTGAGCCGGTCAATGAGCACCTGGTCGAGCTGATCCTCTACCTTGACGCGTTTCGGCGGGCGAGTGCGCACAGCGTCAGCGTGGTGATCCCTTACTTCCCCTATGCGCGGCAAGAACGGATGGCGAAGGGAAGGGAGGCGATCAGTGCGCGCGTAGTGGCTAACATGATTGAGATGGCAGGCGCGCGCCGCGTCGTCTACGTCGACATTCATAATCGCGCCATTCAGGGCTTCTTCAACATTCCGGTCGATCCGTTGAGCGCGGTTCATCTGCTGGCGGATTATTTCCGTGCGCCGGAGTATGCCAACGCCGCGATCGTCAGCCCCGATGTCGGGCGCGCCAGCATGGCGGGCAAGTATGCTGAGCTGCTCAATTTGCCGCTGGTCGTCATGCATAAACGCCGCACCGATTTTACGACGACAGAGACGACGCATGTGGTCGGCGACATTCAGGGACGGCGTCCGATCATCATCGACGACGTGATGGCAGGTGGAAGCGTGTTAAAACAGGTCGATGCCCTGTATGAAGCGGGCGCCGCCGGCACAGCCTGCTTCGCGGTCACCCATCCCGTGCTGTTGCCGACCGCGATCCAGCGGCTCGACGAAGACGAACGGATCGAGCGACTGGTAGTAATGAATACCATTCCGGTTTCAGAAACCAAACGGCGTTCCAAGGTAGTGGTGCTATCGGTGGCGCAGTTGTTAGCGGACATTATCAATCGCATCTATCGCGGCGAGAGCATTTCATCGAAACTGATTTTATCGTAGGAGGCCCACGTGTTTGGTCGTACATCTCGCCCAGAACCTGACGCCATCGAAGTCCTGATCGGGCCGCGCGCGACTTTTAGCGGCCGGCTGCAATGCGACGCTAGCATCCGCATCGACGGCGCGGTCGAGCAGGGTCACATTGAAACGCCAGCCAATGTCATTCTGACCGAGACCGCGATAGTGAACTGTGACATTGTCGCCAGGGTGGTCAGCATCCGCGGCAAATTTAAGGGGCTGATCCAAGCCGATCGCGTGGAACTGTTGGAGGGAAGCCAGGTTGGCGGCGTGCTCAACGTCAACAGCTTTTACATGGACGACAATGTGTTGATGCGCGCAGCCGTCAACATTCGCGCGGACACCATGGCTGATGTGAAACCGCCCCCGCCCCCCGTGCATCCTACCATTCCAGTCGTTGCCGGCGATGAAGCACCCAAGACGCCGCCTCCAGCATCAAGAGAGTAGATTTTATCTGATTTTGATAACGCACGCTATTCAATCAATCTGAATTGCGAACGGAAAGGAATTTTGAGATGAGCGAGCGAACCGTTGCGTTTCGCGATCTGCACTTGGCCGTGATCGGCGCGCCTTTGCACGTAGGGGACAAGGCGCCGGAAGTCAAGCTGGCCACGGGTTTTTTGTCGTCTTTCGACCTTCTGGCCGGCACCGCTGGCAAAATCCGGCTGGTCAGTGTGGTGCCAAGCATCGACACCAGTGTGTGCGACGCCCAGACGCGGCGTATGAACGAAGTGGCTTCTGAGCTGGGCGACCAGGTCATTGTAGTGACGGTGAGCGTCGATCTGCCGATGGCGCAGAAGCGCTGGTGCGGCGTCGCCGGCGTTGAGCGCGTGTTGATGCTCTCGGATTATATGGGATTGGAATTTGGCAAGGCGTATGGCGCCGCCGTGCCTGCTTTGGGTGCGGACCAGCGCGCGATCTTTGTGATCGACGCCGACGATATTGTGCGTTATGTGGAATATGTGCCGGGCATCGGCCAACACCCGAATTACGACGCGGCGCTGGCAGCAGTGAGCGCCTTGCTTTAGAAGAGATGGGATTAAAATGGTGTGCTGATGGCATGGATTGGCTGATCTTCGCTGCTCTGATCTGCAACCATCCGTTCAATCCATGTTATCCGTGTTTAGCAAAAGGGGACACACATGATGTGGGCGTTTGTACCGTTGGCCGCGCTGATTGGGTACCTGCTTGGCTCGATCCCGGTGGGGTTGTGGGTTTGCCGGATGTACGGCGTCGACATTCGCACTGTGGGCAGCGGTCGCATCGGCGGGACGAACGCCTGGCGGGCGGCCGGGCTGAAGGCTGCTGTGCCGACGATCATCGGCGATGCCGTCAAAGGCGTGGTGGCGGTGCTGCTCGTGCGCTGGCTCTTTTTCTTGTTTTTCCCTGAACCCAGTTCGATGTCGGTGGAGGATGCGCTGATGCGTAAGAACGCCCTGGATCTTGCCGCGGCGTTGGCGGGCGGGCTTGCCGTCATTGGCCACAACTGGTCGTTCCTCAACGGTTTCAAAGGTGGCGCAGGCGGCATTACCACGGCTGCAACGACGTTGGCGCTCAACCCGCTGGTGGGCGGCATTACCATTATCATCGGCGCCTTTCTCATCTGGTGGTCGCGCATTGCCTCGATCGGCACGCTCGCTGTGGCGGTTTCCGCCTTTGCCCTCTTTCTGATTTTGTCTGTAGACGAAATTTCACCCTGGCCCTTTGCCATTTACGGCGTGATGGTGCTGGTGGCAGTGATGATCGCCCTGCGCTCGAACCGGGAGAAATTGCGCGAGCAGAAGGAACGCATCATTACCTTGTGGTGAACGGACCATCTAATCTTTCACGGCCAACTGGTTTCTGAACCATTCCACCGTCTGCGTCATTCCCGTGCGCAGATCCACCTTCGGCTCCCAGCCAAGAATGCGTCGCGCTTTGGTAATGTCGGGTTGACGCTGCTTGGGATCGTCCACCGGCAGCGGCTCGAAGCGGATGCCAGCCGGGTTGCCGGTCAGCTCGTTGATCACCTGGGCAAAGTCGTGGATCGTCAGCTCGGCCGGATTGCCGATGTTGACCGGCTCGTTTTCGTCGCTGAGGAGCAGGCGATAGATACCGTCCACCAGATCGCTGGCATAGCAGAAGCTGCGCGTCTGCTTGCCTTCGCCGTAGACGGTCAGCGGCTCCTGACGCAGCGCCTGGCCGACAAAGTTGGGCACAACGCGGCCGTCGCTCAGCCGCATGCGCGGGCCATAGGTGTTGAAGATGCGCACGATGCGCGTATCAACGCCGTGGCTGCGATGGTAGGCCATCGTCATCGCCTCGGCAAAGCGTTTGGCCTCATCGTAAACGCCGCGCGGCCCGATGGGGTTGACGTTGCCCCAGTAGGTTTCCTGCTGTGGATGCACCATTGGGTCACCGTAGACTTCGCTTGTGCTGGCCAGCAGGAAGCGCGTGCCTTTTGCCAGCGCCAACCCCAACGCGTTGTGCGTGCCCAGGCTGCCCACCTTCAGCGTCTGGATCGGCAGCTCCAGGTAGTCGATTGGGCTGGCAGGACTGGCAAAGTGTAGAATAGCGTCCAGTGGCCCTTTGAGGTAAATGTAGTTGGTCACATCGTGATGGATGAACTGAAAGCGCCGGTTGCTGGCCAGATGGGCGATGTTGTCGGTCGAACCCGTGATCAAGTTGTCCATCGCAATCACATCGTGGCCTTCAGCCAGGAGCCGGTCGCACAGGTGGCTGCCCAGGAAACCGGCGCCGCCAGTCACGAGAATACGCATACGCTCATTATCCTTTTTGATTTCATCAGCTTCCCTAAGTCGGGGAGCTCTCAATAAGAGTGATCTTTCATGTGGCAACGCTACACAGACATTAGCGCGCATCTTGCAAACAAGAAGCAGCCCGATCATCGAGCGGCCCGCTCCTCGCCCCTCGCAATTTGCTCCTTCCTTTCAGTGTACATGACTTCGTTCGTCAGAAAGATTAGAGTCTGCTGACAATGTATCCAGCACTGCCTTTTGGCCCCGTCACCCTGCCCACCGGCCCGATCTTTGCGATGCTGGCCGTCTTTCTTGGCTTGGAAATCGCCGGTCGCTTTGGCCGCCGCCTTGGCCTGCGCACGGACGATGTCTGGAACACCGGCCTGCTCGCGGTGCTGGCCGGGCTGATCGTGGCAAGGCTATGGAACGTCTTTCAGTTCTGGTATGTCTATGCAGCGGAGCCGACGTTGATCGTCAGCTTGCGTCCCAGCGGCTTTGCGTTCTGGCCCGGCTTGCTCGCCGCGGGCGTGACAGCCTACGCCTACCTGTTGCGCCACGCGCTCAGCCCGACGCGCATCGTCGCCGCGTTTGCGGTCGGATTTCTGATGGCTGCCAACGTCATCTCCATAGCGGACTATCTGACAGGCGCCATACTCGGCCTCCCCAGCGATCTGCCGTGGGCGCGACCCTACTATGGGGCCATGCAGCATCCGGCCGCACTCTATCGCGCGGTCGGCTTTCTGGTGAGCATCGCTGTTGTCTGGGGGCTGAGCGATCCGCGGGCGCCGGGGGCGTCCATCGGCCATGCCGGGTTGGCGACCGGTCTCGTCCTCTTGATCGCCGATGCGTTTGCCGCCAACAGCGCGGTGACCGCAGGATTTCGCACCAGCCAGCTTATCGGCCTTGCGTTGACGTTGCTCTCCGCCGCGGCGCTGGCAATTCTGTCAAACCGTGCCCGGCAGCTCAGTGCGCCTGTAGCTGCGGAGCAGAATCAGTAGGTCGGGCGATCAGCCCGCGGTGTGGCTACGGCGCGGCGTCAGCCACAGTGTGGATCACCAACGCCATGCCCGCCTGAATTGTAATTGTAGCAGGCGAGGTGAGAAATTCATTGCTGACCCCGCGCGTGCTGCCAAAGGGCAATGTGGCGTCGTCGAGCGGATACCGCAGCCCGGTGTAGGTGATGCCGCGCACGGTTTCGCTCAACGGGATCAGGCTAACCGTGCCGCCGCGCGGCCCGTGCAGGTCCAGCGCCCCTGGGCCGCGCAGGATTTCGGCAAGCTGGTCGCCCTCCATGATGCGCACCGGCGTCGCCCACGCCCGCTGCGCCAGGATCAACAAATTTGCCAGCGTCTGATCCAACCGCCCACCCAGCGCACCGATCAGCAACACCTCGCTGGCGCCGTGGGCAAGCGCCCGTTCGATGGCGAGTTCAAGATCAGTCTGGTCCTTCTCGCGCGGGTGACGCTCCACTTGAACGCCCTGAGCAATGAAGTCATCGACCATTGCAGCGGGCAAGCTGTCGAGATCGCCGACCACGAGCTGTGGCCGGCGCCCCATGGCCAGCCAGTGCGCCGCGCCCCCGTCAGCGCCGATCAGCAGATCGTCAGCGTGCAGGCGCCTGGCAATGGCGGTGTAATCTTCGATAACGCCGTTGACCGCAATCAGTGCGCGCATGAGGTGTTCATCATCCTACGACCATGTCTGCCAGACAAAAATGCTGATCATCGCCACGGCAATGACGATTTCCAGCGCCGACGCGGCCAGCGAGTTGACCAGATAGCTCCACGTAGCTCGCAGCGCCCGGTGCAGGTTGCGCTTGTCGAACCATTCCACCACCAACATGCCGAGCATAGCGCCGACCAGCGCGCCAAAGAGGACGCCGATGATCGGAACCTCAACGAGCAGCAGCCCACCGACCAGCCCGCCCATCATGGCGCCGCCAATTGCCTTCCAACTGACGCCAGAGCGACGGCTCATTGCTGTCGTCAGCAGGATGTCCGACGCCCAGGCCAGCGCGGCCAGCACACCTAACACCGCCAGCACGACCCAGTTGACGCGCACAAAACCGTCACCCCAGGCCCAGACGAAGGCGCCCAGCCAGATCAGCAGCGGGCCAGGCACAAGTGGCAAAACAGCGCCGACCAGACCCAGCAGGATGAGGGCGTAGCCAAGCAAGTAGAGCACGCTGAAATCGGCCATGTCAAGCCTCCGCCCAGATCTCACCGTCCTCCACTGCCAGCGCAATGAGGTTGGCGCGGCCAAAGAGCAGCGGCATCGCAATGCCAAGCTGCTCGTACAGCGCGGCGGGCGCGCTGATGTCGGCGAGGTGAAGCGCACCACATGCGGCCGCCGCGGCTGGTTGGCGAAAGCCAGTTTTGGGCAGCGCCAATGTCAGCGTCGCCGCGGCCTGAATGTGCGGCGCAAATACGCGGCCTTCTGTGCTGTCCACCCCGCTCGGCGCGTCCAGGCTCAGGATAGGCGCGGCGCTGCTGTTCGCAAGCTGGATCAAATTGCGCGCGGCGCCGCGCGGGTCGCCGCGCAGCCCGTAGCCGATGATGGCATCGATCAACAGGTCCGCGGGCGGCAGCTCCCACCCTTCTTCGGCCCAGGCCAACGGAGCGCCCATTGCCTGTAGAATCTGCAACTGGCGCGCGGGCGCGCCTTGATAGGCTGCGGGCGGATAGCTGCACACGATCTGCACCCACGCACCCCAGTTGAGCAGGTGGCGCGCCGCGACCAGCCCGCCGCCGCCATTATTGCCCCGCCCCGCCAGCACCACGATCGGGCGGTCGGTCACCTCGCCGCCGAGCAGCGCGCGCGCCAGTATTGCCAGGCTGCGACCTGCATTCTCCATCATCTGGAGCAAATCGATGGTGTAGACCTCGACCATGAGGCGGTCGATTTCCTGCATCTGCTCGGTTGAAACGGTAGGCACAGCTAGACGTTCAGCCATCCGGCATCACCTTTATCCTTGTGCTTTACACGGCTATCCTTGTGCTTTACACGACGAGATCGCGCAACCAGGCGCGATGCAGCGTCCAGCGATTTTCGCCGGCGTCCCAGTGTAATTCATAGGTGTTCTGATCCACCGACTGGATCAGATAGCAGTGCACCAGCTTGCCATCAACGCGCTCCTCCCACTGTCGCCCTAGATCAGCGACATAGCGGGTGCGGTCGCGCCAGACAAACGATGTGGGTTGCACCTTGCCGTCTGACATCACGCGGATCAGCGTGTCCACCGCTTCTTTGACTAAAACTTCTTTGGCCATGCTGTATTACTCGCAATTTCTATACCAGGCTGGAAACTGAGGACGCCTTTCCTCAATCTCCAATCTCCCCATCTCCAATCTCCGGCCTCCATTCTACCCCACCCCTACGCATCCAGGTAGTCGAGCAGCATCCGCAGCGCGACCTGGGCGCTCAACAGCTTGTTGCCGCTGCGGTCTGCCTCCCAGACGTGATGGGCGCCGCGTTCGTATCCGTCGGCCGCGCTGAGGTGGAGATAGACTGTGCCGGTCGGCTTGCCGGGCAGGCCGCCGCCCGGCCCTGCAATGCCGGTTACGCTGACCGCTACATCAGCGCCGAATAACGTCACTGCCCCTTGCGCCATCTGCTGCGCCACCGCCGCCGAGACCGCGCCTTCGCGGATTAATTGCTCGTGATCGACGCCAAGCAGCCGCTCTTTGGCCGCATAGCTGTAGACGACCGCCGCGCCGGCAAAATAGGCCGAACTGCCGGCATTCTCCGTGATGATGTGACCGATCAGCCCGCCAGTGCAGCTTTCGGCGGTGGCGCACATCAGCTTGCGCCGCGCCAGCTTTTCCCCTACGTTGCGCGCTAGTTTGACGAGTTCTTCCTGGGTGACCATACGCTCCTCCCCGCTCATGGCACCATCAGGCGCCTTTCACCGTATCAACACTGTTCGGAATGTCTATAGCCCGCGGATTAGACGGATTAGACGGGTTAGACGGACAACGCCAGATACTTTCAGGTGAAATCTGTGAGAATCCGCCTGATCCTCCCCATCCGTGGTCTGTTTTTGCGATGGCTGTGTAGCAGTCCAACATCGAACACGCCCCCTCTCGGAAGGTTGTATGCTTACTGAAATCTAGAGAGCCGGCGGCCGATCAGCATCCAGTGGGCGTCGCCGCGACGGGTGAAGATCACCACGCCGGCCGCGCCGCCGGGCGTTAAGCGCAGCCGCGGCCGCAATGCTTCTGGCTCCTCCGGGAAGCCGCGCTTGAGCAGCTCGATCTGACCCACGCCCAGCGTTGCCAAGCGCTGGTTGAGCAGCTTGAGGCTGAAGCGATGCATCTCGTCAATGGCGAAGGCCTGTGCCAGCGGCTCATCGCGCCAAGCCGGCGCGACGATGTAGGCAATGTCCGGTGCAAACAAGTGACCGCGGACTCGTATGCACAGCGGCGTCAGCGCGCCGGCGCGGATGACCGCCGGGTCAGGCTCATACAACACCATGCCGGGCGCCAGTTCACCAACCGGCGGCGGCGTCCCGTCGTTGGGCAGCGTGTGCCAGCCATCCGCGCGCTGCACCGACGCCCAGCGCGGGGGCGCATCCTCGCGCCCAAACCAGAGCACCGCTTCCTTGCACGTCCCCGCGTGGCTGACAAACTCAACGTTGCAGCCCGCAGGAAGTTCCGCGGTGTCCACGCCCGGCATGACCTTGACCGCCAGCAGCGGGATAGAGTCTCGCAGCTTGAGAATTTCGCCAAGCGGCGGCTGCATGGTGTGCAGGCTGAAGGTGCGCCGGCCGCCGCTGCGCCGCGCGGGGTCGATAAAAGCGGCGGCCGCGTGGGGTAACTTTCCGCCGGCAAGCGCCTGCGTCCAGTCGGCAACGTGCACGGTCACGCGGGCAGCCACCCCATGCACGGCGACATTGTGCTGTGCACAGCGGGCGCGCACTGGGTCCAGCTCATAAGCGACCACCTCGCGGCGCTGCGCCAGCGCCACCAGATCGCCGCCGATGCCACAGCCGAGGTCGAGCAAGCGCCCCTCGCCTGCCCACGCGTCAAGCTGCGCGGCGCGCTGCGCCGCGGGCGCCTCGGCCGTGGCTTGCTCCAGCGCCTCAGCGGTGAAGACCATGCGTGCGGCCGCGGTGAATTTGGCCTGTGCACGGCGGCGCAGACGCGCTTGCGTCAACAAGGCGGTGGCCAGTTCTGGCGCCAGCGTCCGCCGCAGATGCGTGAGCAGCGTCAGCGTGTGCGTCTCGTCGAGCGGCGCCTGCGCCAATTCCGCCAAGAGTGGCGCGGCCGCAGGCGAAAGGATAAATTCAAGCGCAGCCAATTCTGACTGAGTCGCGGCGCTGGCTGCCTGAACGGGTTGTGCAGGCGGATGTTGCAGTGAGAACGTCCGAGAATCGTCGTGCAATTGTAACCTCAACCGGCTTGACGCACGTTGCATCCTGCCGATAAACTATTATTGGCTAGGCTAACTTTTCGTTAGGTTGACTTTTAATGCTGTCGATGTTCCGTGTTATGTGCTGCGCAACGGGATTGACTGTGCAACACGGAATATTAGGTGACATTAGCTGCCAATCTAGAACTCAGTAAAACGCAGGAGGAACTATATGCTACGAAAAGTTGTAGGTCTACTTTCAGGAGTAATGATTCTCTTACCATTATTTTTTGCCTTGTTTTCTCTGCCTCGTTCAAGTTTGCGACAAAGTACGGTCGGTACAGGAGCCCCCTTCGCTGACGCTGAAGCTACGCCACCCAGTGATATCTTTCTGCCGATTGTTTCTGGTAACGAGAGCAATGAAAATAGTTCGGTCGAATTGAGCAATTCGATAACCTCCACTCCATCAGATGAAACACAAACGGACGAAGTAGCTAATCCTGATGAGCCTGAACCATTCAACATTGTACCTGTTCAGCCTGTTCCCATTCCAAGTTTCGATCCAGTCTCTCCAGAGCTAGACAGTATTAAATTTGAAATCGTGAGTCAACTAGATTTTCCCAAAGGGGACTCCCCATTTTTTGGAAACATCTCGTGGTCACCGGATCACAGTCAATTCGTAGGCGAGTATGCAAATGTATTTGACGGTGAATATGTCAATCAGATATATATTGGGGACATTCAAACTGCGAAAATTTCGTTATGGAGGGAAAACGCCTCTTATCCTGTTTGGAGTCGCGATGGTAAATCAATTATTTATCTCAAACAACGCATAGAAGAGCCGCTTGTAGTTTTGGAAAGCGGATGGAGCAGAAGCCATTACGATCTGGTGAATGGATTCATTGACGAGGCAAAAGACGAAGTGTTGCTTAGAGATGTAATTCCCCCATATCGGCCCATACAGCAACATGCCCAAACCAATAAAGAAAATTTGCTCGCCCTCAACAATCTTCATCGCCTGGTCTTGTTTCCCACCCTGAATGAATTGAGCGAAATTACCAAACAAGACGTTCAACCGGCGCCTATTACGGATATTTCACAAGTTGTCGGAATATCTGTAGACTCACAAGAGCAAATGCTCAATGAAGCAGATCCAGCTTTTTTGATAGATCCAACTGGAGAGCGAGTGATAGTTATGTCGGCAAATCAACCAGCATATATTGTAAATCTTGCTGACAATAAACTCGAAGGGCAGATTGAGAAAATTGACACTCCGCATAATGTAGCATGGAGCGGAGATGGGAAATCAATCGCTTATACAACGCCACAAGGACTCTTTGTATATGAGTCTGATACTAAAGCAACAACAAACCTGATATCAAAAAAAGATCTGGGCTTCAATGTTGATGGCATGCAAGGTGGTTTTTCTACGCCGTCCTGGGCCTTTGATGATCAGGTGATCTTATTTATGGTAGCTAGTAGTGACTGGGTTAAATCTGGAACGGAAGACCGGTTAGAAAGTTATACTCTTGCTACTACGAAAGACGGCAGATTCTGGAAAGCAATAAGTGACGCCGATTTGATTTCCATTTCTCCCTCAGGATCTTATGCAGTGGTTCGCTCTAGCTCTGACTCGACAGGCGTAATCTTTGAGCTTATCAACCTCACACGATAAATTCAGGAGGAAGAAGAAGTATGCTTCACCTAATTAACAACGATGCATTTCACTTCCGTTACAGCTTCATCACAGCCTGTTTAGTTGCCATCATCCTATTTTTAATTGGGGCAGATACTGCCAATGCACAAATTGGTTTAAACGATCCAATAAGAATGCGCGTGCCATCTGGTTGCAATAATCCCAATTATACATTTGGCTTCTCTTCTATCAATACAGCTACCAAAGACACAATTCCATTAGAATGGTGGCCTCCAAGTGCTCTAGGAGTTCCTTCAGGCATCCCTTTTACTACTTTAAAAGCGGCATCTATCCAAGTTCGCTCAAGGTTATATTGGAATCGGCAGAATCCTCTTGAACCAACTTCAAATCCCGTAGTACATTTTTATAGCCATAATATAAACACAAGAGCTGGTCAAAATCCCGCTAGTAGTCCGTTTCAAGAAATTGATATTTGGATGCGTGAAGATGGATTCGTTTTTGACAAAATCCTTCTTACCAGCAGTGTGAACTACGTGCCGCAATAGCTTGTCAACCGCATTTCAAGACACAAAAGCAAGAAGGATACAGATAACCTCTCGCCGTTAGATACGCTGGACGGCAAGGAGCGGTGATTACCGATGCACTTGGAACTTTGCGCTATTATGGCATGCATGTTCGGAAGCGTGTAAGAAGATAAACAAAAGTGCGCACCAGGATTGTGGTATAGTGCGACTGTAGAATGGTATGAGTAACAAAAACAATAACCTATGAAGGAGCATTATGAGTGTACAGAATGAATCCCTTGAAATGAAGAGCGGCGAACGCAAGCCCGCCGCGCCGGAGTTGGAATATAAAGCCGCGTCGCAGGATTCGCTCTCCATGTTCTTTGCCGCCATCGGCGGCGCGGTGCTGGGCATGTTGGCGACTTTGCTCGTGCTGGCGATCATCAACGGCGGCACGCTCAACTTCACCCATCCCGAACGTCTGGCCGTCATGGAAGCCAACCTGGCGCGCGTCAATGAAAACGTCGGCGCGGTCAGCCAGAATGTCGACACAGTCGCCAGCCAGGTGACGGATGTGCGCGACCAACTGGCGGCGGCCCGCAGTCAGGTCGATAACACGCTGGTTCAGCTCGAGACGCAATCCGGCGCCGTCAACAGCCTGGAGACCGCGGTCGCCGCGCTGGCAGTCACTGGCGATAAATTTGACACCTTTGTCGGCGCACTGGATCAGGCGCTGGTCTCGATGCGCAAGCTGGATGGCCCCACCGCAGCACCGGCCACCGCGGCGCAGTCGTCCACCGCCCCCGCCGCCATTGCCACCAGGCCGCTGCTGGTGAGCGATCCGGCTGTGCCCGCGGACGCCGTCGCCGTGCTTTTCTTTGTGGACGCCAACGGCAACGCGGTGATGGATGACGCCGAAGGCAACCTCACCGGGGTGGTTCTGAACGTGACGGACGCCGAAGGCAACGCGGTGGGTGAATTCACCTCCAGCGACGCCGGCGTGCTCGTGGAAAATCTGGAGCCTGGCAGCTACACCTTTGCGCTGGCCGATCCAGCCGGCCATGCCACGCTGAATGAGGAGATCGCAGTCACCGTGCCCGCCGACGCCGCCGAAGGGCAGATTCTCTACGTCCCGATGGCTGAATAGGTGAGCCTGCACCGCAATCAAAAAAGAGGCAGCCAGTTTCGGCTGCCTCTCTTTAATTGCAGATTCAGTAACGTTCGTCGTCTTCGTCGTCTTCCTCCACGTCAGCATCCACCTCATCTTTGTCGTCCAGCGCCAATGCCTCGTCCGCGTCGCTCTCCGCCAGGTCCTCTGCGGCCGCGTAAAAGAGCAGCAGCACCGAGCCATAGCGGCGGCGGTCATACTCTTCGAGCCGCTGGAGCGTGACCGGACTTTCCTCGCGCGGGTGAATCTGCACGATGACGCTGCCAAACTTTGCCAGCAAGTCTGGTTTGTCGTCGACCAGTGTCAGCGCCTTGAGCCACATTCCCTGGTATTGAGGCGGCGCTACGTAAATCAAATCATAGGGCGGGCCGTGATAGCGTTGCAGGTAGGCAAAACTGTCGAGGCGCTCCACCCGGACCTGGCTTTCAAACCCGCAATGGCGCACATTGGCCTGGATGGTCTCGACCGCCTTGCGGTTGAGATCGACAAAATCAACCCAGGCCGCGCCGCGGCTCAGACATTCGATGCCAACGCCGCCGGTGCCGCCAAAGAGATCGAGCACGCGGGTCTCTTCGATCCAGTTGCCCATAATGCTGAACAGGGCTTCTTTGGCGCGGTCGGTAATGGGCCGTGTGCCTTCGCCCGGCACCATTTTCAGTTTTCGGCCTTTGGCCTTGCCTGCAATCACGCGCATCGCGTATTCCTTTATTGTTTAGAGGCTCTTTGAAAAGGGCAAATCTTGACGCTGAGACGCGGAAGGGCAGAGGTTCGCAGAGAAGAAAAAGTTGGTCTCACTCGGCTTTTTGCATTTCTCTCTGCGCTCCTCTGCCTCTTTGCGCCTCTGCGTCAAAGGGATGTCTTTTCAAACAG
>JACSRH010000437.1 GCA_014879855.1 Caldilineaceae bacterium | reverse complement strand
CGGGCGGAGCGGGCGAAGCGTTCGAGCGTGCGTGTGTCCATGGTTGATTATCTTTCTGTTGCCAGCGGATTCCCTGCATCCAGGTTGCCCCCGCTTTTGCAGGGAAGGACACGATATATCGTGTCCGTACGACCGGCCGATCTCCGCTTTGCAGAGCAGGATACGATAGTTCGTGTCCCTACGGCCGGCGCATCTCTGTACGGACACAATACATTGTGTCCTTCCCTGCACTCCAAACACCCCCGCTTTTGCAGGCCAGGGGACACGATACCATGACCGTGATTGGGCATGATCACAAATTCGTCGAGTTGCACATGGTGATGGTGCTCCGGGATGGCGCGCCAACAATCATGGGCAATCTGCCCCACCGGATTGAGCACCATTTGCTGTGCAGCTATGCGCCCGAAATACTCATGGCCCTTCGCAGCACAGAACGTCACAAAATACGCACCCGGTTGGGTGTAGTCATATCCGCGGTATCGAATCGTTCGTCGTGAATGAAGGTTCGGAGCATCCATCAGATAGCCACCAGGGAAAGCGAATAGTACTTCGCGATGTTTCAGCCGATGTCGAAAGTATCGGAACGGACACGATGTATCGGTGTCCCTACGATGGCGCGGCGGTACGGACACAATACATTGTGTCCGTCTCTCCTTCAAATCGTCACTCACACCTGCACCCGCTTCCCTGCCTCGATCACCGCCATCATGGCCGCTTTCAGCGCGGCGAGATACGCATCCACATCGCCTTCGTCGGCCAGCCAGGGCTTGTCGAAGGGTATGGCCAGTGTGCGCTGCAGCACGTACTCCGGCGTCGGTTCGATGACCTTGCGTTCGTCGCCGTCATCTGGCGCGGGCCGCCGCGCCTGCGCGCTCCAGGCCGTCATCAGCGCCAGTTGGCGGCCGTAGTCGTCCAGGTCAAAACGCTGCACCGTGTCACGGATTACCGCCACCAGCGTCTGCCGCCGGAGCATGCGTTGCAACTCGTCGAAGGGCCGGCGCAGTTCCGCCTGCTGCACGGGCGTGAGATCGCCAAATTCTGCCATGCCGGTCAGCCGTTCCCAGCGCTCCTCGACCTTGGCCAGCGCGCTCTGCTGCTCGGCTTGAACGACCGCCGCCACCTTCGCTTGCAATCCATCCAGCAGGCTCTTGGCCTGGGTCATGCGGTTGCCCGCGTAGCACTGCGGGTCGTCGAGCAGCGCCTGCAACTGCCGGTCCTCGTCGCCCGCCACGTGGGGGAAGTTCGCCTCCTGCGCCGCCAGATAGCGCCGGGCGTTGGCATAGATCTCCTTCTGCGCGCCGTTCATGAAGTGGCGCACCGGGTCCAGCACCTGTTCCTTGGCGTCCAGCAGCGCATCGGTCTGCCGCGCCAGTTCCGTCAGATAGAAGTCGTACTGCCTGCCGGTCACCGCCTGGATCTGGGCAAGCGGCGCGTCCAGCACGGTGAGGAACGGATAGTCGCCGGCCTGCGCGCGCAGCGCAGCCAGGTCCTGGCCTAGCTTCTGCATGGCCGCGGCGGTTTCCCGTCCCAGCGCCTTTGCCTCATTGGCCAGCGGCGGGTCATTGAAGAAGTCGCTGTGGAAATCCTTGAGCTGACGCACCTGGGCTGGCGTAAAGTCGATCTGCGGCTCCAGCAGCACATTGTCGAATCCCCGCGTGTTGCGCAGCGCGTGCTCCAGCGTCTGGCCCTCCAGCAGGTTGCCGTCGAGACGCACCTCCACCTTGCCGCGTGCACAGAGCTTGGCCAGCGTGCACTGAATCGCCGCCAGATACCAGCCGTAGGGCTTGCGCTCGAAGCGCGTCACCAGCGCCTGCAGCGTCGTGCGCAGACCGCTGCGGCTGTTGGTCTGGATGTGAGCCAGCAGCTCCTGCTCGGCTTCGCTGTAGTTGGCGCTGTCGTCGCCGTAGAGCGTGGGCGACGGCTGCAGGTAGCGGGCGATCTCCTCCTCCCGGTAGGTCACCCCGCGCAACATGCGCAGGTTGGGGTAGGTGCGGGTGATCAGCTCCTGGAAGCCCTGCACGACGCGCGTCGGCGCGTCCTTGCTGGTGAGATCCAACTCCTGGCCGTTGACCACCACCGTCGCCTGGCTCAGCATCTCAGCCATCAGCGTGCGCAGGATTGCCTGGCGATTGACGTTCTGCACCTGGCGCTCGTTGAGAATCCGTTGGACGCTGCTTTGCTGCGCCGACGCGAGATTCTGGCGCACATATTTGTCGGTGCGTTTGTACATCAGCAGTTCGCGCATGAAGCGGTCGTTGGGCGGCAGCAGCAGCAGCACCTCGTCCCGCCCCATCGCCTGTGCGCGCAGCACAGCCGGGTTTTCGGCATGTTCATGAAAGGGCGTGATGACGTGGATGGCCAGTTCCTGCTGCCGCCCCATCAGCCGGTCGTCGATCTTGCGGGCAAAGGGGTAATCCTGGGCGCCGTCCGCATAGCGAATCTTGCGCTCCTTGACGATGCCGTCGAAAATCAGCCGCTCCATCTCCTCGACAAGGGCATCGGTGCTTATCTCCGTGTTCTTGATTTCCTGCTCGACATCCTTCTCTTCGTTGGTCAGGTACTCGAAGACATCGCCGTTGCGCTGGATGTAGGTCTGCTGTTCCAGGAGGTTGAGCGCCTCTTCCAGCCGGCGCTGCAAGGCCAGCAGATCAACGTCGAAGCGGGGCAGCATCAACACCGTGAGGTTGTGCAGCGTCGCCTTGAAGCCCCTGACGTACTTCACCAGGAAGAGCGCCTTGAGCACCTGCACCGCCAACGGGTTGTCGAGGTTCTGCTCGGCGGTCTGGATCGCGCTCTGAATCTGCGTCTTGAGCGCGGTGCGGATGCCCTCGAACATGAGGTCGAAGGTCGCCAGCTCGCCAATTTTGTGCTCGCCTACCTGAATCACCACCTGCTGGAAGACCGCCAGCATGGAACGCTCGCCAACGGAGCGGTGGCGCCCCTCGAAAGCGTCATGCAGCGACAGGTTGCGAATGGCCAACTGAAAGAGCGTGAACTGGTAGGTGACAAAGGGATAGGTGCGCACGAACTCGTCGCGGTCGCGAAAATTGCGGTAGAGCTGGGCGCCGTCGGCAAAGTCGAAGAGCGTGCGGAAGTTGTTCTGTTCGCGCTCGTACACGTCGGTGAGCCGGTCGATCCCGCCGGCGTTCTTGTCCAGCAGGCGGCTCCGGATCACTTCAGCCACGTTGGCGCTGGTCAGCTTCATGCGCGTCTGAAAGCGCGCCTGGATCTTCGTGAAATCGGTTCCCTGCTGCTGCGACATCTCGCCCAGGATGTCGCTCATGTCTTCCTGCGCCGTCACAATCACCCACGCCCGCCCCCGGCATTTGGTCGCCAGGCTCTCGGCGATGGTCTGCAGGTTGGTCATCAGCTTGACGCTGTCGGCGATATACTGGCCGACCTCGTCGACGCAGAAGTTGAGGCGGAACTCCGGCCCCTGGCGCTCGATGTAGGCGTTGACCTGTTCGGCGAAGTCTTCGATCGACATCTTGTACTGGCTGCGGTATTTGTCGAGGATGCCGGCGCCTGCCGCTGCGGTCTCTCCCGTCACCTGCGCATACGCCGCTGCGACGTTGCGCGCCTCGAGCAGCGCCTGTTCGCGGCCCCGTTCCCAGGTGCGGCCGGCCACAGATTCGTAGGCGCTCCTGAACGCAGCCAACTGGCCGCGGCTGTCCAGGTCGCGCTCAAACTGCGCAATATAGCCCTGTTTGCCGTAATAGCCGCACATCTCGTCGAAAACCTTGACGAAGACCGCCAGCAGCGCATCGATCTGCTGTTTGCTGATCACGTCCGCTTTCTGGTCGATGTTGAAGAGGATGCTCTTGGCGGGAATGGCAACGGCGCGCTTGAGATCGGCTTTCAGCAATTCGTTCTGACCGCATTTGGGCAAAAACAGGTCGAGCACACGCACGCCGTCGACCGTGCGGTTTTCGAGCAGGAAGGCCAGCATCTTGAGCAGGTGCGACTTGCCGGAGCCAAAGAAACCGGAAATCCAGACGCCGTTGGCGCCCGCGTAGTGGAGATACGCGCCCAGGAATTCCTCCAGCCGGCGGATGACTTCGTCGGTCAGGACATACTCCTCGACCTCGGTGTAGAGCGCAGCCTCGTCGTCGGCCTTGATCACGCCCTCAATCGGGCGGTCGATTGGCTTTCGGAAAATGCTGGACATCATCATAGGGGTAGCTCCCATCATGCCTGCACGTGAAAGATATTGAACGCACGGTAATACTTGTCATCGTGGAGCAGTCCGAACAGGTCCAACGATGCTCCCTTCTCTACGCTCTGCGTATACTTGCCGGGGAAAAACAGCACGGTCGGCTGGGTCTTGGCCGTGCTTTGCAGGTTGTTGAGAATGTTGTGGGAACGGATGTACGGAAAGATCTCGCCGACGCCGTGCAGGAACATCACATCGAACGCTGCCGCGCGCATCCTGGCGGCAATGGCCGGAATCAGGTGGTCTTCCGGGTCGAGCACGCCCTGCAACAGCTCCTTGAGTTCCGCTTTGGAGACCGTCGGTTCCGTCTCAAGCACCAGTTCCCAAATGCCCCGTTCCTGCAGCAGCTCGACGCAGAGATCGTACAGGTTGATGGC
>JACSRH010000406.1 GCA_014879855.1 Caldilineaceae bacterium | reverse complement strand
CCGTCGAGCCGATTGATGAATTCAGGGCGGAAGGTCTTTTTAAGCGCATCCATGACCTTTGCCTTCATCTTCTCGTATTCGCTCTCACGCCGTTCGTCTTCTTCACCCTGGGAGATGACAAAGCCCAGCCCCTTGGCGCCCTGGATCAACTTAGCGCCGATATTGCTGGTCATCAGCAGCAACGTGTTGCGGAAATCCACGCGGCGTCCCTTTGCATCCGACAGATAGCCATCCTCCATGATCTGGAGCAGCATGTTGAAGGCTTCTGGGTGCGCCTTCTCGATTTCATCGAGCAGCACCACGCTGTAAGGACGCCGGCGCACCGCTTCGGTAAGCTGGCCGCCTTCCTCGTAGCCGACATAGCCTGGCGGCGCGCCAACCAGACGGCTGACATTATGGCGCTCCATGAACTCGCTCATGTCGAGCTTGATCAGCGCCTCTTCACTGCCAAACATGAATTCGGCGAGCGTCTTGGCGAGCAGCGTCTTGCCAATGCCGGTCGGCCCAAGAAACATGAAGCTGCCGATGGGTCGTTTAGGATCTTTCAATCCCGCGCGCGCGCGGCGAACCGCCTTGGCAAGCGCCCGGATCGGCTCATCCTGGCCGATAATGCGTTCGTGCATCACGCGCTCCATCTCCAGCAGGCGTTCGCGCTCTTCGCCAGCAATGCGGCTGACCGGCACGCCCGTCCACATTGCCACAACTTCAGCAATATCTTCGGCAGTGACTTTTGGCTGGTTGGAAGCTTCGTTCCACCCTTCGCGCAGCTCGCTGAGGCGGGCTTCGAGTTCGACTTCGCGGTAGCGCAGATCGATGGCGTCGTCAAAACGCTGGGTGTCAAGCGCCACTTCTTTTTCCTTCTGGAGCTTTTTCAGGCTCATGAAGGTCTCACGCAGATTGGCGGCGTAGGGCGCCTTGTACATGCGCACGCGGCTGCCCGCTTCGTCGATCAGGTCGATCGCCTTGTCGGGCATGAAACGATCGGGCACATAGCGCGCCGCCAAGTGCGCCGCCGAATGCAGCGCCTCGTCGGTGATGATCAACTTGTGATGATCTTCATAGCGGGAGCGTACACCGCGCAGAATCTCTATGGTCTCCTCGATGGATGGCTCTTCCACGAGGATAGGTTGGAAGCGACGCTCCAGGGCCGCGTCGCTCTCAATGTATTTTCGATACTCATCGAGCGTAGTGGCGCCGATCACCTGCAACTCGCCGCGGCTAAGCGCAGGCTTTAGGATGTTGGCGGCGTCGACGCTGCTGCCAGCCGCGCCAGCGCCAACGAGCATGTGCACTTCGTCAATGAAGAGGATCGATTGGGAGGAGATCACTTCTTCAATGACCTTTTTGAGGCGCTCCTCGAATTGGCCGCGATACATCGTGCCGGCCACCAGGCTGCCCACGTCAAGCATGAGCAAACGCTTGTTGAGCAGAGGCTCAGGCACATCACCGTCGATGATGCGCTGCGCCAGCCCTTCGACAATCGCCGTCTTGCCTACGCCCGGCTCGCCGATCAGCGCCGGGTTGTTCTTCGTGCGCCGGCTCAGAATCTGGATCACGCGCTCGATTTCAGCCTGGCGTCCAACGACCGGGTCGAGCTTGTCCTCTTCAGCAGCGGCAGTCATGTCGTAGCCAAGTTGGTCGACCAGCGGCGTCTTGGATTCTTTCTTTTGTTTCTCTTTGGTTTGCGCTTGGTTCTGCAGGATATTGCGCGCCGTCTGCGTGCGCACGCGGTCGAGGTTGATGCCCAGACCACGCAAGACATTGACGGCGATCCCTTCTCCTTCGCGCACCAATCCCAGCAACAGATGCTCCGTGCCGATGTAATGATGCCCCATAAGCCGCGCTTCATCCACCGCTAACTCGATGACGCGTTTAGTGCGCGGTGCAAGGGTGGGCTTGCCAAACGGTGGGCGTTCTCCGCGGCCAACGGTGCGTTCGACAGCACGGATGATCTGAACCGGCTCGACGCCCAACTCTCGCAGCACTTTAACCGCAACGCCATTCTCCTCACGCACCAACCCCAACAACAGATGTTCTGTGCCGATGTAGTTGTGGTTGAGTCGGAGCGCCTCTTCTTGCGCCAACGTCAGGACGCGACGCGCACGCTTCGTAAAGCGGTCTAGTTTGTCAGACATAGATCTTCCCTTGTACAACTAACCTATAGCCGGTCTTCCCCGACACGTGCACTATATCAGAAACACGAGGGAAACCGCAGTAAGTGCTGTTCCGCTTTGCGATCTGAAGTTCCCACCTGTCGGGCAATGGTGGGGTGGTGAATAGGCAAATCATACTCTTATTTAACGATGCGTTTTCAACTTTGTCAATTCGCTTTTTGAGTAGCGAAACCTACCCATTATCATTAGAACGTTTGAATGCTCTCAACGTTCCAACCTTGACCGATCTCGCAAAAAATATACGGGCACGAGAACTCGTGCCCGTATATTTTCGCTTTCATCAAATTGGCTGGATGCGCAGCGGTCAAACCGCCTCGGCAACAGCTTCGATCACGGATTCTTCGGCAGTGGCTTCCGCAGTGGCTTCCGCTTCGTCCTGCGCGGTGCTGGGAGCAATTTGCCAATCGACCTCTGGCTCCGGCAGCGCCTGTTTGAGGCTCAGACCCAAGCGGCGCTTGTCACTCTCGATGCGGATGATGCGCAGGTCGTAGACATCCCCTTCAGCGACAACTTCCTTGGGATGCGCCACGCGACGCTCCGAAAGTTCGCTGATATGGATCAAGCCTTCGATGCCTGTATCCACCAGGCGGGCAAAAGCGCCAAAGTTCACCAGTTTGGTGATGCGGCCCTGGACGATCTGACCAACTTGGTAGGTGTTGTCGATGATCTCCCACGGCTGTGGCGCCAACCGCCGCAAGCTCAGGCCGATCCGGCGCCGTTCGGCATCGACGGTGAGAATCTGCACCTTGATGCGTTCGCCAACGCGCACGACTTCGCTCGGGTGGGTGACCCGGTTCCAACTCAATTCGCTCAGGTGGATCAGGCCGTCCGCGCCACCAAGGTCGACAAATGCGCCAAAGTCAGCAATGCTGCTGATTACGCCTTCCATGATCAACCCTTCGTGCAGCGTTTCCAACAGTTGGTCTTTCTGCTGCCGGCGCCACTCGCGCATCGCCAGCCGTTCGGAAAGGATCAGACGGTTGCGCTTGCGATCAATGTCGATCACCTTCAGTTTGAGTGTGTCACCCATCAACGAAGAGTAACGGGAATCCGTCTCTTCCTCGCTGGTGGTGACCGGTGTGGTCGTCAGTTGGCTGGCCGGCACAAAACCGCGCACCTGGCCCAGCCGGACAATGACGCCGCCGCGGTTGAAGGAATCGACCGGGCACTCGAAAATATCCTGAGTGCGCATCAACTCCTCCGCGCGTTCCCAGTCCTTTTCGGCCAATGCTCGACTGATACTCAACTGGAGATTGCCATCGCGATCCTCGCGGATGACATAGACCGGCACTTCATCCCCAATATTGAGCGCCTCCAGCGTATCACCGACGCGATCAAATTCACGTCCCGATACAACGCCTTCCGACTTGAAACCGATGTCCACTAAGACTTCGTTGGAGCGCTTGTCGACGATGATGCCGGTGCGGATCTCGCCAGAGAACGGCTCCTGCAGCGAGCGCTCGATTTCTTCCAACAACGCAGCCATGGGATGATTGCGGTATTCCTCATCGCTCAGCCAGTCGTGTCCACCAGTTGTCAATACTCGAACTTCATTCATACAACTCTACAATCCTCCGAAACAGAATTAGACCTGTCACCCGATCGGTGATAAATTCACAATGTCTTCTAATGCTCTATTGATCGTTCAGCAGTACGATCATTTCGATCTCGACCAAGCCATGCTTAGGCAATGCAGCCACCTGAACTGTGCTGCGCGCCGGCGGCTCATGGCCGAAAACCTCGCCATAAATTTGATTGACCACAGCAAAATCTGCCATATCCGCCAGGAAGATGGTGGTTTTCACAACGCGCTCAACTTGTGCACCGGCTGCGGCCAACACGGCTTGCATATTGGCAAGCGCCTGACGCGTCTGCGCTTCAACCCCCTCGCGCAAGTCGCCTGTAGCTGGATCCAGACCCAATTGACCGGAGGCAAACAAAAAGCTTCCCGCCCGGATCGCCTGCGAGTATGGCCCAATCGCCGCAGGCGCGTCAGACGTACTAATCACATTGCGGTTGTTCATAGCGTCTCATTCGATTCGAAAACAAGGGTATGCGCTGTGGTGAACGAGGGCAGAGTTGCCAACACTTTTGTAGGTATTGGTAACACGACAAACTTTTCAATCAATCTGAAAATACCAACTTTCTCTAGAAATATGTCAGGAATTGTACTGTCGATTATCGTTACCGTCAAGAACGCATATGAGTAAAATTAAAGAATGCATTACTCAGGCACGATGGGCAGGCTGCGTCGCATAATCTCGTAATTTTCCAGCGCACGGCCCGCGCCCAGCGCCACACACGCAATGGGGTTCTCCGCAACATAAGCTGGCACGCCGGTCTCCTGCGTGAGTAGCTGCGCCACATTGCGCAACTGCGAGCTGCCGCCGGTCAACACCATGCCGCGGTCGATAATGTCGGCGGCAAGCTCGGGCGGCGTCTTTTCCAGCGTGGCGCGCACCGTGCTGACAACGGCCTGCAGCGGCTCCTGCAGCGCTTCGGTGACTTCGCTGCTGCTGATTTGAATGATCTTGGGCAGTCCCGTCACCTGGTCGCGCCCGCGCACCTCCATGTACCGGTCGTCTTCCATTGGCAACGCGCTGCCGATGCCGATCTTGATCTCCTCGGCGGTCTGTTCGCCGATGAGCAAATTGTACTTCTTGCGCACGTAGTTGATGATCGCCTCATCAAAGCGATTGCCGCCAATACGGACGCTGCTCCACACGACGATGTCATACATCGAGGCAACCGCCGCTTCGGTGGTGCCGCCGCCCATGTCCACCACCATGTTGCCGGTTGGCGTGCCGATCGGCAGACCCGCACCATACGCGGCGGCCAATGGTTCGGGAATCAGATAGGCAGCGCCCGCGCCGGCCTGCATCGCCGCATCGTGCACCGCCCGCTCTTCCACACTGGTGACGCCGCGCGGGGTGCTGATCATCACTTTGGGGCGAAAGAGCGGGCGAAAGAGCGGGTTGGGATCGCCGGCCACCGTCTGGATCAGATACCGCAACATCGCTTCCGTCACCACAAAGTCGGCGATAACGCCGTCGCGGATCGGGCGCGCCACTTCGATGCTTTCCGGCGTGCGGCCCAACATATCGTAGGCTTCATGGCCCACCGCCACCATCGTGTTGTCGCGCAGGCGAATGGCGACGACCGACGGCTCATTCATCACGATGCCGCGACCTTTTACATGAACGAGGACATTGACCGTCCCCAAATCGATTCCGATGTGCTTTCCAAACATAACTTTGTTTCGCTAATCATCTTGCCGGATCGCGGACGCGACGCCCGCGATCCGGCAGGCTCCGACCTAAACAGTCGTCTTGGCGACATAAATCGCTAATGCAGCCATTATACGCTTTGCCAGGGATGCGTCCCAAATTATCTTGCGAGAATATACAATTCGACAGGCTTGCTGTAGCACCGCGGCGCGCGCAATGTTGCCTTGCGGGAAAAAGAAAACGGGTTCCAAGTGGTGTTACCTGGAACCCGCAACATGACGAGGGGCGATCAGCGAAACGTATTCACTGCCCGCTTTCGTAATTCAGACCGGAGGCGGAGCGCCGGCCTGCATGGCGGCGCGCAACTTTCAAGCGCAGCGAACTGCGCCGCAGTGACGCCATGATCTCCGGCACCTGCTGTGGCGGTGGGTTGTCGGCCAGGATCTGCTCGGCGCGTTCGAGCGCGGCGCGCGCGCGATCCTCATCGATCTCTTCGCCAGGTTCGGCGACATCGGCCAGGATCGTCACCTTGTCCGGCCGCACCTCAACGACGCCGCCGCTGACCGCAATATAATCGTTTCCGTCACGTCGATGCAGCACGATCTCGCCAATATCGAGCGTGGAGAGCAGCGGTGCATGGCCGCGTAGGATGCCCATCTGCCCATTCGCGCCGGGCAGTGTCACCATTTCGACCTCGCCGCTGTAAAGCATCTTTTCCGGTGTGACGATGTCTACCTTGATTGGCATGGAGGTAGCTCCTTGAAAATGTCTGAAGTATGCATTGTGAAAGATGAACCATGGATTGCGAATTGTGCATCAGTTGACGTTGAAGCCGCCCACTTCACACTTCACGATCGGCTATCCACAATTCACACTTCAAACTAGTTACGCATCTGGGCCGCACTCTCGATTGCTTCTTCGATCGTGCCGACCATGTAAAATGCCTGTTCGGGCAGGTCGTCATGCTTCCCATCCAGAATTTCTTGGAAGCCGCGCACAGTGTCCTCAATCTTGACGTAGCGACCATCGCGCCCTGTGAACTGGGCGGCGACGTACATTGGCTGCGTCAGGAAGCGCTGCATCTTGCGGGCGCGCGCTACGATCAGCTTATCGTCTTCGCTCAACTCTTCGACGCCCAGAATGGCGATGATGTCCTGCAAATCTTTGTAGCGTTGCAACGTCTGTTGCACTTGGCGCGCTACGGTGTAGTGCTCCTCACCCACAATCAGCGGGTCGAGAATGCGGCTGGTTGACCCCAGCGGATCGACCGCAGGGAAGAGGCCCTGGTCGGCCAGCGAGCGTTGCAAGGTGATCGTCGCGTCGAGATGGGCGAAGGTGGTGGCGGGCGCCGGGTCGGTATAGTCGTCGGCAGGCACGTAGACGGCCTGCATCGACGTGATCGACCCTTTCTTGGTCGACGTAATGCGCTCCTGCAGGTCACCCATGTCGGTGCCCAGGGTCGGCGCATAACCGACGGCGCTGGGCAGGCGGCCCAGCAGCGAGGACATCTCCGAACCGGCTTGGACGAAGCGGAAGATGTTGTCGATAAAGAGCAACACATCGCGGCCTTCGTCGCGGAAGTACTCGGCCATTGTCACACCAGTCAGACCCACGCGCAGGCGCGCCCCCGGTGGCTCGTTCATCTGCCCAAAGACCATCACCGTCGAGTCGATGACGCCCGACTCGATCATCTCACGCATAAGGTCGTTGCCCTCACGACTGCGCTCACCCACACCGGCAAACACCGAGTAGCCGCTGTGGAACTCGGCGACGTTGTGGATCAACTCTTGGATGACGACCGTCTTGCCCACGCCGGCGCCGCCGAAAATGCCGGTCTTGCCGCCGCGGGTGAAAGGGGCGATCAGATCGACGCACTTGACGCCCGTCTCGAACATCTCGGCCTTGGTGCTTTGCTCGGAGAAGGGCGGCGCGGTGCGATGGATGGGATAGGTCGTCTCGGCATTGACCGGACCTTTGTTGTCGATCGGGTTGCCCGTCACATTGAAAAGACGGCCTAGCGTCGCCGGGCCGACCGGCACGCGAATGGGCGAGCCAGCGGAGATGCCTTCCATCCCGCGACGCAGACCATCCGTGCTGCCCATTGCGACGGTGCGCACGACGTTGTCACCGATCTGCTGTTCGACTTCCAGCACTAGCGTCACACCATCATCCATGGCCACAGTGATGGCGTCGTAAATTTCGGGCATATGACCAGCAGAGAACGCAACGTCCACCACCGGTCCGATCACGCTTTGAATCGTGCCACTCAATTGCTCAGGCACAGAGGACCTCCTTGAATAGGGTTCTCATTCTCTTTCGGACATCTACTTTCGGACATCTATTTTCGGACATCTATAACGCCGCAATCAACCCTCTGGCGTTCAAGCCAGCGATGATGCGCTTTCCCAATTGACTGTCAGCCATCCTTCGCTGGCGCTTGTTGCCTTTGTGCTGCCTTCCTGCGCCGTGGTGCCACCGATAATATCGATCAATTCGCTCGTGACTGACCCCTGGCGGGCTTTGTTATAGGTCAATGTCAGATCGTCAATCAGTTCACCGGCGGCATCGGTGGCGTTGCGCATGGCGACCATACGCGCCGAGTGCTCGCTAGCCAACGATTCATAAATCGCCTGTAAAATCTGCACTTCAGTGAAGCCATAGAGCACACGATTGAGCACTGCTTCGGGCGATGGCTCAAAAATATATTCTGGCGCCATAGTCGTCGATGGATCCGCGGGTTGCACCGGCAACAACTGATGCACCATTGGCTCCTGACGGATGGTGTTGACGAAGTCTGTGTAGACTATCAGGACCTCATCCGTGTATCCAGACAGGAAATCGTCAATCAGGATACGCACAATTGGGCCGATGTGATAGGTGGTCGGGTTGTCCGGGATGCTGGTGAATTCGGCGCGTACGACTGGATCGTAACGCAGCAGCCACTCTCTCCCTTTTTTCCCGATAGCGACGACCGTCACTTCGGCGCCCTCTTTGCGCTTCTCGCGCATGACTTGCGCGCAACGACGAATAACATTAGCGTTGAAGCCACCTGCCAGCCCACGATCTCCTGTGATCAACAAAATGCCGACGCGCTTGACAGGGCGCGGTCGAATCAGCGGGTTGAGTTCGCTTTCCGTGTTCGTCAACCGCGCAATATAGGTCAACACCTCGTGCGCCTGTTGCGAATAGGGGCGCGTGGCGAGCACTTGTTGCTGCGCCTTGCGCATCTTGGCAGCTGACACCGCTTCCATGGCCTTGGTGACCTGGGCAATGTTTTTCACCGACTTGATACGTTGTCGGATTTCACGAGTTGAGTTCGCCAAGGTACTCTTTTCCCTCCAGTTTGTCGAGGGGAGTGAAAAAAGAGGAGAGTAGAGATTAAGAAATCAGAGATTAAGAGGCTACCAGTGAACTGAAAAGCTGCTGGGTTATCTAGCCAACTCGCCTACGCACTGAATCTCAATCTCCAGTTTCTACTCTCTCCCTCTCTCCATTCTCTGAATCGCCTCTGCATTACTGCGGCGGCTGCCACGACTGGTTGAAATCGTCCATCGCCACGCTCATCGAATCGATGAGTTCCGGCTGGAGATCTTTGGTGCGCAAAATTGCCTGCCCAATTTCAGGACGATTGGCGTCCATAAAGGCGTGCATCTCGGCCTCCCAACGCTTGACATGCTGCACAGGCACCTGATCAAGCTTTCCTGCACCAGCAGCCCACAGGCTCATGACCTGCTTATCGAGCGACATCGGCACATATTGCGGCTGCTTGAGCAGCTCGGTCAGACGACGGCCACGGTCAAGCTGGCGCTGCGTTGACGGATCGAGATCAGAGCCAAACTGGGCAAAGGCGGCCAACTCACGGTACTGGCTCAATTCCAGTTTCAGGCGCCCGGCAACCTTTTTCATGGCCTTGGTCTGGGCGTTGCCACCGACGCGGCTCACCGAGATGCCCACGTTCAACGCCGGGCGAATACCGGCGTAGAAGAGGTCGGACTCCAGGAAAATCTGGCCGTCGGTGATCGAAATCACGTTGGTCGGGATGTAAGCCGACACATCGCCAGCCTGCGTTTCGATGACGGGCAACGCGGTCAGGCTGCCGCCGCCTTCTTCGTCGGACAAGCGGGCTGCCCGCTCGAGCAGGCGGCTGTGCAGATAGAAGACGTCGCCAGGATAGGCCTCGCGACCCGGCGGGCGGCGCAACAAGAGCGACACCTGGCGATAGGCTTGCGCATGTTTGGAAAGGTCATCGTAGACGATGAGGGCGTCGCGCCCCTGCTCCATGAATTCCTCACCCATCGAGCAGCCGGCAAAAGGCGCCAGATATTGCAGCGCAGCAGGGTCGGAGGCAGCCGCACTGACGACGATCGTGTGCTCCATCGCGCCGTACTTCTCCAGCGTGCCCACCACCTGCGCCACCGAGGATTGCTTCTGCCCGATCGCCACGTAGATGCAGATCAGATCCTTACCCTTTTGGTTGATGATGGTGTCCAGTGCAATCGCTGTCTTGCCGGTCTGCCGGTCGCCGATGATCAGCTCACGCTGGCCACGACCAACCGGGATCAGCGCATCGATGGCAGTGATGCCCGACGCCACCGGCGTATTGACCGGCTGGCGCTTGATCACACCGGGGGCAATGCGTTCGACCGGGCGGAATTTGCTCGCGTCGATCGGCCCCTTGTTATCGATCGGCTGACCGACAGCGTTGACCACGCGGCCGATCAGGGCGTCGCCCACCGGCACTGAAGCAATGCGGCCGGTGCGGCGCACCAGGTCGCCTTCTTGAATATGTTGGTATTCACCCATAATGATGATGCCAACATTTTCGGCGGTCAGGTTCAGGGCGATGCCCAGCGTGCCTGTCTTGGAAAACTCGACCAGCTCGCCGGCCATCACGTTCGTCAGCCCAGAAGCCAGCGCAATACCGTCGCCGATCTCATAGACTTCGCCTACGTCGATCTGACTGGGCGCTGGTGTATAATTCAGAATTTGCTGTTTCAGTAACGCTGTAATGTCATCGGTACGCACAGCCATTGGGATCATTTCCTCCTGTAACGTGCTGCGTGTTACTTACCCGGTGTTACACAAAAATGCTGCATGATACGCCATCGATCGCGCGCAAGATTGCCACAGAGTTCGTCACGCAGCACTCGGTGCGCAACGCGTGCTAACGAACTACCGTAGCAATCGACTCGCGCAAAGTGGCCAGGCGCGTAGCGACCGAGTTGTCAATCAACCGGTCACCGACGCGCACACGCAGCCCGCCCATCAGTGACGGGTCCACGCTGAAGCTGAAGGTCAACCCTTCCCCATACTCTGCGGCCAATCGCTTGCGCAGCTTCTCTTTTTCGCTGTCGGTCAACTCGATGGCGCTGGTAACTTCCGCCTTGAGCGCTTCCCGCTTGCCCGAAGCAACCTGCACGATGCGTCCATTCACGTCGTCGATCAATTCGGCGTCGCCAGCCTCGATCATGACCTTGAGCAGGTTAATGACCTCGGCTGGAAAGTCTGCGGGCAGCGCTTTTTCCAGAGCGGCCGCCTTGTCAGCGCTGCTCTGGGTGCTGTCCGCCACCAACGCCGCCAGCTTTTTTTCTTCCAGCGCCTTTGTGGCTTGCTCGAAGGCTTGCTGCCAGCGTTCCAGTTGGGCCAGCCAAAGCGCCTGTGCGTAATGGTTTACCCGCTCTTGCTTGCTGCTCATTTGCCTTTGCTCCCGGGTTCAGCCAAGAACTCGGCCACAAAGCGCTGCTGTTCGGCCTTGTTGGCGAGCTCGCGGCCAAGCAGCTTTTCGGTGGCCAGGATGGCCAGGTCCGCAATCTGCTTGTTAGCGTCGGCCAACGCCAGCTCGACCTGCTTGGCGGCATCCGCCTGGGATTTCATGCGAATGTCGGTGGCCTCTTGCTCAGCGCGCCCGCGCACATCCTGTGCGATCTTTTCAGCGTCGCGAGTAGCCTGGGCGCGGATTTCCTGCGCCTCACGGCGCGCTTGTTCGAGCACCTTGGCTTTGTCCTGCTCGGCCTCACGCGCGGCGGCGCTGACGCGTTCAGCATCTTTCATGCTTTGCGCGATGCGTTCCTTGCGCGCGTTGAGCATGTTCAGCACCGGCTGGTACAAAAACATGCGCAGCAGCACGATCAGGATAGCAAAGTTGACGATCTGCGCCAGCAGTAGTGTCCATTCAATTCCAAGTGCGTCCACGAATTTGCCTCCTTCTTCAACCTGCGATCACATCGGTTGTGGCAATCGCTGTGCCTGAATTTAGACGAATTTGAGCAGCAGCGCGATCACCAGGGCGAAAATACCGATGGATTCGGCGAAGGCAATCGCCAGAATCATGTTAGTCTGGATCGTGCCGGCGGCCTCCGGGTTGCGTCCCATGGCTTCCATCGCCTTGGAACCGATCAGACCGATACCAATGCCAGGCCCGATCGCACCCAGACCCATGGCCAGCGCTGCACCCAATTGTTTCGCTGCATCGACATCCATGTTTTAATCTCCTTTTGTGAATTGAGATGACTACCCAGTTCGAGTATTGTTTAATATCAGCCTAACGATCAATGATGTTCGTCGTGGCTGCCATGGCTGATAGTGGACATCTGGAAGAACACCAGCGCCAGCATCATAAAGACCAGGGCTTGCACAAAGCCAACGAACACTTCTAACGCGTAGAAAGGAATCGGCAACAGGAAGGCAAACAGGAAGGCCATGGTTGCCAGCACAATTTCTCCAGCGAAAATATTGCCAAAAAGACGAAAGCCAAAGGCGATGATGCGGGCGAATTCAGATATCAATTCCAGAATGCCGACGAAAGCATTGATGCCCTTCATAAAGGCGTTTGGTCCGCTCCAATTGAAGAATTTGCGGAAGTAGGCGCCACCCAAGTGGCGAACGCCCCAGATCTGCACCATCACCATGGTCGCAATTGCCAACGCAAAAGTTACATTCAGATCGGCGCTTGGCGCACGGAAGAGCGGAACAAACTTGCCGTGCTCACTCTCGGCGGCAACCGGCGCATGTTGAGCGTTTTCCGGTGCGGCCAGAATGATGCTGCCGCCCACCATTGCCAGTTGACCATCCAGCAGCGCGCCGTGACTTTCACCGGCCGGCGCTTCCTCGCTGTGCGCTTCTGTGGGGTGGTAAAAGCCGATGCTGCCGACGCCCGGAATCAGCCCGCTCCAGTTGCTGACGATGACAAAAAGGAAAATCGTCGCAACCCAGGGGAAAAATTTCGCGGCGTTCTTCCCCGCGACGCTTTCAGCAAGACCGTAAAGCGCTTCGACGACAGCCTCCATCACATTCTGCAGACCACTGGGCACCTCTTTCAGGCCAAAACGCGTGAGCAACGCCAGCAGCAACAAAATAATGTCGACAATGATGGTGGTCAAAACAGAATTGGTGAACCACTGCGGGCCTGTCGAAAAAATCGGTTCGCCGGAGAGGGCGACGTGCGGCGGGGGCACGGGTAACACCAGCTTGGTCACGAGGCTGGCGAGCATCAAAATGACGATCAGACTCGTCCAGATTTTGCGCTGTGTGCTTCCCCACAGGAAATCTACAATCTTTTTACCCATGGTGCGAAATGCTCCTTCGGTAACAAGTGAGCCGGCAAGCGGCTGGCGTAAATCTTCAAGGGCTGACATCCGACAAGCGGCTGTCGTGCTCGTTTTGTACTTCGTCTGCTGCGTGATCGGGCGGAGCAACCTCCGCAATGACCCGATCAAGCTCACGCAAGACCATCCGCATCACCACCACCGTTGCCAGTGGAATACAAATCAGTCCGACAATTAACATGAGCACTGGAAACGTCGCCAACCAACGATCCAGGATAAAAGCAATGCATACAGGTGTGATCAATGTCAGAAGCAAGGCTATACTGAGCTGGCGCCAGTCGATGTGCGCCTGCTTCCGATTCATGCTCAACGCCTATGTTTCGCTATACGCATAGTTGCTTATTGTCGTGACGTTGTTTTTGCCCTATTCCAAAACCGCCGCACCACCAAATTTGAATTTCTGGTTTTGGATTGCGCTGTCTTTGGACATTACAGTAGGCCGATTATAGCAAGCGACATTTCATTAGCGCAAATTTTCACATGCTTCTTGGACATAACATTGATATTCCGTCTTGAAATTAAGCCCGCTGTCCGTCCAGCCATAACAATACAATCAGTGTAATCTCCACCACTTTGTCTGTATAAGCAATGATATTCTGCGTTCCCATGCGCACAGGGCCGGCAAATGGAGAACCGGCGCCGATAAAAAGCCAGGCGATCACCGTGGTGGCAGTATAGGCAATCATTGTCCACCGGATGATGGTCCGATAGGGCGCCAGGGCCGGAATATCTAGATAGAGCAGCGCCACAAGCCCCAAGTAGCCGGCGCCGTTCAGTACGAAGATCAGACCGCCCGCGTCAAGAAAGCTCAGCCCCAGCCCAATATGGATGAGCGCAGTGACAATCGTGAGCGCAATTATGCCCCATTGAAGGGGGCCAAAGGGACGATTGGTGGATGTCCGCATCGTTCTGCCATCTCCTTCCCGTGCAGTGCATCGCACTGGATTGGCGTGTGCTGCATGACGCCACTCTACACCACGCGCACATGCAATGCAACAGGCGTGGGAGATGGATGTCCACCCAACGCATCACCGGTTTCACATTCCCTGTAGTTGTGCGTACACTTATTGATGATAGAGTATACCAGCCATGACCAGCTTTGTGTAGACGCCGTCTGCATCTCTCGCACCTGTTGCCCCCCAATCCTGCGTG
Organism: Caldilineaceae bacterium; assembly: GCA_014879855.1. Classification (GTDB taxonomy): domain Bacteria; phylum Chloroflexota; class Anaerolineae; order Caldilineales; family Caldilineaceae; genus Caldilinea. The sequence goes on along the minus strand of JACSRH010000406.1, from coordinate 7,349 downwards.
ACAGGAAACCCTATTGGCGAAAGTGTGGTTGCGCAACAGTAACTGATGAAAGCAATACCAAGATGACTCAAACGATGCAGGAAAAGTTAGCAGTAACGGGAAAGTCCACCGTGAGGGTGCAGGGCCAGGAATTATGGCGCGGCAGTTGGGTGATTTTCACCAAACACATCCACAAATTTGTGCGCAACGGGCAGGAATTGGGCGGCACGCTGGCGGCCCCGCTGCTTTTGGCCGCAACGTTTGGGTTGGGTATGGATCGGCTCGTAACACCCGCGGCCATCGATGGCTTGAGTTATCTCTCGTTTATCACGCCTGGCATCATTGCCTTTACCGCTCTCAGCGGCGCTATCAACGCCGGTATGACGATCCTAGAAGAAAGAATCAAAGGCGTAATGAAGGAGTATCTGGTGGCGCCTATTCCGCGGGCAAGCATTCTGCTGGCAGCAACGGGCAGCGGGCTTGCCAAGTCGTTGGTGCAGTCACTATTGATCGTCCTGGCGGCGGTTGTCTTCGGAGCGCGCGTGCAAACATCACCGCTGGGGATTGTCGCTGCACTGCTGATGTTGACTGCCTTTGTGGTCGGCGGCGTCGGCTTTGCCAATGCAATGGCGTTGCGCAGCAAATCAATCGGCGGCTATCATACGATCTTGTTCTTGCTCAACCTTCCTTTGCTTTTTCTCAGTTCGGCGCTCTATCCGCTGGCGACGATGCCAGCTTGGATGCGCGTTGTGGCGTTGCTCAACCCAACGACCTATGCTGTCGAAGGAATGCGCGCTACACTCTTTGGCGGCGGCAGCCTGAATCTTGGGCTTTGTTTCGCGGTGTTGACGATTTTTGCCATGCTCTGCACCTGGTTTGGCGTGCGAACGTTCCGCCGCGTTGTGTGAAAGCCGCGCTGTGTGAAAGCCGCGCTGTGTGAAAGGAGATCGTGCGCGTGGAAGAGACGATTAAATTGGAACAGTTTTTGAAATTGGCGCAACTGGTGGCGACCGGGGGCCAGGCCAAAGGGTTGATTCAAAGCGGGCAAGTGCGCGTCAACGGCCTTGTCGAGACGCGACGCGGGCGCAAGCTGCGCCCGGGCGACCGCGTCGTGGTGGATGGCGAAGAGTTGATTGTAATGAGCGACGCGGACGAAGCGTAATGTAAACGAGGTCAATCGGCCGATGCAGGCGACCCGACAGAGCGTGCAGCCACAACATTGGTGGGCGCTGGCGCTTTGCCATCGGCTGCCAGCACAGGCTGCAACGCGGCGATGGCGCAAGCCACCATGCCGTCATCCGGTTCGCGCGTGGTCATCTTCTGCAGCCACAGCCCAGGCGTGATGAGCATGCGCATGAGCGGGTTTGTGTCATGTGCGGCGCTGAAACGGATAATCTCGTAGGCGATAGCAGCCACCACCGGCACCAACGCCAGCCGCGTCGCAAAACGCAACAGCAGCGCCAGCCAGCTCGGCTCGACATCCGAAAAGGTAAGCGGCGCAAACAATAAAATGCTGATGACCAGCACGTAGAGCAAGAAACTGGTGCCACAGCGCGTATGTTGAACACTGAATTTCTGCACTTCAGCCACCTGCAAGGGAGCATTGGCTTCATACGCGTTGATGGTTTTATGTTCGGCGCCGTGATAGCCAAAGACGCGCTTGATGTCGTTGAACTGGCCGATCACCCACAGATAGGCCAGAAAGACCACCAGGCGGATGACGCCTTCAAAGAGCGCATCCACCAGCGGATCGTCGTTGACGTAGGTGGCAAGCCACCGGGCCGCAAACGTTGGCAAAAGGAAGAAAAGTCCAATGGCAAACGACAGGCTCACCGCAATCGTTGTCCACGCCACCGGGCCAGTAAACTCGACTTTCTCGCCCTCGTCTTCTTGCGCCGCGACTTCACCACTCCAGAGCAGGGCGCGGATGCCAAGCCCCAACGCGTCCCACAGCATCGCCAACCCCCGCACCAAGGGCCACTGCCCCCAGTTGCTGGTGTAGATTTTCGCAGTCAGCGGCTCTTCGTGGAGCACGATCTCACCTTGGGGATTGCGCACGGCCACGGCCATGCTTTTGCGCCCCCGCATCATAACGCCTTCGATTACCGCTTGTCCACCATAATATTGTTTTGCCATAGCGTAGGATTGTATCACATGCGCAGACGGAATCTGCAAGCGTACGTCCACAATTTTATGGAGTTCGGAAACTGCTTTGGGTTATTTTGCCGATGGCAGCAGCCAAGACTATGATCGTGTGGTCGACGTGCAACCCTCGCCATTCAACTACGTAGTGCTTCGAACGTGGGAACAACCGCAAACAAATCATTCAGTGAGGAGTAGAACAACATGGAACTGTCAACCTTGATCAACGATGTGCGGCGCGCCGTAACATTCGACGCCAGTTTCTATCGGCAGGCAGCAAACGACGACCGCTATAGCCAGCAAGCGGTTATGGTCGTGATCATCGTATCCGCACTTTCCGGCCTGGGTGCATTTCTCGGCAGCTTGCTAGGCGGCAACGTGATTGGCGCCTTGCTGGGGCTGATCTTCGGCGTCATCGTGAGTATCGTAGGCTACTATGTCTGGGCATATGTGATTTACTATGTCGGCGCACAGTTCTTCCAGGGACGTGCGACGACGCCGCAGTTGCTGCGCACACTGGGCTATGCCTATGCACCAATGGCGCTAGGCTTGCTCAGCTTTATCCCCTGCTTTGGCGGGTTGATCGCACTGGTAGGCTGGCTGTGGTCAATTGCCTGCGGCTTCTTTGCCGTGCGCGAGGTGCATCAACTGGACGACGGCAAGACCCTCCTTACCGTCATCATCGGTTGGGTCGCCGTAGCGATCATTGCCGCCATTTTTGCGATGATCGGCGCGATCTTTGGCTTTGGCGCAATGGGCATCGGCTCACTCTTTGGCGGTTAATGGGCTGTCCACCGCGATTTTTTGGAAGGCTGGCAGCAAGAGAGCGCACCTATTTTCAAGAGGACACTATGCAAGTCGAGTTGTTGTCACTGACCCAGCGTAACCTTGCGCTGACTGAATCGTCGGTTGCCGGACATGGCGATCTCTCCACAATTTTCGCCGGCAGAAGCACTTATGCCGAGGCGATCATGGAGTTTGCCGGTCGCGTCTGCTATCGATCCACACAGCGTATGGGCACGGCGCCGGAATTTATCGCCGCGCGTGTACGTGAGGGACACGAAGACATCATTGAGCACGCTGTCGTCACCCTGCGCATTCGCAATTCGGTGGAGCCGCTCTACTGGCGTACGCTCAACCGTCATTGCGAGGTCACCGACATCGGCGCCAATGCGTGGGTCGTCAGCGGCAACACGCGTGTCTGGCTCGATTTCTTCCGCCGCGGCGTGGCGCTGAACGCGCTGCCGATCCTGAAGGCAGTGGCGCCGTCGGTCTTTGCAGAGTTTGAGACTGGAGATTGGAAATCGCAGATTGGAGATCAGAGCGTAAGGGATTGGGGGATTGAGGGATCAGGCGATTGGGCGCTTGTGCAGCCACTCGATCCCGGCAGTCTCCAATCTTCTAATCTCCCAATCTCCCAATCCTTTACGCGCTCTTCTCTCCTCCCGGTCCAGCATGGCCCAATGCGCGTCACGTTGCTTGGCTACACCCAACCCGTGCTCGACGACCCTGCGCTGCTGCTGGATCACGGTTCGGCCACCTTCTTTTTTGAGGGGATCAGCCGCGCGTGCACCCATCAACTGGTGCGCCATCGCTTGGCGTCATTCAGCCAGGAGTCGCAGCGCTACGTCGAGCTCAGTAAAGGAGGCTGGCACGCGATCGTGCCGCCGGCAGTAGCAGAAAACGCCGAGGCGATGGCTGAACTTGCCGAATTCTGGCGTATCGCCGAGGAAAAATACGCTCGTCTGCGCGAGCTGGGCATCCGCAAAGAAGATGCTCGCTTTCTGCTGCCCAACGCCGCGGAAACGCGCATTGTCACGACGATGAACTTTGCCGCGTGGAGTCATTTTCTCTGGCTGCGCGCGGTGGACAAAGCCGCACAATGGGAGATTCGGATCATGGGACAGGAAGTGCTCAAGATGCTCTACGCACTGGCGCCGGAGGTTTTTGCCGAGCATTGGCGCGTCTATCAAGAACAATTTGCGTGAGCTTCTCCCGCCAGCCACGGCGCGCTCAGCACAGAACGCTTCATTGCGCACCCGCCAGCACCTCTTCGACAACCTCGCCGCCACGATACGACAGTCGATACCCGTGCGCCGCTGCTCGCGACGACGCCACTTGCTGCAACGCGCCGTCAATGAAATGAAGGGCCGCGCCGTCGTCCGCCGCATAGCCGGGCTGGACGCGCCCCTCAGCCAGCAGCCGGTGAAAGGTGGGACGTCGCTCAGCCTCGCCGTCGTAGTGCGAGCAAAAGCTGCCCGACAGAAAACCGAGGCCGGACATCACATCTAACCGCGGCGCGGCCGAATCGGTGATGCTTTGCTCAAACCAGCAGTTGGCGCCGGCGCTGACGCCGGCCAGCACCGCGCCTTGCGCGCACGCCTGGCGCAGGATCGTGGGCAGACCCCACGCCTGCCAGAGCGCCAGCATACTCTTGGTGTTGCCGCCGCCCACATAAATCACATCCTGCGCCAGCAGCAGCGCGGCGGCGTCCTGCGGCGGGCAGGCAAAGAGCGAGAGATGCGTCGGCTGGCAGCCCAGCTGGCTGAAGGCGCGATAGAAGCGCACGGTGTAGTCCAAACTCTCGCCGCTTGCCTGCGCCAGAAAACAAACCCTGGCTCTCTGCTGGCCGCTCTGGCGGATGATGTACTCGTCCAGGGCGAGGTTGTCTGGCTCCATCGAAAAGCCGCCGCCGCCGAGCGCGATGATCTGACGCATGACACTCTCCTCTTTTCTGGTCCTCTATATTTGATAATGGGCAAAGCCAGCGAGGACATTCTACTGTGCTGGCGGGGAAGGGCGAAAGCGCTGCAGGAAGTCCCACAAAGGGACTGCCGAAGATCGTACAGTTTGGTTGTGTGCAACCGGTGGCGAAGACCGGTCAGCAAGGCGGCCTGGTTCAGTCAGATGCAAAAAGCTTGAGCTGCGCCTCTTCTTGGAGGGCGGGAAGTTCACAACTCAGCGAGCGCAACTCCTTGCGCTCCTGCTGCTGCCGGCGCACGATGCGCGACCGTTCGCGGCAGTAGGCCGTGGTCAGCTCCTTCTTGGAAAGGCGTTCCAGCGCAAGACCCGCCACTTTGTGAATCCCCATGCGCTTTAATCCGGCGATCAACTCCTGCTTGCATGTGGGCGTCCAGACCTTTTCTCCGTCGACGTTGATCATAGCTCAGCCTCCTGTGCGGCTACTTCAGGAGCATGTTAATCTACGACGGTCGGGATGGGTTCGCTTCTCCAACTTGTCTCCAGTATAGAACAAACGTGCACCGCTTTCAACCGCCAATTTCACAAATTTTGGGTGGCCGCGCCTCTTGCAGTCAGCAAAAAAAGGGCGGATTGACACGCACCCCCTCGATCAGGTACACTCCGCTCCACCCTACACGGCGGAAACATTTACAGCTTTGCGTTTGGTTTGTCGCCCGTTTAGCAGTGCTACGTAGAGTTTGCCTGTGACCCAAAACGAGCCACCCCACTGCGTTCGGCCCGCGCGTGCGCAGTGCCGTCCAGCAACTGAGCCACCTGCCGCGCCTCGGGTGGCGCGCGTCTTGCGGCTCTCCTCTGTCCGAGTCAGACCATCCGGCTGCGCCGGGACAGCTTCACCCGGCTGCACTGTGGTTCGATCAAGGGCGGTGTCCATCACATCGGCAGCGCCGCCGCCAACCGTCTCGCGTTTCTAAAGGAGGAAACCCATGCACAGGATCACGCTTTTACTGAGCAGCCTGCTGATCGCCGCCCTCTTGTTCAGCGCCTGCGCCGCGCCCGCTGCAGCGCCGGCGGACGAGTCAGCCGCGCCGAACAGCGGCGACAAAGCCAAGGTGACGGTCTTCGTCGGGATGGGCACAGGCACCGACCCCGATCAGATCCAGGCGCAGGAGGATCTGGCAGCGCGCTTCAACAGCAGCCACGACGACATCGAGATGGAATTCCTAATCGTGCCGGTCGAAGAAGCGGGCGAGCGCTTCCTGGCGATGATGTCGGGCGGCAACCCGCCGCAACTGGTGGGGCCGAACGGCGTTTCCACCGTGGCGCAGTTCTTCGACAGTTGGGCCGACGTGGCGCCGCTGATCGAGGCGGAAGGCTTCGACGACAGCGACTTCTACGGCCCAGCGGTGGAGCTGAACCAGTACCCGGACAAGACCGTGGGACTGCCGCTGGGTCTCTTCCCTTCCTTCACCTTCTACAACAAGGATATGTTCGACGCGGCCGGGCTTGACTATCCGACGCACGACTTCGCCGACACGTCGTGGAATCTGGACCGGCTGCGCGAGCTGGCGATGGAGCTGACGCTCGACGCCAACGGCAACAACGCCACCTCACCCGACTTTGACCCCGAAAATATCGTGCAGTGGGGTTGGGATGATGCGTGGACCGACGCGCGTGGCTTCCTGACCCGCTTTGGCGCGCCCAACGTGGGCCGCCCGGCCACGGAAGATTATCGCACTGCGGTCGCCAATTCCGAGGAATGGGTCTACGGCCTGGATTGGCTCAACAAGGCGGTCTGGGAGGATCACTTTGTGCCGGATGCCTCGGTGCAGGAAGCGCGTGATGCGGCTGGCATCGACCCCTTTGGCTCCAATCAGGTGGCGATGTTCAACAGCCACACCTGGTTTATGAGCGAAGGGCTGGTCGATCTGCCCTTTGCCTACGATTTTGCGCCCGCGCCCTACAACCAGCAGGGCAAGCGCATCGCGCGCATCCATGCTGACACCTTCACCATTCCCAAGAACGCGTCCAACCAGGAGGCGGCGTGGGCGGCGCTCAAGTGGCTGACCGCGCCCGAACAGATCGTCGATGTCTGCCTGATCTACGGCTGCATCCCGGCGCGGCGTTCGGTGGCCGACGAGTTCCAGCAGCGGCTGGCGGAGAAATATCCCGACGCCGACCTCAGCGTCGTCTTCAACTCGATCGACTATCTCGACAATCCCAACCATGAGAGCTTCGTGCCGGAGTGGGGCCGTGTCAATGACCTCCTGAACAACAACTTCAGCGCCGTCTATCTCGGCCCGGTCGATGCGCAGGCCGTGCTCGACCAGACCAACCAGGAGTTGCAGCAGATCTTTGACGATTATTGGGCGAAGCAGTAGGGGAGAAGAAGAGATTGAGAGATTGGGAGATTGGAGATTGGAGATTGCAGCCACGCAGAAGTACGTTGCACCAATCTCTTACTGATGGCTAGATAATAAATTGATGCTGGTCTGCAATCTTCCCGGAAGCTTTGGAGCTTCCGGGAA
>JACSRH010000250.1 GCA_014879855.1 Caldilineaceae bacterium | reverse complement strand
GTTAGGCGCTCACTCAGTCGCTTCCGCTGATTTCGACCGGGACGGACGGCTCGATCTGTTGACTGCCTCACGCGAAGATGGGCAGATCGTGTGGTATCGCAACACGGGCGGTCTGCGCTTCGCCTATCGCCTGTTGACGGTGGCGCCCGGCACGTACACCGCCATTCCTGTAGATATCAATCGCGATGGGTATATGGACATCCTGGCCGTGGCTGTTGGGACGCTGGCGCCTTCGGCCGCGGCGGCAGGAGACGCGGGCGCAGAAGCGCAGCCGGCGGTCAACGAAGGCGCGGTCTTTTGGCTGCAAAACAATCTGCCCGCGTCGGCGCAATTTACGCGCCATGATCTGGGCGTTGGGTTGAGCTATCCGGTCTCTGTGCACAGCGCCGACATCGATCGTGATGGCGATCCCGACGTGATGGTGGCGACGCGCGACGCCAATCAGGTGCTGCTCTACGAGAATAGCGGCGCCGGCGATGTTCCCACCTTCACCCCGCGCGTGGTCGATGGCAATTTGTCGGGCGCGGTCTCGGTGACAACAGGCGATGTCGATGGCGACGGCAAACTGGACATTCTGGCTGCTGGCGAAAATCTCAACCAAATCATTTGGTACCAGAACAATGGCGCAAGGCCGGCGGGCTTTACCCCGCGCTTTATCCGCAATGGACCTGTGCCGGACCCTGCGCTCGACTATGCCAAGACAGTAGCCGCCGCTGACCTGGACAAAGACGGCGATCTCGATATTCTTTTTGGTTCAGAGCAGGAAAACCTGGTCGGCTGGTACGAAAATCAGGGACGCGGCGCCGCGTTTGTCGAACACGTGTTGATCACCGACGCCAATCACATCAAGATGGTGATTGCCAGTGATGTGGATAGTGATGGCGATCTTGACATCATCGCGGCCGCGTCCGACGACAACACGGTGCGCTTTTTTGAGAATGACGGCAAGCCAGCGCCTACGTTTACGCAGGGCATCGTCACCAATACCGCCGTGGGCGCGCGCAGCGTCCATTTAGCGGATTTCGACCGGGACGGCGACCTCGATCTTGCGGTCGCGTCGCGCAACGACAACGTCATCATGCTTTATCTGAACACGGCGATCCACCGCTCCGCGCTGATCGAAAGCCAACGCATCGTCAACACCTATAGCCAGTCCCGCTCTGTGGCCGCTGCGGACATTGACGGCGACGGGCGTGTGGACATCGTCTCGACCGCCAACAATGTGGTGGCCTGGCATCGCAACGAGGGAGGCAGTCCGCCCAATTTTGTTTCCAACGTGATCGACGCCGGCTTTCAAGGGGGGCGCTGGGTCACCACAGGCGATCTGGACGGCGACGGCGATATCGACGTGATCGCCGGCGACCGCACCACGCACAGAATCGTGCGCTACGAAAACCTGTTGCGCCAGACCGGGTCCGTGAGCTTTAGCCCGCTGGTGATTGCGACCGACGCCATGCGCGTGCGCGATATCAACGTTGCCGACCTTGACAACGACGGCGACCTGGATCTCTATTCCGCGACCGATGGCGATGACACGGTGGCCTGGTACGAGAATCTCGACGGCTCTGGCGCGGCGTGGGCCAAACGGATCGTTTCACAATCGATCAAGTATCCACGCTCCACCTATGCGGCGGATCTGGATGGCAACGGCTGGCTCGACCTGATGGCCGCTTCAGCCAAAGATGACAGCGTCACGATCTTCCGCCAGCTTGCGCGCGGCGTCTTTACCCAGGAGACGATCTACGACCGGGCCGACGGCGCTCAATTCATCTATGCCGATGACATCGACGGCGACACCGATATGGATATCATCGTTTCTTCCGAGCTCGACAACACAATCGCCTGGTTTGCCAATCGCCTGGTTGCCGGTCGCGGCTTTGAACGCTTTGTTGTCAGCGACAGCGCAAACGGCGTCCACGCCGCCATCACCGGCGACATGGACGCGGACGGCGATAAGGATATTATCGCGGCCATCGAATACTCGGATCAGATCGTCTGGTACGAAAATGGCGGCGGCTTTACGCCCACCTGGACGCCCCATCTGGTCAGCCCCTTCACCGATGCGGCGCATGGCGTCTTTGGCAGCGACCTCGACAGCGACGGCGATCTCGACATTCTCTCGGCCTCGCGCGGGGATGGCAAAGTGGCTTGGTATGAAAACCGGGGCGGACAGTTTGGGTTCGTGCAATCGGATTCCACCGCTGCCGTCGGCGCCCAGCGCGTTTTGCTCGATGCGATCTTCTTCAATCGCGGGCGCGCCGGCGATCCACCGATGGCGCTGCAGGCGTTGACGCTGCGCTTTGAGAACCAACTGGGGCAGCGTCTTTCGGCCAGCCAGGCCAGCGATTTGTTCACTGCCTTGCTCGTCTATGTCGACAATGGAGATGGCCTGTTCAGCCCGACCGCGGACTCTTTGCTGGCGCGCACGACCGCGTTTCCCCTCAACAATGGCGAGATGATTATCGAAGCGTCTGGCGTCGCCACGCCGCCAGGGAGCGCTGCCCGCTACTTTATCGTGGCTGACCAGCGCAACCTGCTATGCAGCCTGAATTCGATCCGCGTCACCGTCATCAACAATCGTCGCACCGCGGCTGACTTGGCCGCGGGGAGGCCGTTGCTGGGCGAATTCATGCGCGCCTTGGACGACAGCGGCGATCCCAACCAGGGCAAAAAGCCGGAGATCGTGATCAACGAAATCATGGCGGATAACCGCTCTGTGCTGGTCGATCCGGACGAGCCGGAGGAATATCCCGACTGGTTCGAGCTGTTCAATCCAAGCGATCTTTTCGTTGATCTGGGCGGCATGTATCTGACCGATGAAGCTGCCAATCTGCGCCAGTATCGTATTCCAGATGGCATCACCATGGCGCCCAAGTCCTATCTCCTTTTTATTGCCGACGGCGAACCGGAACAGGGGCCGCTGCACACATCGTTTAATCTGAGCAAGGATGGCGAAACCCTGGTGCTTTACGATGTGGACGCACGCGGCAACCAGGCGATTGACCAATGGACCTTCGATTCGATGGCGCCCGATGTCTCGGTCGGTCGTTCGCCCGTGAATGCCAGCGCCTGGGTGCAACTGGAGGCGCCGACGCCGGGTCGTTTCAACCAGGACGTCACCGCCACCGACTTTATCTATCTGCCTTCGATCGTGACAACCAATGCATGTTATTGAGTCAACAGGAGTTGTGTTTCCATGACGCGTATTTTGCGAGCAATGACGATGTTAGCAGCGGGCGCCACGCTTACCTTCTTCCTGGTCATGAGCGCCAGAACAACGGCCAGCGCCCAGGTGCAGCCCGGCGTCCTGCCAGGACAGGCCGAGTTGCGCCTGAACGAGTTGATGTCCTCCAACAAGACCACGTTGGTCGATCCCCAAGAGCCGGATGAGACGCCAGACTGGATCGAGATCTACAACCCGACCGCGGCCGAGGTTTCGCTGGTCGGCATGGCTTTCACCGACGACCCATCCGAGCCGGACAAGCATGTCATCACGCAAAGCCTGACGATCTCCGCCAATGGGTACCTGATTCTGTACGCCGACAACGACCCGAAACAGGGGCCAGCCCATCTCGACTTTGGCCTCTCCGCGGCAGGCGAATATCTTGGCCTCTATTTGACCAACCCAACTGGCGCGCCTACGCTGCTGGATGAGATCAACTTCCCGGCTGTGCCTACTGACTCGTCCTACGCGCGCAGCGGCAACGGCGCCGGCGATTGGAGCATCGGCCGCCCCACGCCGGGCAAGAGCAACAACACCAACCCGCCCTGGATCTCCGCGGTGACAACGCCCACGGTCAACGCTGACACGCCCGCGCCGCTCGGCCCCGTCACCGTCAGCGCGGTCATCACCGACGATGTCGGGGTGACCACCGCCGCGCTGGTCTACATGACGATGACCGCACCCTACAGCCCTGCGCTGTCCGTCTGGGTCAGCGCGCCCATGACGACCGCGGGCGGTGACCAATATCAGGCGCAAATTCCCGCGGTGGCGCCCGCTACGCTGGTCAAGTATTACGTGGAAGCCAGCGACATTCTGGGCGACAGCACCCGTTTCCCCTTGCCTGGCCGCGAGTATGGCTATCTGGCCGGCTACACGCCCCCGCGCCTGCTGATCAACAAAATCGTGTCGAGCAACGCGTTCATCCCCGACCCCGACGAACCCGGCGAGACGCCCGACTGGATCGAACTGTACAATCCTGGCGGCGTTGCGGTCAGCCTGGATGGTCTATCGATCACTAACGACCGCACGGAACCGCTCAAGTTCCGCGTGCCCGATGGCGTCACCATCCCAGCGGGTGGCCTGCTCACTTTCCTGGCGGACGACGACATCGGCCAGAACTCGTTGCCTGCCCACAAGGCGTGGCACATGAATTTCACGCTCACCAATGCCGATGATTATATCGGCGTCTATGGCGGGGAGGGCACCGCGGTTGTCGACGCGTTCGACTGGGACAACCCGCCGCGCTGGGGCGCGTTTGGCCGCGTGCCGACCGGCGCCGCCTGGAACGAGAAATCCGCCTACGTGTGCGTGCTACAGATGAGCGCCGCCAATGTGTTGTGCGACAAAGAGATTTTCATGCCGAACGTGAGGAAGTAG
>JACSRH010000155.1 GCA_014879855.1 Caldilineaceae bacterium | reverse complement strand
GGGCAGCACCGCACCCACCAGCAGCGCCGCTATGACGGTCGCGTCCAGCCAGTCGCGCCGGCGCAGCGGTGTCAACGCTGCCGCTGTCATGAGAAAGTGACTTTGGGTTTGCATCGCAGCAGGTTCCCTGTTATTCGTGCAGGCGCGGGAGCATAAAGCCAAATTCGGTCCCGCGCTCGGCGCCCAGCGGCGGACTATCGACCCAGATGCGGCCGCCGTGCGCTTCGACAATCTGGCGCGCAATCGCCAGCCCCAGGCCAGAGCCGCCGGTGGCGCGTGCGCGCGAGCGGTCGCCTCGGTAAAAACGATCAAAGACGTGCGGCAAGTCGGCGGTGGTAATTCCGGGGCCGTTGTCGGTGACTGTGACGAACAGTTCCCCGGCGCTGACGTGCAGGGTGACCGTCACGGCGCCGCCCGCTGGTGTGTGGCGCAGCGCATTGTCGAGCAGGTTGCCCAGCACCTGGTTCAGGCGTTGCGCGTCGCCGTACACGCGCGGCGTCTGCGCCGGGCAGTGCGTGGTCAGCGTGATCGAACGTTCGGCCGCCTTGAAGTGCAGGGCGCTGACCTGGCCGCGGCACAACTCGGCCAGATCGACCGCTTCCTGCGCCAGCGCAAGCTGCCCCGCTTCGGCGTTGGCCAGCGTGCGCAGGTCGTCGACGAGGCGGTTGAGCAGCAGCACCTCGTTGTGCAGCGCCGCCAGATTTTCGACGTCGGCGGGAAAGACGCCATCCTGCATCGCTTCGACCGCGCCCTGAATGCCGGTCAGCGGCGTGCGCAGTTCGTGGGCCACGTCAGCCATCAACGTACGGCGCAGCCGCTCCTGCTCCTCCAGCGTGGCCGCCATCTGGTTGAAGGTAACTGTCAGTTCGCCCACTTCGTCAGTGCTTTTGACCGGCACGTGAACCTGCAAGTCACCCTGGGCAATGCGTCGCGAGGCGTGCGTCAGCTCGACCAGCGGCCGCGTGATCTGGCGAACGAGCGCGGCGGCCAGCAGCAGGCCGGCCAGCGCGGCCAGCGCGGCGGCCACAAAGACCGTGCGCGTAATGCTGCCCACGAGCGAGGCCGGGTCTGACGCGGCTGCCCCCATCAGCGAACCTTCCACCACCAGCTCGCCGGCCAGCGCGCCATCGACCACCACCGGCCAATGTTCCAGCGGCACAGTGGTCAAGGGCGCGCCACCGGCCGCGCCAGCGGAATCAGCCACCACCCGCCCGGTGGCGTCCAATACCTGGATGCGGTTGGCCGCCATGCCCATCACGCTGCCAAACATGCCGGTCATGACCCCGTCAGAGGAGCGCAACACCAGGTCGTCCAGCGCCGCATCGATGTTCTCCCAGCCGTTGTTGCGCGTGTACCAGGCTGCCAGGGCGGCCTGCATGGTCGTCGGGCGCACCATCTGATTGGCGACCATGAAGTGTTCGAACTGCGTGGACGCGCCCTGGCTGGTCAGCCAGACGGTGACGATGACGCCGATAAAGATGATCAGGGCAAAGGCGCCGGTCAGCTTGAACCACAGTTGGTTGCGCATCAGGAGCTCGCCGGGCTGAACCGATAGCCAACGCCGTGGACGGTTTCGATAAAGCGGCTGTGGCGGCCGGCCCCGCCCAGCTTGTGGCGCAGATTCTTGATATGGACGTCGATGGTGCGTTCGTAAGCCGCCTCGGCGCTGCTGGCGCTGTTCTGCACCACGCCAAGCAGATCATCGCGCGTAAAGGCGCGGCCGGGGTGACGCATCAGCGTGTAGAGGAGGTCAAACTCAACCGCGGTCAGCGTTATTTCGGCGCCGTCCAGCGTGGCGGTGCGGTAGGTGGGGTCGAGACGCAGGCCGCGGTGCGCCAGCACCTGTGCTGCGACGCTGGCCGGCAGCCGCTGGAGCCGGCGCAGCGCAGCCTGCACACGCGCCACCAGTTCGCGCGGACTGAAGGGCTTGAGCATATAGTCGTCGGCGCCCAAGGTCAGCCCGCGCACGCGGTCGGCCTCTTCCACGCGTGCGGTCAGCATCAGGATGTGGACATTGGCGACCGCCGGGTCATTGCTCTGGCGCAGCCGCCGCGTGATCTCCCAGCCGTCCAGCCCCGGCAGCATCAGGTCGAGCACGATCAGCGCGGGCTTCTCGTGCTGGGCCAGGGCCAGCCCGCTCTCCCCCTCCAGCGCCGTCAGAACTCTGTAGCCGGCCTGTTCGAGATAGCCCTGCACCACGCGCCGGATCGAGCGGTCATCTTCAATCACCAGAATCGTGACAGTCAATGCAGCCATGCAACCCAATCTAGCCGCAAAGCCGTCAACGTGCAAGGCGCGCCGGCTGGCCGGACTGCTTCATATTTGCTTCACAAGAGCTTGTTACAATCAGGCTATCTCCGCCTGATGGAAAGGTGAACCAAGGGGGTAAGACCATGATGGGATACGACTGGGGCTTTGGCTGGGGTGGGATGTGGTTTGGCTGGCTGATGATGCTCGGCTTCATCATAGCGGTCGTGGTGCTGATCGTGTGGCTGGTCAAGCTTTCCACCACAGGCGCCCGCGCCCAGGGCAACAGCCCGCCCCAGCCGGTTTCTTCGCAGCCGGCGCTCGATCTGCTGCAGGCGCGCTACGCACGCGGCGAAATCTCGAAAGAAGAATATCTGGACATGCGCGCGACGCTGAGTTCGTAGGGGCTTGGGACAACTCAGGCTGAACAGAGCGGGGAAAGGACGCGCGTCAAGGTTGCAATCGTCGCAGCAAATAAGTCATGCATAGCGGACGCGCGCACATGCAGGCATATTGCCCGCCGGCGTTTGGCATAAAAGCCGCAGATCTCCACCCAATGCGCGTTCTAGCCTACCCCTTGCCCGCACATCTATTTATTGCAAAGCAGCGGCCAGCGAGACCAGGACAATCTCGTTGACCACGCCGTCGGGCTGGTGGATGCCCTGGCTGTCGAACCCGCCCAGAGCAAAGTCATTGTCGTTGGCAAAGGCCAGGGTGTGGGCATCGACCAGCGCCAGTCCTTCAATTTTGGCGGGGATGCCGGGCAAGCTGGCGAGATTCACCACCAGCGTTTTGGGCAACGGGACCACGCCAGCGCTGACAGGGTCCAACAGCGCTTCCAAACTTGGCATGGTGGCCGGGTCGTCCCAGGCGCTCCCCAACAAATTGGTCGCCTGGCTGAGGTCGACGGCATAGACGCTGGCCACATCGTCCGTGCGCTCCAGAACCAGCAGTCTGGTTGGCGTGACCGCAACAAGCCCGGAAATCTTCATGTCCGGCTGCTCGTTGGCGCGCGGGTCAAAGGCAGCGAACGGTTCAAGCTGATAGGCGTATTCGCCCTGCAACTGCCCGGTCGCGGGGTCAAGCGCCAGGATGCGCGTCAGCCGCGCCGCGGCCCGGACGCTTTTGTCGGGGTTGTCCAGGGGGCTCTGCAACACCGCGTAGAGCGTCTGCTCGTCCGGGCTAAGCGCCAGCCCCTCGAAGCCGCGGTTGCTGTTGCGGCGGGCGTACAAGGCCGGCAGCGTTGCGGCCACCGGATAATTTGCGCCAGTATAGTCCAGCCCTTGCGGCACATAACGGGTGAGCACGCGGCCGTCAGCCGCGATATGCACCAGCGACGGCGCGTATTCGTCCGCGACCCAGAAGTCTCCCTGTTGCGTGCGCACCAGTCCTTCGGTGTCCAGCCCGCTTGGATCGTAGGGCAGCTTCGCCTCGCCGTCAAAGGTGTAGCCCTTGTCGTCGTGCTTCGGCAGGTTGGGCAGGCCGCTGATGGGCGCGCCATCGCTGCCGGACAGTGGAATCACTTCCAGCAGCGTAATGGCATTGCCTGCGGTTTCCACGCGCAGGATCGCCGGCGCAAAATCTGGCACAGGGAAAGTGCGCCGATCCTTGTCCTTCACCTTTGCCCGACCGTTAGGCCCACGGTCGGTGATCATCCAGAATTGGGTGGGCGCATCGCCGGGGCCGCGCCACAGATCGCTGCCAATGCCGCCCAGCAAAATGCCGCGGTCGTTGGCGATTGCCGGCTCGATGCTGCGCAGCGGGGTGGGCGGCAGCGCATAACGCGCCACGATCGCCGTGGCCGGATTTACGATTGCAGGTGTAGAAACCGGAGACGATGGCGTTGGCATCGGCGTTGTTGCCGACCTCACCGTCGCCAGCGCCGGTGAGGTCGGCGATGGGGGCGCTGGCACAACCTGGCAACCGGCTAAGAGCAGTGCGACAGCGATCATCATTGAAAACAACGAATTATGCAGCATGAGACATTACGCTTTCCGTGTGTCCGTCCAACAGGGCAGCTGCGCTGGCCGCCTGCCGGCAAATGAGCGCTATCATTTGCCCAACGTCTCAACCATCACATGTGTATGACAGCGCCTGGCACTGACAGCGCTGCCGGCAGAGTCGCAGTCAGCATCTTCATGATCACTAGCATGGCCAGCAATGCGCTTCTGGCGCCAGACCACGAAGCGCCCGGGGTCCCAACATGAAGTGATGGTTGAAAACAGACATGAACCTCCAGTATAGGCGGTTTGGGCGAAATCTGCATAAATCGCGCCAGTTGCTATATTTTACTGACCGCTAGGTTAAGTATTTTTGCGGAACATCTTCCCGGAAGCTCCAAAGCTTCCGGGAAGATTA
>JACSRH010000104.1 GCA_014879855.1 Caldilineaceae bacterium | reverse complement strand
TTCTCCTGCGTCGTGAACGACACCGGCACGCGGCGCCGCCCGCGCTGGCGCAGCACTTCGCGCGTCTCCATAAAAATCTGCTCCGCGCCGTCGGCATCGCGCAGGTAGAGGGTGTTGCCGCGGCGGTCATGCCCCACCGTTTCGGCAATCGCCATAAAGACCGGATAATCAGGCGCGCCGCGCAGCGCGGCCGCGTCCATCTCCTGCTGTGATTTGCGCCGCAGAAAGAGCAGGCTCGCCTGCACCCCCACCTGGGGCAGAAACGCCTCCACCGGCAGATCCACGCTGGCCAGCACCTGGCAGTTGTCCAGAATCCACTGCCGGATGTAGGCGGCGTCGGGGTTGCTCAGGATGCCGTCGGGCAGCACGATGGCGATCCTGCCGACGCCTGGCTTCGCCCATTGCACGCACCGCTCCACAAAGAGCACCTCCGGCGCCACCTTGCTCTGCAGTGCGTACTGCCGCGCCCAGCGCCCGTTGGCCTCCAGTGTCCAGCGATGGCCCAGGTCGAACTGCTCCAGGATCGGCGGGTCGTCGATAGGAATCTTGGCGCCGAAGGGCGGGTTGGTAAAGATGTAATCCATGCTGCCCAGCGGTGCAATCAACCGGGCGCGCTCGGCGTCGTTGACCCCGATGCCGGGGACATCGCCGTATTGCGCCTTGAGTTCGGCGGCGCTCTTGCGCACCATCAGCGGAAACTCCAACGAGTTGAACGACATGATATTGCCGTGGCCGTCGTCGTTGAGGATCATGTTCATGCGCGCCGCGCGCTTGAGGTCGGGGTCGAAATCGATCACATACAGACAGGCGGCGGCGTAGGCGCGCAGGATGTCCATGCCCCGTTCGTTGCGCTCCAGCCGCTCTTTGCGCAACAGGGGATGCACTTCCGGGAAGAGCTGGTCCGCCAGCTTGGTGCGAATATGGTCGAGCACGTAGGTGGCAAAGCGTCCGCTGCCACCAGCAGGGTCAAGCATGCGCGGCCAGTTGGCCGGGTCGGTCAAATCAGCGTTGCCACCAGGATCCATCATGCGCACCATCAGCCGGATCACGTTGGAGGGCGTGAAAAACTGGCCGCGCTGCTGCTTGAGCATGCTGGAGGTGATCTCTTCGTAGGCCGCGCCCTTCACATCGACGTCGGTTTCCAGCAAGTTGTAGCGGCTCAGCTCGCCCACCACATAGGCCAGCACGCGGTCGTTGAGGTCAATAGTGTCGCGCTCGCTGAAGATGCTGGCGTACTCCAGCGCCTGCTTCACTTCGGCAAAGAGATCACGGATGCGCTGCGCAATGGCCGCCTGGCCCTCCGGCGTGTTGCGTTCGGCGCCGCGCACCCAGAAGCGCCGCTTGCCCTTGCTGCGTTCGTCGTGAATCTTGCAGAAGATGAGATTGAGCACCTGCCAGAAGGCGGCGTCCTTCTTCAACCCCTGGTTGCCGTAGATATAGTCATGGATGCGGGCGAAGGTGCGCTGGAGATTGTCGCCGGTGGCGATGCGCACGGCGGCGCGCTCCGGATCATCCAAATCCTTTGCTTCTTCGCCATAGCCTGGAAGATCGTAGAGATCGACATATTCCGGCTGGATTCGTCCGCTGCCGGTCAGCTTCTGTTTGTAGACCTGTTCAGAGCCATTGGTCCACATGCCGTAGTGGCAGTTGGGGAGAGCGCCGAGAGTTTCTTCGAGCTGCATCACGCCGCGTTTGGGATCGCTGGCCTTGACCTTGGCATCCTGCACGATACATACCCGGATAATCTGCGCCAGATCGTCTTTCAGTACATTCTCTCGAAAGATTGCGATGGAGATGCGTGAGCGCTGCTTGCGCAGCTTGCCGTCTGCGTCGTAGGTCTCGTAGACTAACGGCTGGTCGCGCACCAGTTGCGTATGATCAAAGCCATATTCATCCACCAATGCCCGCGCCACCGCCTGAAACAATTTCTCGGTTGGCGTGTCTTTGACTGGGGCATTTGTTACGAAATCGTATAGCTGGTTTTCAGCGAGAGCTGTCTGTGAGACCTCAGATTCGGTTTCAACCGTGTCGTCGGTCAGATTGGTCACTGCGTCGAGGCTTTCCTCCTCTGTCCACTCAGACTTCGAAGCCATTCATCAACGCCTTTCCATTTTGCTGAAGTTATCCACAAGAAAGCCAAAGCCGAGACAGACTGTTCGGGTTGTGCTTTGGATTCGGTGCTTTGGATTTGACAGGGCCGGCAATACCATTCCACCATCGATCTGCAATGGATTAATCGTTGGTATGGGTCAGAATCCCGCGCTGCGTGCACAATTCCATCTATCGTCACACTGCAAAAGCATGGGCATCGGGTCTTGGCCTGAGTATAACCGACAAACATAGTCTACCATACGCCAGCGTAAGCCCCACAAACGCGCCGCGCCAGCGACCCTGCCGCCCCAAAGGACAGGGGCCATCACCCCTGTCATGGCCCCTGTCCTTTGGCCAATTCAGTTGTATCGGCTCTGGCTCCGTCTGGTGGACCCGCTGCACCAGCAACTCGGCGAAATCCAGCACCTCGCGTTGCTGGGCGGGTGACAACTGTTTCACCTGCTGTTGAAGCGCTTCCAGAACTGTCATGCCATCCTCCTTCGCCAGTTCTCTCGTCAGCAACCGGTTATACAGGTATCATCGAGGATCGGCCATCAAGCGCTATGCCTTACCGGCGCCACCCCCCATGAAGATCGCTTTTCTCTGCGACCCTCTGCCACTCTGCGCCTCCGCGTCAAAGCAGTTCCTACATCAACGCTCTTCAGCCATGCTGCTGCGCTTGCCCCCCAATCAGGAGGGCCACCGCCGCGGCGCTGGCCCTCCTGATTCAACCCGATTCAGTTGTCGATGCGGCGCCGGCCGGACAGTGGCCCCCACCCGGCGCCGCGCACCCTGCGCTAGAAGCCGGCCGGCCGGATCATCTCCGGGTGGCTGCGCAGGATTTTCTTCATCTGCACGCGCAGCGGGCGCATGGCCCGGCGCAGCACCGTCATGGTGCGGTCGCGCGCCTGGCGCGCCTTGAGGGCAACCTCATGCGCTTGCTGGCGCGCCGCTATCGCCGCTTCCAACGCATCCACCTGCGCCAGCGCCGTGGCCACGCGCGCCGGCGTGTAGGTGGCGTCCGCCAGCAGGGTGGCGTATGGCTCCTGCTGCGCCCTGCTCAGCGAACGCCGCGCCAGCGGCAGGAAGAGATCGATGCTGTGCGGCAACGGCTCGTCCAGGTGCAGATCCGTGTGCGCCGCCTCGCTCAACGCCACCGCCCGCCCTACCTGGCGCAGCACGCTCAGGCTCTCCGTCGCGTCAGCAAAGAGGCGTTGCACATGGGCGATAGCGGCCTGCTCTGCGGCAATCGCCTCCTGCCGCACATCGATCGACTGTTCGGCCTCCTCAAGCTGTGCTTGAAGATTGGCAAGATGCTCCGCGCTCACCCCCTGCGCGGCCAACAACGCCGCCATCGCCTCGTTCGCTGTCCGCAGGCTGCTCAATTGCCGGCGCACCAGCGTGATCTGCCGGTAGTGATCCGCCCGTTGCTGAAGCGGAGGCGAAGCAGGCGTCTTGCTCTCCTCGCCAGCCGCGGCTGAACTATCGGCGGCCGGGACAACCGGCGCCATGCCATTGATCGACGACTGTACAGGGGGAAGGATGTCTGTGTGCATAAAAGTAACCTCCTTTACATCAGCAGAGACATCAAGGGAAAGAAGGTCACAGTGCTCCGGGATGGAAGGTCGTCAATCGCTGGGGGGTGGGGGGCCGTCCCATCTCCGCACAGAGCGTCAACAGACCCTTCAACGCCAACACACTATGGTAAGCAGTAGCATGAACGAATTCTATCCAAAGCGCTTCACTCGATTGTCCTGACTTACCAGCACACATAACGACAAAAGTAAGATTTATGCATCCAGACGGGCGTTGCGGCTCCTCGGAGGGTGTATGGTTGCCGCCAGCATGCGTCCACCCCACCGCCGGCAAGCGAGCGGGCGCGCCTTGACCGGACTGAAGGCGCAGCCATCTGCCTTGCCGCGGCGCGCGCCCATCTCAGCCAGCCTCCGCGTGCGCTTGGCCTCGCCCAGACTCTGATGGCGCTTGCGCTGCCGTTCGCAGCCTGGCGCTCGACCTCCACGGTCTCTCGCTTGACTTTCTCAGCCTTGCGCCCCGTCTTCGCGTCAAAATTGCTGGCCTTCGCGGCCTCGCTGCTGACCGTCGCGTCGAGATCGCCCGCCTTCGCAGCCTCGCATCTGACTTTCGCGTCGCGATGGCCGGCCTTCGTGCTCTCGCTGCTGACCGCCGCGTCAAGATCGCCCGCCATCGCGTCCTCGCTGCTGACCGTTGCGTCAAGATGGCCAGCCTTCGCGGTCTCGCTGCTGGTCGTCGCATCGAGATCGCCCGCCATCGCAGCCTCGCATCTGACCGTCGCGTCAAGATGACCAGCCTTCGTGCTCTCGCTGCTGACCGTCGCGTCGAGAGCGCCAGCCGTCGCGCTCTCGCGTTCCACCGTCGCGCATCCCCTTCGCCCTAAAAACAAAAACGACGTCTGACCCCACATCGCACCAGCCAGAGCATCATTGCAACCATCCGTACACAAATCATCCGTAGGGCGGGCTACCAGCCCGGCGGCCGGCGCCAAGCGCCCGTG
>JACSRH010000098.1 GCA_014879855.1 Caldilineaceae bacterium | reverse complement strand
GATTCTCGACCAGAGCGAGCGGATCAATGACGATGCTTTTTATGCCATCTACCAGGGGCAGGCGGGCGAGCTGGAGGAAGCGGGTGAGGGCGACTTTGTGGACCTGACCGAGGCCGAGGAGATGCTGCGCCAGCTTCAGGAGGATGATCCTGCCACCTTCCAGCGCATCGCCGCGCTGCGCGACGGCATTCGCTGCGGCCGGCAATTGCCCGAGCAGGCGGGCGCCATCGTGCTCTGCCGCGCCGAGAACTTCCGCCAGCTCTACCAGGTCGATGCCGCGGGTGTGGTGGTGACGCGCGACATCGGCCGCATCCTCAAGCTGCTGCAATGCGAGCCAGACACGCCCGCCATGCCCGTGGCCGGCGCGCACAATCGTCTGGTCTCTGGCGCGTTCGACCGCTTTGCGCAAGAAGTTGCTGCGCGCTGGTCCGAGCAGAAGCACACGGTCCGGCTCACCGTCACCCAGCGCTACGTGGTCGAGCAGTTGCGCCTTCTCTATGCGCAATCGGCCAGCACGGACATCCAGCGCCAGGTCACGCTGGTGGAGCGCGCCTTCACTCAACCGCTGACCCAGGCGGTCAAGAAGGAGCTGAACCTGGTCAAGCAGCGTGCGTTGACCGGCAAGGAGTTGCTGGCCGTGCTGGAGAACATCTACGTGCGCCACAACCTCGGCGCGCAGGTGGCGGGGGTGCAGTTTGACGAGCGCCCGCCAACGCCGCAGGTGGTGTGCAGCGAGTCGTTGGGGTGAGAGGCTGACTTGAAAATAGCTTCTTAACGCAAAGGCGCAGAGAAACAGAGGCGCAAAGGCAGTTCATGTTCGATTGTGCCCTGCAGGGGCATGGACACTGACTTGAAGAGGAACAATCTCGACGCAGAGGCGCGGACGCGCAAAGGTTCGCAGAGAAGAGACAGCAGTCTCATTCGGCTTTTTTGCATTTCTCTCTGCGCTCCTCTGCGTCTTTGCGCGTCCGCGTCAAAGGGACGCCTTTTCAAGCAGTTTCTGAGCCACAGCGCACGCCTGTTTGCAGAGTTGCGATCGCTTACCGATTTTGTTAATCGCGCTAAATTGTCGCGGCAATCTCTGCCGCATGTTGAATTGTAAGATTCCCTTCATCACGCGCCCCGCTCACCCCCTAGGCTTACACTGCTGGTCGGCGCAGCAGTGGCGGGCCAACCGTGCGAATCGCGCGGAACAACAACTCACTATCACAAATACACTGATGGCAAAGGAGTCTTGATGGAAACCAAGGTGCTTATCCGTATTATCACCCTTCTAGCGCTGGTCGCTGCGGTGATGGCCGGCTGTACGTTGCCGGCGACGCCAGCGAACGCGCCTGCGGCGCCGGCCGCCGAAGCGTCTGCCGCGGCCGGCGAGTTGATCGTCTACACCTCGCGCGCGGAGTCGCTCTTCAAGCCGGTGATCGAAGCCTTCAACGCCGTTTACCCGGATGTGCAGGTGACGATGCTGACCGGCAGCAACGGCGAACTGGCGGCCAAGTTGCTGGAGGAGCGCGCCAATCCCCAGGCCGACCTGCTTGTCAACAGCGACACGCTGACGATGGAGAGCCTGGGTGAGCAGGGGCTTTTTGCGCCGAACGACTCGCCGGAAGTTGCAGCCGTGCCCGACGCTTACCGCGCCGAGGACGGAAGCTGGGTGGCGCTGACGCTGCGCCCGCGCGTCATTATGTACAACACCGATTTGGTGTCGCGGGAAGAAGCGCCCCAGACGATGATGGAGCTGACCGATCCGAAGTGGCAGGGACAGATCGGCGCGGCCGACAGCCGCAACGGCGCGATGGTGGCGCAGCTCGTGGCGATGCGCCACCTGCTGGGCGAGGAGGCGATGACCGCCTTTGTGCAGGGGCTGGTGGCAAACGACACGCAGTGGTTTGGCGGCCACACCGATGTGCGCAAGGCCGTCGGCGCGGGCGAACTGAAACTGGGGCTGGTCAATCACTACTACTATCACCTCTCCAACGCTGAAGGCGCGCCGGTCGGCATCATCTACCCGGATCAGGGCGAGGGTGAGATGGGGCTGATCGTCAACTCGACCAACGCCGGCATCATCGACGGCGCGCGTCACCCGGAGCTGGCGCGGCTCTTCGTCGATTTCATGCTCTCGCCTGAAGGCCAGCGGGTCTACGCCGAACAGAACTTTGAGTACCCGGTCACGCCCGGCGTCGCAACGGCCGAAGGTGTGCCGCCGCTCAGCGATTTCAAGCTGGCCGACGTGACGCTCAAGACCATGTGGGACGAGCTGGAACCGGCGCAGCAGGCCGCGCAGACGGCGGGTCTGCCGTAACAGCAAGCACCCGGTGCTAACACACCTGCGGCGGCACTTGCCGCCGCAGGTGTGTTACAATTAGCACCTAGTTGTGACGGCCTATGAAGACAACGCCCAGGAACTGGACGATGCCGCGCTGCTTGCCCGTGCGACGGAATTTAACCGGGTTCTTTTTACACCTGATGACGATCTGCTCGTGCTGGCGCGCCAGTGGCAGCAACAAGGTCTCTTTTTCGCTGCAATTATCTATGCGCATCAGCTTCGCACTTCCATCGGCGCCTGCATCACGGACCTGGAATTAATTGCACGCGCAGGCGAAGCGGATGATATCGCCAGCCGCGTACAGTTTCTCCCACTGTAGGTGTGGCGCAATGACGAAACGGACGACATGAAAGGCAAATCTCCCTGGCCCCTGGCGCTTTTTGCGCTGGCGGTCAGCCTGCTGGCGGTGGCGCCGCTGCTCTATATTTTGTTCCGCGGCCTCAGCGCAGACCCGGGGACGTGGCAGCGGCTGTGGGTGGGGCAGATGCCCGACCTGCTGCTGCAAAGCGCCGCGCTGCTGACCGGTGTGATTGCTTTCACGCTGATCCTGGGCATCGCCGCGGCGTGGTTGGTCGAACGCAGCGACCTGCCGGGGCGCCGTATCTGGCGCGTGCTGCTGGCGCTGCCGCTCGCCATCCCCGGCTATGTGGCCGCGATCTGCTACATCATCCTGCTGCGCCGCGGCGGCGTGCTCGACCGGCTGCTGATCGACTACGCCGGGATGGCGCGCGGCGAAGTCCCGCTGCCGCCGCTCTACAACCTGGGCGGCGCCATCCTGATCATCGGGCTGGTCACCTATCCTTACATTTATTTGCCCACGGCAGCCGCGCTGCGTTCCGTCGACCGTTCGCTCGAAGAAGCCGCGCGGATGTCCGGGCGCAGCGGCTGGCAGACCTTTCGCCGGATCGCGCTGCCGCTGGTGCTGCCGGCGGTGGCGGGCGGCGCGCTGCTCGTCGGCCTCTACGTGCTGTCGGATTTTGGCACGGTGGCGATGCTGCGCTACCGCACCTTCACCACCGCGATCTACAACCAGTTCACCGGCCAGATCGACCGCTCCGGCGCCGCCATCCTCAGCATGGTGCTGATCCTGCTGGCGCTGCCGCTGCTCTTCGGCGAAAACTGGTTCAGCCGCCGCCAGCGCCGCCTGACCTCCGACACCGCGTGGCGGCCGCGCCAACTGGCGCGGTTGGGGCGATGGCGGTGGCCGGCGCTGCTCTTTGTGGCGACCGTCGCGTTGCTGGCGCTGGGACTGCCGCTGCTGGTGCTGGGCGGGCTGAGCGTGCAGGGCTGGCTCTTCCCGACCGAGGCGGACCGCATCTGGGGCATCAACAACGAAGGCATTCTGACCTTTGGGTTCAACAGCCTACTGGTCGCCACCAGCGCGGCGACCTTTGCCACCATCCTGGCGATGGGGCCGCTCTATCTGGCGGTGCGTTTTCCCAGCCGCGGGTCGCGGCTGCTGCTGACGCTGAGCCGCAGCCCCTTTGCGCTGCCAGGGATCATTATCGGGCTGGCCTTTGTGCTGCTGATCAACCGCTGGCTGCCGCTGATCTATGGCACGATCTTTGCGCTGGTCTTTGCCTTTATCTTCCGGCTGCTGCCGCAGTCGCTCTCCACCGGAGAGTCGGCGCTGCGCTCGGTGGCGCCGTCGCTGGAGGAGGCCGCGCGCACGATGGGCGTCTCGCCGGGCCGCGTCTTCTGGCGGGTGACGCTGCCGGTGGCCGCGCCGGGGATCGCAGCAAGCTGGGCCCTGGTCTTTATCACCGCCATGAAGGAGCTGCCGACTGCCATCCTGCTGCGGCCGCCCGGCTTCGACACGCTGCCCGTGCGCATCTGGGCCGCGGCCAGCGAGAGCGTGCACACGCAGGCCGCACCGCCCGCGTTCCTGCTCATCGTACTGACGACGCTGATGCTGCTGCCGATCATGCACAGCCGGCTGGGGATCGACCGCGCCATGCAGGACAATCTTTAAATGAGAAGGGGGAATAGAACGCGGATCACGCGGATCGAGCAGATAGACGCGGATGATCTTTATCCGCGCTTATCCGCAAAATCCGCGTCATCCGCGTTCTATCTTTTCAAATCTGGCTGGACGCCCACCAATGGCTACGAATAATGCGTTGATTTCGGTGCAGGATGTGGTCAAGCGCTATGGCGAGATCGGCGCGGCGGTTGCTGGCGTCTCGTTTGACGCGCCGCGTGGCGCGCTGGTGGCGCTGCTGGGGCCGAGCGGCTGCGGCAAGACGACCACGCTGCGTCTGATCGCCGGGCTGGAGACGCCCAACGCCGGCAGCATCTGGCTG
>JACSRH010000434.1 GCA_014879855.1 Caldilineaceae bacterium | reverse complement strand
GACAACTGGCTGCTCGACGTGCAACTTGCCCACGCCGTCTTCCGGGCCGACCAGACCGCGCTCTGGCTGAGCGAGTTGGGGCTGGGCCAGGAATTCACGCCCGTGGTCGCGCCCCACGCCGAGTTCTTCCGGTCGGCCCGGCGCCGCGCCGAACTCAAGGCGCTGCTGAAACCCGACGACACCCCGCGTCAGGTGCGCATGAAGCTGCTGGCGGTGACGGTGGCCGCCGAACCGCGGCTCGACGACATCCTGGAGACCCTGCTCGACGAGCTGGCCGCCGGCAAGGACGAGAAGATCAAGCTCGTCAACCGCTGCGGGCTGGATGCGCTGCTGTGGGAACAGGCAGAACGCAGCTACGGCTACGCTTCGCCGGCGCCGGGCGTGCGCGACTTTGCCCTCAGCCTCTTCAAGGCCGGCTACGCGCTGGGGCTGGGCGAGGCTGCGGCGCTCAACACCGATGCCCTCTTCTTTCTCAAGCGCTGGAAGGACAGCATGCGCCATCATGCGGCGTTTGAGGCGCTGTCCGCAGAGTGCGCTGGCATCCTCGGCGTCGAACAGGACTTGCAGCGCCGCGACCTGCGCGCCGTGGCCGGCATGGACTTGTTCGAGATGATCGACCGCAAGCTGCTCAGCGACCTGGCGCATGCAGTGGCAGGCCGCACCCTCCCGGCCGGCGACTGCGCCCAGATCGTCCGTCAGCGCCGCCAGAGTCACTGGTTTGCCCACTACGAACACCCCTACGCAGCCATCGAACTGGCCGCGCAGCTCATCGAGCAGGTGAGCAAGGTCCGCCTGGCCGTGCGGTCGCTGGCGGATGGTGTGCGCCAGTATGCTGAAGGCTGGCACCGCATCGACCAGGTCTACCGCCAGTTTATCTACCACATGCGCGCGTCGGGGCAGAGCACGCTGCTGGCCGCGCTCAACGAGCAGGTGGAAAACATCTACGTCAACAGTTTCCTGCTGCCGCTCAACGACCGCTGGCAGGAGGCGGTGGATGCGGCCAGCCGCTGGGAAGCGCCGCCGATCAAAGCACAGACCAGCTTCTACGCCGACTTCGTGCGCCCGTTTGTGCGCAAAGGCAACAAGGTCGTCGTCGTCATCTCCGACGCCATGCGCTATGAGATCGGTGAAGAACTGCTGCACCTGATCCGCCAGGAAGATCGTTACGACGCCGCCATCGCACCGGTGCTGGCGGCATTGCCGTCCTACACGCAACTGGGGATGGCTGCGCTGCTGCCGCACACTGCGCTGGCGCTCCAGGCCGACGGCAGCGTGCTGGCAGATGGGGCCAGCACCCAGGGCACGGAAAACCGGCGGGCGATCCTGCACCAGGCGTTGG
Source organism: Caldilineaceae bacterium (assembly GCA_014879855.1). Classification (GTDB taxonomy): domain Bacteria; phylum Chloroflexota; class Anaerolineae; order Caldilineales; family Caldilineaceae; genus Caldilinea. Next base: position 3,321 of record JACSRH010000434.1, on the reverse strand, counting down.
CGGGCAAAGGGACGGCGCTCCGGGCCGATGATCTGCTGAAACTGGGCCGCGACGACAGCCGCGCCCTGATGCGCGACTTCGACGTGATCTACGTCTATCACAACCGCATCGACGCCGTGGGCGACAGCCGCGACACCGAGGAGCGGGTGTGCGAAGCCGCCGCGGATGCACTGGAAGAGTTGGTGCGCCTCATCAAGAAACTGGCGAACGCCAATGCCAACAACATGATCGTGACCGCGGATCACGGGTTCCTCTTTCAGCACCGCACGCTCGACGAAAGCGACTTCGCCAGCCAGGACGCCACCGGCGCCAACATCACCTATCGCAACCGCCGCTTCGTGTTGGGCACGGGGCTGGACCCGACCAGCAGTTTCAAGCACTTTCGTGCGGTGGATGTGGGGCTGGCCGGCGACACGGAGTTGTTGTTGCCCAAGTCGATCAACCGGCTGCGCGTCAGAGGCGCCGGCAGCCGCTATGTGCATGGGGGTGCGGCGCTGCAGGAGGTCGTCACGCCGGTCGTGTCGATCAACAAGAAGCGGCAGAGCGACCTGGGCTTCGTCGGCGTCGACATCCTGCGCGGGGCGTCGTCGGTGATTAGCACGGGCCAAGTCAGCGTAGCCTTCTACCAGACCGAGCCGGTCACCGAGAAGCAGCAGATGCGCCGGCTGCGCGCGGGCATCTACACCGAGGCGGGCGAATTGATTTCCGATCAGCACATGCTGCAGTTCGATTTTGCCAGCGAGAATGCGCGCGAGCGTGAAATGCGCGTCCAGTTTGTGTTGACCAGGGCGGCGGAAGCCGTCAACAATCAGGATGTGATGCTGAAATTGGAGGAGCAGGTGCCGGACACAGCCCACTACCGTGAATACAAATCAGCCCGCTACACACTGCGCCGGTCATTTACGAGTGATTTCGATTTTTAGTGACAACTATGAACCCGCTCGACACAAAAATCACCCATCACTTCCCCGGCCTCGTCGTGCGCAAAGACCTGGTCAAGGTGGTCAAGGGCAATGCAATCGTGCCCTCCTACGTGCTGGAGTATCTGCTTGGCCAGTACTGCGCCACGGCAGACGAGGCAAGCATCCAGTCGGGGATCGAGACCGTGCGCGAGGTGCTGGCGCGGCACTTCGTCCATCGCAGCGAGGCGGGGCTGGTGCGTTCGACCATCCGCGAACGTGGGCGCCACAAGGTGATCGACAAGGTGAGCGTCGATCTCAACGAGAAGCGCGATGCCTATGAGGCGACCTTCAGCAACCTGGGCATCAAACAGGTGCTGGTGGATGCCGACACGATCAAGCGCCATCCCAAGCTGCTGGTGGGTGGCGTCTGGTGCATTGCCGACGTGAGCTATGAGTATACAGAGGAACGCAACGCTGTCCCCTGGATTCTGGACACGGTCAAGCCGATCCAGCTTTCCAGCTTCGACTTCGAAGGGTATCTGGCGGCGCGGCGCGCCTTTACCACCGACGAATGGATCGATCTGCTGGTGCAGAGCATTGGCTTCAACCCGGAGTTTTTCAGCCGGCGCGCCAAGTTGATGCAGCTTGTGCGGCTGATTCCCTACTGCGAACGCAACTACAACCTGATCGAACTTGGCCCGAAAGGCACCGGCAAGTCGCATATCTACTCCGAATTCTCGCCGCATGGCATCTTGATCTCGGGGGGCGAGGTGAGCGTCGCCAAACTCTTTGTCAACAACGCGAACGGCCGCATTGGCCTGGTTGGTTACTGGGATGTGGTGGCCTTTGACGAGTTCGCCGGTAAAAAGAAGCGGGCGGACAAGGCGTTGGTCGACATTCTCAAAAACTACATGGCGAACAAGTCCTTCTCGCGCGGCATCGAGACGTTGGGCGCCGAGGCGTCCATGGCCTTTGTCGGCAACACACAGCACACGCTGCCCTACATGCTCAGGCACACCGACCTGTTCGACGACCTGCCTGAGCAGTATCACGATTCTGCGTTCCTGGATCGCCTGCATTTCTACATCCCCGGCTGGGAGGTGGATATCATTCGTGGCGAGATGTTCTCTACCGGCTACGGCTTTGTCGTGGACTACCTGGCGGAGATTCTGCGCAACTTGCGCAACCAGGACTACTCGCACCTTTACCGGGACCATTTCGAGCTTTCCAGCGATCTTTCCGACCGTGACCGCACAGGTGTGCAGAAGACCTTTGCCGGTTTGATGAAGATCCTGTACCCGCACCGGGAGGCCACTGCGGGAGAAATCGAAGAGTTGCTGAAGTTCGCGCTGGAAGGCCGGCGTCGCGTCAAAGACCAGTTGATGCGCATCGACCCAACCTACGCCGAGGTTCATTTCGGCTATCAGGACCGTGGCGGCGAATGGCGCGTCGTCAGAACGCTCGAAGAAGAGCTATATCCGCGCTACTACATCGGGTCCGCCAGCAGCACGGAAGACATGGCCGCCGGGGTTGACCAGCCGGAACTGCAGGCGATTGCGGCTCCGGCGCCAATTGCCGTTGATGATGGACCACGAGAGGGACATCTGACTTTTCGAGAGCACCAGCGCGGCGTCACCTACGACCAGTTGTTCGGCCCCTACCTGCGCCATGCGCAGCGCATTGTCGTCACCGACCCCTACATTCGGCTGTTTTTCCAGGCGCGCAATTTCATGGAGTTGCTCGAGACGGTGGCACGCCAGAAGGCGGAGGACGAGGAGATCGCTGTTCACCTGATGACGATTGAAGACGAATTCAAAGGTGACCAGCAGCGGGGCTACCTGGAGCAGATGCAGACTGCCGCAGCCGCCATCGGCATTCAATTGACCTGGGACTTCGACACCGCCAACACCATCCACGCGCGCCACATCGTCACCGACCACGGCTGGAAGATCCTGCTGGACCGTGGGCTGGACATCTACCAGCACTATGAAATGAACGATGCCTTTGCATTCACCAACCGCCTACAGCAATATCGTGCGTGCAAGGCGTTTGAGGTGACCTACCTCAAAATCACATAACCCACACTATCCCACATTTATCCCACATTTATCCCACACGGAATTGTGTGGGATAAACGGCGGGACACGGAGAACATGGAGAGAACAGAGAGAGTCTCTGCATGTTCTCCGTGTCCCGCTATCAATGCGCCGCCAATTTCCTGCGGAAGCGCACATACTGGGCGTAGTCGATGGGTGTGCGGCGGCGGATGTAGTCGCGGGTGGTGGGCGCGGCCTTCTGCACGGCGAGGATGCGCTCCGTCACGCGCAGGTCGAAGGCGTCGGAGCCAGCGCCGCTGCCGTAGCTCACGGCCAGGATGCGCGCGCCCGGCTGCGCTTCGTCGAGGATGGCGGCCAGGCCG
>JACSRH010000244.1 GCA_014879855.1 Caldilineaceae bacterium | reverse complement strand
TATGCCGAGCGCAGTGGCGTGATGAACACGGCGATTGAGGGCATTTTTCTGATCGGCGCGTGGGCGGGTTTTGTAGCGGCCTACCAAAGTGGCGGCAACCTGTTGGTTGGATTTTTCGCCGCCATGGTCGCCGGTGTCGTCACGGCCGCGCTCTATGGGTGGATCTGCGTCTATCTGAAACAGCACCAGATTGTCACCGGGGTCGCCATCAATCTGTTCGCGCTCGGTTTTTGCGCCTTTTTCCAGCGCGTCATTTTCGGCGTGCCGGTGACGCCGTTGATGGTGGAGCCGCTGCAGCCCATTGCCATTCCGTTCCTCTCGACCATTCCGCTCATCGGCCCGATCCTGTTCGATCAGAATATCCTGACCTACCTGCTCTATGTGCTGGCGCCGCTGGCGAGCTTCGTGCTCTACAAAACTTCCCTCGGCCTCGCCATCCGCTCCATCGGGGAGAACCCAGAAGCAGGCGACGTTGCAGGCATCCGGGTGGACCGGCTCCGTTTCCTGACGATTCTCTTTGCTGGTGTGATGTGTGGCGTCGGCGGGGCCTTCTACTCGATTGGCTATCTAGGGATGTTCACCATCACCATCATCGGCGGGCGCGGCTGGATTGCCTTTGCGATCTGCTTCCTGGGCAACTGGAAGCCGTACGGTGTGCTGGCCGGCACGCTGATCTTTGGTCTGGCCGAAGCGGTCGCCATCTTCATGCAGTCCAGCGGCGAGAGCCTCTTCCCGAATGAACTCTTCATTGCCCTGCCCTACATCCTGACCATCATGCTGACCGTTGCCCGCCGCTCGTTCAATGTGCCGGCGAAACTGGGTGTTCCGTATCGGAAGGAAGGGTAGCCGGCAGACCTTTTGGGTTGTGACGTTACACCGCCTGTTCGCTGAAGCTGCGTTCCGGTTCAAACTTTTCCAATACATAACGCAACGGCCTCACCGTCTCTTGCAACAGCACGACAATCCTCACGTGCTATGCTGAAGACGGCCTACATCACCCCATCAGCGCAGTCATAAAATCCGTCAGAGGGCCGCATCTGACGAGGGTCTTGTTCCCCACACCAGTTTGATTTGCAGTGATGCGATTGGGACTTTCCCAAAAGGGGGTAACGATGAAAACTCCGCACCGGAAGCCAGTGCTTTGGATTGGCCTGGCTTTCACTTTACCACTTTTTATGGGCGCTACTTTTTTTGGCGCGCTGCGTCTCTATGCACAGGATGTTGTGTCGTCTGTTGCACCCAGCGAACTGCGTGTCTGCCCAAGTGGCTGCCCCTTTTCTTCGATCCAGACGGCGATCGATGCGGCAGCAAAAGGTGATGTGGTCAAGGTGGCGGCCGGCGTCTACAGTGACATGCACGTGCGCGCAGGGGCGAGCGTAGGAACTGCCAGTGTTGACGCGACAGCCGCGGTCACCCAAGTGGTCTATCTGACCAAAACCGTTACACTGCGCGGCGGCTACGATGCCACCTTTGCCGAACCGCCGAATCTGGCTGCGCATCCCACGGTGCTCGATGCCGGGCAGATGGGCCGCGGCCTCTACATCGGCGGCGCGGCGGCGCCCACCGTCGAAGGGCTGCGCATCATTAACGGCGCGGCGGACGAAGGCGGCGGTGTCTATGTGTACGCGAGCAACCCTGTGATCCGCGCCTGCGAGGTTTTCTCAAACAGCGCTGGCAAGGGCGGCGGCCTCTATCTCAGCTCCAGCAATGCCGTTCTGGAAGCAAATGTAGTGCGCAACAACCACGCCAGCGAGAGCGCGGGCGGCCTCTACATGATCTTTGGCGCGCCGGCGCTGGACCGTAACCAGGTGATCGACAACCAGAGCGACGGGCGCGCTGGCGGTGTCCAGGTGTTGTTGAGTGCTGTGCGCTTCACCAACACGGTCGTGGCAGGCAACGTGGCAGCGGGCAGTGGCAGCGGAATCTACCTTACCACCAATGATGCCGTGCACCTGCTGCACACGACGATTGCGCGCAATGGGGGCAGCGGCGGGCAGGGTCTTTACCTGCTCAGCGGCGCAGCTTATCTCACTAACACCATCGTTGCGAGCAACCTCGTGGGCATCTATGCCGCCAGCGGTGCGCAGGTGCAGATGGCGGCGACGCTGTGGGGCAGTGGCGCGTGGGCCAACGGCGACAACACCAAGGGCCTGGGCAGCTTCAGCCTTGGCGCAATCAACGTGAACGGCGATCCGGCCTTTGTCGCGCCGGCAGCAGGCAACTACCATATCGGCCCGCTCTCAGCCGCGATCGATCAGGGTGTGGCCGCAGGCGTCGATCACGATCTGGACAACGAGTCACGCCCTGCTGGCGCGGCGCCGGACCTGGGCGCGGATGAAAACAGCGATACAGTTGTGCTTAACCAGATGATCTATCTGCCGGCGGTGCTTGCGCCGTAGCCGCTGATCGCGGCGCCATCTGCCTGTGCGCTGGCGGCCCAGTCCGGCGGGCAGGTGGCGTCGCGATCAGCGCGCGCAGAACCGGCAGGCTTATCCCCACACCGCCTCTCCTGGCTGTTGCCGGCTTTCAAAGTTTCACCACTTGCCCCCTTGCGCCTCTGCAAAATGAAAAAACGACGGTAAATTATCAAAAAATACGAATAACCGTCAGTAAATAATGCTATCTTTCAAATAACCGTTGACGTTCATGGCTAATCGTGTTACGATTGAGCAGCCATGCTGAATCTGGATAAAATCGATTGTCTTCTCCTGAGTGAGCTACAAATTAATGCGCGCGTCGCCAACGCCGAACTGGCGCGGCGGCTGAACTTGTCGCCGCCGGCCGTCCATGCGCGCGTCAGGCGATTGGAGGAACAGGAGCTGATCCGCGGCTATGTCGCGCTGCTCGACCGCGAGCGGCTGGGCTTCGACATGCTCTGCTTCATCCAGATCACGCTGCAACTGCACCAGCCCGACCAGGTGGCGCACTTTCGCACAACGATCCAGCAGACCCCTGAGGTGCTGGAGTGCCACCATGTCACCGGCGAGTACGACTATCTGCTCAAGGTGGCGGTGCGCAACCGGCAGGAGCTGGAGCAGGTGGTCATGCACAAGCTGACGCCCATTCCCGGCGTGGCGCGCATCCACACCAGCCTGGTCTTTTCGGAGATCAAGACGTCGACCGCGCTGCCGCTCGCCGGCTCGGTTTGAAACAGGCGCAACTTGATTGCTGCCAAGATAACCCTGTTCAAATCCAGGGGACAGGAATCGTTTATATGTTCATCGAATACATCTCAAGGCTGTGATACAATCCGTGGCAGGTGTTAGCAATGCAAGTGAGATTCACGCGTCACGCCCATCAGCGCATGATTCAACGGCGCATCAACGAGCGTGACGTGCTTGACACGCTTGAATCTCCAGATGATGTGATCGATGGAGATATGGGCGAGACAATTGCAGTTCGGCGGCTTCGGTACGACGAGCTTCGAGTTGTTTATGAAGAGTGGGCTGACGGTACATGTCTGATGTTTACAGTGATACGAACCCCGTTTATACAAACAAGGGAATGACGAATGCAGATCGACTACGATCCTGAAGCCGATGCGGTTTATATTCGCCTTCGTGATGGTGAAGTAGCGCAAACAGTGGAGTCCAGCAAGTACATTTATGTGGACGTCGATGCCAGCGGCGTGCCGCTAGGCATTGAGATTTTGTTTGCAAAAAACATGCTTGGCGCACGCGATATGACAAGCATCACGTTCAATGTTGCCGCCGGCTCTTCTTCTGAACTGACAACCGCAAGACCTTGATTCTTCGTAACTATTCAGCCGGGTAAGAATAGAACGCGGATCGGGCGGATTTTCGCTGATCTGATCCGCAGCTATCTGCCCGAGCCGCGTCATCCGCGTGCCATTGGTTGAACGATTCTTGTCCCGTCTGAATAGTTACGATTCTTCAACCTAATTGATCGTCTGACGAACTTGATGCAAAGGAGCACACTGCAATGACGCAACCGACGCCGATGACCATGGGCCAGCAGTTTGGCCGCCGCTCGTGGGCCGAGCCGTGGAAGATCAAGATGGTCGAGCCGATCAAGATGACCGACCGGCCGGGCCGCGAGCGCGCGATCCGCGACGCCGGCTACAACACCTTCTTGCTGCGTTCGGAGGATGTCTACATCGACCTGCTCACCGACAGCGGCACGAGCGCGATGAGCGACCGCCAGTGGGCCGGCATGATGCTGGGCGACGAAGCCTACGCTGGCAGCCGCAACTTCTATCATCTGGAGGCGGCGGTGCAGCGCTTCTATGGCTACAAGCACCTCGTGCCTACGCACCAGGGCCGCGGCGCCGAACATCTGATCAGCCGTGCGCTGATCAAGGAAGGCGACGTCATCCCCGGCAATATGTACTTTACGACGACGCGGCTGCACCAGGAACTGGCTGGCGGCCGCTTCGTCGACGTGATCATCGACGAAGCGCACGACCCTGTCAGTCTGCACCCCTTCAAAGGCAACATCGATCTGGAGAAGCTGGAAGCACTGATCGACGAAGTCGGCGCGGCGAAGATTCCCTACGTCAGCCTGGCGGGGACGGTCAACATGGCGGGCGGCCAGCCGGTGAGCATGGCCAACGTCAAGGCGGTGCGTGAAGTGTGTGATCGCCATGGCATTCGCCTCTACCTCGACGCCACGCGCCTGGCCGAAAATGCCTGGTTCATCCAGCAGCGCGAAGAAGGCTACAGCGACAAATCGGTGGCGACCATTGTCAAGGAGTTCTGCGCCTACACCGACGGCGCGTGGATGAGCGCCAAGAAGGATCACCTCGTCAACATCGGCGGCTGGCTGGCGATGAACCACGACGATCTCTTTGAGGCGGCAAGCAACTTGGTCGTGGTCTATGAGGGGCTGCACACCTATGGCGGCATGGCGGGCCGCGACATGGAGGCGCTGGCGATCGGCATCGAGGAGGCGCTGCAGGACGACCACATGACTTCGCGCATCGGCCAGGTGCTCTACCTGGGCGAACTGCTGACCGACTGGGGCATCCCGATCGTGCAGCCGGTGGGCGGCCACGCCATCTTCCTCGACGCCAAGGCGATCTACGCGCACGTGCCGCAGGAGCGCTTCCCGGCGCAGACGTTGGCTGCGCAACTTTATCTCGACTCCGGCATCCGTGCGATGGAGCGCGGCGTGGTCAGCGCGGGCCGCGACCCCCAAACCGGCGAGCATCGTTACCCCAAGCTGGAGTTGGTGCGCCTCACCATCCCGCGGCGCGTCTACACGCAGGCGCACATGGATGTCGTGGCGGAGGCGGTCAAGGCGGTCTACGACGAACGCGAAAAGGTGCAGGGGCTGCGCATGGTCTTCGAGCCGCAATATCTGCGTTTCTTTCAGGCGCGCTTCGAGCCGGTGTAGATAGGAAATAGAACGCGGATGATACGGATTGAGCGGATGGGCGCTGATCTGATCCGCAGATATCTGCCTGATCCGCGTCATCCGCGTTCTATTCTTTACCCGGCTGAATACGCCTAAAGAACGATCTGTCGATACGCATTCGCCCGGCGAATCATTTCGAGATCCGGCCAGTTGCGTGTATCGGTTGGCAGGCTGATTCGCCGATCAAGATGCGCCGCAATTTGATCAAACCCTGCAATCAAACCCTCGCCACGCAATTCCTCGACCCGGCGCGCATTCAGATGCATAGCATACGCTTCGTCCAGATAAATCAACGCTGAGTCGAAGGCGCGATGAAAAGTCGCTGATAGACAAAGGCCGTTGGTCGTAGCATCGCTGCTGCCTTCTACGCCCACCGGAAGGATGTACGCTGCATCGACCAGCCGCAACTGGATGCCGGTCACGGCGCAGGTCGTGTTATACGCCTGTATGATGCGTCGTCGAAAATCAGCAGCACGCGTCAAGCGGGCAACTGTACTGACGACTTGTTGTCTTTCGGGCGAGATACGCTCCAGGTCAGCGACAGCCAGACGCTCGTGACTCGCTACTCGCCCCAGCAATTCAATCGCGGTTGCGTCCATTGCTTGCTCATGAAGAAGCAGCGCATTCAGAGCATAGACCAAGAAATAATCTGGCCGGAAACCAATTGCAATTTCATCGTTGCCTTTGCGCTCGGAGAAGGCAAGTCCGTTGCGCACAGCATCATCCAGTACACCAATCCGAATCTGGATCGAGGGTGAACCTGTCGTGAAGGTTTGATGCTTGCGAACATCGAATCCGGCGAAGCAGTTGCGCTCTACTTCGTAGCCGAGCAGCAGCGTTGGCCCACTGGGGTTCAAGCGGAGTGGAGCCGTTACGCCTGTAAGCTGAATACGATACTCGTCTACAGGACGTTTTCGGCCACCACCATGCGTCAATGTCCAGATGTAGACCCACATCTCTATGTTCTGGTTGTTAGCTTGAACAATTAACACGCGTGGGTGACGCTGTTGGGGTGGTGAAAACAACAGCATAGGCGCCGCTCTCTTCAAATGCCTGCTCAACTTTTACGAGTAGAGCTTCAGAGGGCAAAGTTGGCATAGAACAGCCTCGTGTATCATCTATTCAAACAACTTTGGCTGGTTAGTCTGATCACCGAAGGCTTGTGATGTCAGGGGCAGAGACTGCAAGCTTTCATTGCTTCGTTCTACGCTGCCAGAAAATCTTAGCGCCGCCCCACGCAAATATTCTTCGCTCTGCTCCAGCGCAATCCAGCGCCGATTCATCGTCTCGGCAACGTAACCTGTCATGTTGCTTCCTGCAAAGGGGTCTAGCACGAGGTCGTCTTCTTCGGTGCACAGACCGATGGCAAATTCTGGCAACGCCCGTGGAAAGCGCGCCGGGTGCGGCGGAATACCGTGTTCTCGGCAGAGCCGCAGATATTGATCGTTGCTGGATGTGTTCGAGGCTGCAATTACACTCACCGGCACAAATCCATAAAAGCCTTCGTGCAGCCATTCTTCCTGCAACGCTGACTGTTCGCCGTTATCATTCACGCGATCTGCGTAATATGTTTCATCTCCCGCAACTACCTCGCTGCCAATGTCACCGCTGCGTGGATCAGACGCGTCGGCGATCAAATTTGGTGGAATTGCGCCCTGATTGTTGCGGCCAAACTTGTCGCTGATGTCATGTTCAGAGGGACGCCGCATCGGTTTGTACCCTTGTTCCATCAGCTTGATCTGGGACTCGCTGTATTCTTTGAGAACGCGCCGATTGTTTGCCTTTGGATGTGGATCCAGGCATAGCCACCATACAGTGTTGACTGCATCTTTGACCCGCTCGCGACGCACCGTTACCCATTCCGCCGGGGTTGGCAACTTGGCAGGATTGTACCAATAGAGCTCTTGCGCCAACAGAAATCCGGCGCCACCTTCCTCCACCGGTTTGCATAGACGCAAGACCAATTCAAAGTGGTAAAGGCTGCGCACCGGGACGCCTTTGACCCAACTGCCACCGATATCCACCACAGCGATCCCTTGGGCTTCAACACCCGACGAAATTCATACGCAAATTGCATGAACCAGTCAATATAGTCATCGGCATGCACGTTACCGTAGGCTTTCTTGCGCAGCAAAGCAAATGGCGGTGACGTGCAGATAAGATCGACGGACTGATCGGGCAGTTGTGGCAGCAGTTCCAGCGAATCACCTAGAAAGGCGCTGCCCATCTGCGTCGAGAAGTATTCAGATTCAATCATTCAGTTGCGTCCAGTGCATCACATGGCGTAGCATGGAGAAAGAACATCTGTCCTGTTGGAAGTATAGCAGATTTGCATTGGTTGAGCATATTAGTCATCTTGTAATGTTATCTGTCCGTGCGTTCCATCCACCTGAATGATCTCTCCATCCTGGATGTGCTGGGTCGCCTGCGGCACGTTGACTACCGCGGGCAGCCCATATTCACGCGCTACAATCGCGCCGTGCGATAGCGTCCCGCCGATCTCCAACACGACGCCACTGATGAGCGAGAAAACCGGCGTCCAGCCAGGATCGGTGGCACGCGTGACGAGGATATCGCCTGGCTCCAGGGTAGAGGCGTCCTCCGGCGACAGCACCACCCGTGCGCGGCCCGTGACTTGGCCCGGACTGGCCGCCATGCCGGTCAGTGTGCGGCCATCTGTCGCAGCGACAGCAACCGGGACGCCCTGTGCATCGAGCGCGTCAGGCGTCGGCTGGGTGAACCAGTATGTATAGGCAGCGCGGCGATCTGCAACAGCTTTGCGCACATCCAGCCCGGCTTTGAGTGGATCGCCCGCTTCGACCACGGCTGTCAGTTCCTCTGCCACCAGAAAAAAGATGTCCTCCGCCGCGTTCAACCAGCCGCGTCCGGCCCAGCGCTCGCCCAGCACGGCGTAGAGATGGCGCATCGGCAGCAGCAGCTTGACGACATAATTCTGACCATTGTCGCGCATGCGGGTAAAATGGTGCAGCCGCCCCAGCGCTTTGCGGAAGGCCCTGCGCTGGCGTGCGTTGAGGCGTGCTTTGATCTGCGCCGTCGCTGCCTCGCGGCGTTGCATTGCACTCCCGCCAACCGCCGCCGGCGCGGTTTCCATCGAAAAGTAGGGCGCCAGCGCCTCTACCACCTGTTCCGGCGCCTCGCTCCAGCGCGGATAGAGCAACTCTGCCTCTGCCATGCAGCGGTGGCCGTGGCGCTGCAGGAAGCGCTGCAACTGGTCGAAAAAGGGCGCGGCTGCAGGAGCAGCGCGCAGTGCGGCCAGCGCCTCCCGCGGCGGCTGCGCATTGACCAGCGCATCCAAGCCATGTGCGCGCAGCGTCTGCATCATCGCCCACAGGTCGGGCGCAATCTCGGCCGCGATCACGCCGGAGAGACCGCCCGCCACCATCTGCGCCAGCGTGGCGTCACCTACATGCTTGGCGAGGAAATTTTCCATGTCTGTCAGCGCCGACATGGAGAGAGAGGTCGCGTTGCTGTGATAGGCGATGTAGTCGATGATGCGCCGATACCAGAGCGTGCGCGCTTCGTCGAGCAGGGCGGCATCGGACATGGCGCTCAGGTCACGCGCCATAAAATCATCGACCCAGCGCTCGATCTTTGGAAACTCTTTCTCAAAGCGCGCCGCATTGCGTTCCCAGCCGGTCGCCACCTCCCAATACCAGGGCAGGTGGCGCAGCACCTGGCCAATCCGCCAACCTTCAGCATCGGCTGGACGAGCACCGGGATGCGTCAGCCCACTTTCGATCATCGACATCGGCATGCCGTAGCCATGCGTGTACGCGTAGAGCACCGCCCCCTCGTTGAGCCAGGCATGGCCGAACGCTCGCTTGCACCAGCGCACTTTACCAGCATAGGGCGCCTTCAGTCTGGCGAACATTGCATCTGTGCTGTCTTGCGTCATCGGCTCCGAGATCGACCAGGTCAGCGGCGTCACCGGGTCGGGCCAGCGCTCGCCCAGATCTTGCTGCGTCCAGAAGTCGAAAGGGTGCGATTCGAGCCCGTCGAGCGCCGGCCACTTGTCATCGCCCGGCGCGCCTGTCTGTGCAGCGCCTGATGATACTGTAGCCGTCACTGGCCGCGATTGGAGCAGCACGACCCGTCCATCGACCAGCGCCCACTCCACATCCTGCGGCCCATCGAAGATCGCCTCGATCTCACGACCCAGACGCACCAGCTCCGCCACCTGTGCAGCGTCGATCGCTTGCTGGCCGCGCCGCGCCTCATCCACTGGGACTTCATGCACGCCGCCGATGGTCAGCGCGGTCATGAGCGCCTTTTCACCCAGTTTCGCCTGCTTGATGCGCCCGTCTGCTTTGCTGGCTATGATGGTGTCTGGGGTGACGCGGCCAGCCACCAGCGCCTCGCCCAATCCCCACGCGGCGTTGATGACTATCTCGTCATCGGCGCCAGTGACAGGGTTGACGGTGAACATCACACCGGCTGCGTCGGCGTGCGCCATCACCTGCACCACCACAGCGAGAGCAACATGCGCGGGCGCAATGCCCTGGCGCACGCGATAGGCCATGGCCCGCGCTGTCCACAGGCTCGCCCAGCAGCGCTTGACCGCGTCAAGAAGCGCGGCGTCGCCGCTGATGTTGAGATAGGTGTCTTGCTGGCCGGCGAAGCTGGCGTCGGGCAGGTCTTCGGCCGTGGCGGACGAACGGACCGCAACTGGAACCCCAGCGCCCAGACCGGCATAGGCTTGCAAAATCGGTGCGACCAATTGCTGGGGAAAGACGGCGGCAGCGAATGCAGCTTGAAGCGCCGCCGAACGCTGCGCAAAGCTCGTGGCATCGGCAGAGTCAATGCCCTGCCACTGCTCCTCGATTACGGAGGCGAGGTTGCTGTCATCGACAAGCGTCTGATAGGCAGCGGTCGTGATCACAAAACCACCTGGCGCCGGCAGACCGGCGCGCAGCAAGACATTCAAATTGGCGCCCTTGCCGCCTGCCTCGCTTAGAGACAGTGCTGCGCCGCCCAGTGGCCGAATGATCTGTTTCCATTCAATTTGCTCTGTTGTCATGACTCATCTCCAACTTTTCCAGTTCAATTCTGTCTTCGTCGCTTTGCTGGGCAATGCCGTTGAGCAACGCATCGATCAGTAATTCGATCCAGGCCTCCGGTGTGAAATCGGCGCGCGCGTCGTCAGGCCCATAGCGTGCAGTCACTACATAGCCGGCCGCGATGGCGTCGAGCAGGCGCATGAGCACCACCGTGGGCATCGGCTTCAATCCTGGCAGCGCCTGGATCGAGCGGACAAACTCCTGCAAGGGCGTTGCCAGCTCAGGAAAGATGCGCTGGATATTGGCGCCGCCGAACTCGCCCAGATCGATCTGCACCAGTTTGAGATATTCGTAGTAACGCTGATTGAGTGGCAGCCAGGCGCGCAGATACGCGCGGATCAGCTCCGGCGCGCTCTCCCCATGACAGGCAGCGAATACGGCGCGCATTTCCTCCACCGGCGCCGCCATTTCCAGCAGTTCCGTAAAGAGCGCCTCCTTGCTGGCAAAGTGGTTGTAGAGGCCGCCCACCGCCCGATTACCGGCCGCTTTGGCGATGTCGCGCAGGCTGGTGCTGGCATAGCCGCGTGTGATGAAAAGTTTCCAGGCTGCATGCAAAATTGCGGTGCGGGCATCTTCGCCTTTGGGCGTCGGCGTTGTGATTCTCTTCGCCATGCTCCCTCCGTGGTTTTATGAATGAACGTTCGTTCATAAAGGATGATAAGCTAGACGCTGATCCGCTGTCAAAAAGGTGGAGCATCTTTGCCGAACAATTGCCAGAACTGTTTCGCGCTCATGCGCGGCGGAGATGCAGCAGCGCCACGCGCGATGTACAGAGGTGCACAGAAATGAACGCTGTCCTGTCAACGCTCGATTTGGCTGCGCCCCTGCCTTCCGGTACACTGGGGAGACACTTCTTTTTTTTGTGTGAGGGTTCCCTTGTTTGAATTGGTCTTTCTCGGCACATCCGCTTCGGCGCCATCCGTCCAGCGCGGTCTGTCGTCGGCGCTGGTGATGGTTAACGAACATCGCTTCATGATCGACTGCGGTGAGGGCACGCAGCGCCAGTTGTTGCGCACTGGCCTCGGCTTCCGCCGGCTTGACAAGATTTTGCTGACGCACGGCCATCTTGACCATATCCTCGGATTAGGTGGTCTGGCTTCCACATTGGGCCGTTGGGAAGCGCTCGACGAACTAAATATTTATGGAGGCGGCATGGCGCTCAATCGCGTCCACATGTTGATGGAGGTTGTCTTTGGCCCAGGACAGATTCCCCATTCCGGTGTGTCGCTGAACGTGATCGAGCCAGGGATCATCTTCGAGGATAAGGTGTTCACCCTCACTGCGACGCCGGTTCAACACCGGGGGCCGGATTGTTTTGGCTTTCTCTTTGAAGAGAAGCCGCGGCGCCCATTTTTGCCCGCAATGGCTGAGGCATTGGGCATTCCGCACGGCCCTGTGCGCCGCGACTTGGCGCTGGGGATTGCAGCCACGTTGCCCGATGGCCGCGTTGTGCAGCCGGAGGAGGTGCTGGGTGAGCCGCAGCGTGGCGCCAAACTATTCTTTGTTGGAGATGTCAGCCACACTGGCCCGCTGCACAAGGGCGCTGAGGGCGCGGATCTGCTGGCTGTTGAAGCGACCTATCTTGACGCGGACAAACAGCTGGCGAAACAGCATGGTCACATCACCGCGGCCGCCGCGGCGCGGCTGGCGCGCAATGCCGGCGTGCGCCAACTCGTACTTCATCACATCAGCCGGCGGTATACGACGCAGCAGGTGCTCGAAGAGGCGCAAGCCATCTTCCCAGATACGGTAGTCGCAAGCGATCTGGACAGCTTTGGCGTGCGCAAGGAAAAGGCCGTCACTGCGCGTAACCTGCGTCAGCGCTAGCGATCATCAGCCACACACGCGGTCACATCATTTGTGCATGAGGGAAGGAATTGCAGAGCAACGTCCTGCGTCGGGTTGTCGTTCACGACCGCTTTCAATTAGAGTTGAAACTTGGTTATCCGCTAAAGCAAGGCGCACAGACGCGCTACCGGATCGAAACGTACCTTTTTGCCCCGCAGTCGTTGGGAATCAACGCCGCTAACTACCCAGAACACGAGTTTTTTCGCGACATCCAACATTATGTGCGGATGAAGACGCCTAGCTTCAAGCTGCATGAGGTGCTGGAAAGCCCGCATTCTCCTTTGGTGCGCAGCGAAGCGTTGATGCGCGAGCATGTAGGCGCGTTGACGCCTGAAGCAGAAGATGCGCTGCGCGATAGATTGCGTATTTTGCGCGCTGTGTTCAAAAGCGCCGCGCAGAATTATCTTGCGCCGTTAGCGCATATTCCTACGCCAATGACGCCGGAGGCCGAAAATCAGTTTATTGACCTTGTCTCTACGGCTATCGACTACATTGATCAACTCACACGCCGCTATCGCGCGTTGTTCCCGCAATTGATCGCGGCTCGCGCCACTCCCGATTTGTTGCGTGCGTTTCGGCTGACCGACGAATCGATCAGCATCTTGATCGAAGATCTGTTGCTGCGTGTTCATCAAATTGCCCACGCTTGGCTGTCTCCCCCGTTGCTGGCGAAATGGCAGGCGGTGTTGGTTGCACGCGTGCGTGTTGAAATCGAGTATCGCACCGCGCGACACTACCCTTCGGTTTTACAAAAGGGGACGCGCGAGAGCTATATGCGACGCGTGTCAGCGCTGAAGAAATTCACCTCGAGCGTGCTCTGGCTTTCGACCAGCACGCGGCGCGAGGGAACGACGCTGGAGCAGGTGCTTTTTGCCATTGCCGCCGGCGTCTCGATGATGTTCGCCACGCTGATCGCTTTTTATGCCCAGGCTGCCTATGAGGAATTTACGCTGCCGGTTTTTATTGCGCTGGTGGTGGGATATATGTTCAAAGATCGCATCAAAGAGACGGGCAGATCGTTCTCCTCCCGGCTGCTTGACCAGCGTCTTTACGATTACCGCACCATTATCGAGACGCAAGATGGGCGGCGCCAGCTAGGATATGTGCGTGAAAAGGCGACCTACCTCGCCTGGAGCGCAATCCCTCCTGAAGTGATTGCGGCGCGTGGCGCTGGCATTCACGACGACCCCATGTTTGCCGGCAACAGGGAGACGGTGTTGCTCTATGCCAAGCTCGTCACGCTGCGCAAAGATGCGTTCGACTTTTTGTCGAAAGATGGGGTGAATATCACGACTATCAACGATATCATGCGCTTTGACGTGCGGCCCTTTTTGCGCAAGATGGATGATCCCTACGAGGATCGCCTGATGCTCAAGGGCGACAAGGTGCGCATCGTGCGTTGCCATCGCACCTATCATCTCAACCTGATTTCTGTCTTTGCGGGCGAAACGGGAAGCCAGACCTGCGAGCGCACCCTGATTGTGCTTGACCGCGAAGGCATCCAACGTATTGAGCAGTTTGATGCAGAAGGCCGTCCGTTTACGCTTCGTAGCTCGCGGCTTCCTTTACAGTTATCAGAATTTGCGGATGGTGAGGAGGAGTAAAGAATTCCACATTCCAGGGTGAATGCGGGTTCCTGATCGCTAGAGTAAACATTTGTGCGGAACATCTTCCAGGAAATTTGAAACTTCCTGGAAGATGTTCCGCACATTTCATAGTACGCAGTGCGCATTTCCTATCAGGCAGCGCGCACTGTTTTACTTACTTACATCCCCATGCCCATGCCGCCCATGTCGCCGCCGCCCGCGGGCATCGCCGATTTCTCTTCCGGGATGTCGCAAACCAGCGCGGACGTGGTCAGGATCATGGCTGCGATGGAGCAGGCATTCTCGACTGCGCTGCGTGTGACCTTGACCGGGTCGATGATGCCAGCCTTCAGCATATCGACGTAGTCGTTGTTGAGGACGTCGTAGCCGGTGGTCAGCTTGCCATCACTGTGCAGCGTACGCACCTTCTCGATCACCACCGCGCCTTCCAGACCGGCGTTGCTGGCGATCATGCGCATGGGTTCTTCCAGCGCACGGCGCAAGATGCGCAAACCGGTGAGCGCGTCGCCTTCGAGGACGACATTTTCCAGCGCCGGCCAGGCGTTGATCAACGCGACGCCACCGCCAGGGACAATGCCTTCTTCGACCGCGGCGCGGGTGGCGCTCAGCGCGTCTTCGACGCGGTGCTTCTTTTCCTTCAGTTCGGTCTCGGTGGCAGCGCCGACGCGAATGATCGCCACACCGCCGGCCAGCTTGGCCAAGCGTTCCTGCAGCTTCTCACGGTCGTAGTCGCTGGTGCTGGAGTCGATCTCAGCACGGATCTGATCGATGCGGCCCTTAATGGCCTGACCGGCGCCGGCGCCGCCGACGATGGTCGTCTCATCCTTGGTGCTGACGATCTTGTCGCAGCGGCCCAGATCTTCCAGCTTGACGCTTTCCAACTTGCGGCCCAGTTCTTCGGTGATCACCTGGCCGCCGGTCAGGATGGCGATGTCCTGCAGCATGGCCTTGCGGCGGTCGCCAAAGCCAGGCGCCTTGATGGCCAATGCATTGACCATGCCACGCAGCTTGTTGAGCACTAGAGTCGCCAGTGCTTCGCCGTCTACATCCTCGGCAATAATCACGATTTCGCGCTTGCCAATCTGGACGAGTTTTTCCAGCGCAGGGACAATATCCTGGGCGCTGCTGATTTTCTTGTCGGTGATCAGAATGTAGGGATCTTCGATGGCGGCTTCCATGCGCTCGGCATTGGTGACGAAGTAGGGGCTGAGGTAGCCGCGGTCGAGCTGCATACCCTCGACATACTCAGTCTCGAATTCCAAACCCTTGCTCTCTTCGACGGTGATCACGCCATCTTTGCCGACCTTGTCCATGACTTCGGCGATGAGGGCGCCGATGGTCTGGTCAGCCGCGGAGATGCTCGCCACCTGGGCGATCTCTTCCTTGCCGGCCACTGGGGTGGCCATTTCCTTGAGCGCCTTGACGATCTCGTCGCGGCCAGCCTCGATGCCACGCTTGAGCATCATGGGATTGGCGCCCGCGGTCACGTTCTTCAGACCTTCGTTGACAATGGACTGCGCTAACACGGTCGCCGTAGTGGTGCCGTCGCCTGCGACATCATTGGTCTTGGTGGCGGCTTCCTTGAGCAACTGAGCGCCCATGTTTTCAAATGGATCCTTCAGTTCAATCTCTTTGGCGACAGTCACGCCGTCGTGCGTCACAGTGGGGCTGCCCCACTTCTTGTCCAGGGCCACATTGCGACCCTTGGGGCCGAGTGTGGTCTTGACGGCGTTTGCCAGCGCGTCGACGCCGGACTTGAGCGCACGTCGCGCCTCATCTTCATAGATAATCTGCTTGGCCATAATGGTGATTCTCCTCTAAGCCTAGTTTTACTCGCCTATAAATTGCAAATTTGTCCCCAGCGCCCCTGTCCTACACTTGTGGAACAAGGGTGGTGCAGAGGCGTGAACTACTCAACAACTGCCAGGACATCGCTTTCTTTGAGGATCAAGTATTCCTTGCCATCCAGCTTGACGTTGGTGCCGGCATAGCGTGCATAGAGCACCTTGTCGCCAACCTTGACGTCCATCTCGATGCGTTCGCCAGTGTCCTTGCGCATTCCTGGGCCGGATGCGATCACCTTGCCCTGCTGCGGCTTTTCTTTTGCAGTCTCCGGCAAAAAGATGCCCAACGTGGTCTGTTCTTCTTGCTCGGCTGGTTCGACGACGATGCGGTCGCCTAACGGTTTCAGGTTCATTGTGGAGCCTCCTTGACATAAATGTGTCTTGGTATGTTTCTGAAAAAAGAACCGGTTAGCACTCTGGTGTTTTGAGTGCTAACCGGTTCCATCATAGCGCATTGAGTTCAGTAGTGCAAGTAGCAGGGGCATCAATTATGCATGAAAACCGCTAACGCTTTGTTAGAGTTTTGTTTGCGCGCAAGGCTTGCGTGTCGCGCAGCATTTCCTCTTCCTCCTGGACATAGTCCCGCAGATCAAAAGCTGCATAAAGATCACGGCTCTCAGCAAAATAAGCCGAGGCCTGATCAAGCGCGTCCTGGGCGAGAGCCGCATGTCCAAGATTGTGCAGCGTGGCAGCTAGATCGGTCCAGGCGCCGCGTCTGCGCAGCAGCGCCATGTCCAGCGTGTACCAGGTGTGCGCCTGCGCGAAATCGCTCCGTGCATAACAGACCGATCCCAGATTGTTGTAACACGCGCTGACGCCGGTCAGGTCATCGTTTTTGTTGAACATGGTGAGCGCGTATTCATACGCCTCGATCGCTTCATCGTAGCGTTCCAGGGCTTCGAGCGCCAGCCCGACATTGTTGTAAATGCTGGCAAGCAAATGCTTGTCATCGCCACGCAGGGCGATCCGCAGCGCACTGCGATGCTCGACCAGCGCGCGCTCAGGTTGATTGAGGCTAAAGTAGGCGCTGCCCAGATTCATGTAAGCTGTTGCCAACCCATGTTGATCGCCTGTCTGGACGACGCAATTGAACGCCCCCATGAAATATTCGAGTGCGCGCCGCAGCTCGTCGAGAATGCGGTGCGAAGTGCCGAGATCGGTGTAGACATAGGCTAGATCTGCCAAAAGATCGCGCTCGTCAAAAATAGGCGCGGCGCGCTGGAGCCAGCCGATGCCTTCCTCGACGCGCCCCAGAAAAAAATACTGCCGGCCTATGTTGGTGAGAAACCAGGCATAGTCGCGCATGTTTTGCGTCGCCAGCGCCGCAACCGCACCAACGGTAAGCCAGCGCAGAATGCCAGGTGGGTGCCGCCAGAAGGCATAATGCGCCAGCGCCAGGGCATAGTCGGTCGCCAGCCTCAGGTCGGCGTAAACCGCGGACGAAGTGTCCTGTGGCGCCAATTTGGTGATCTCGGCCTCATCATCGTTGAGCATTGCTTCGGGCTCGCGCTGGAAAATGCGCGTGAGGCGGCTGCTACACCAATCCGCGCCGGCAAAGATGTTGCCCCAATCCAGATCAACTTCGCTCCATCGCTGCAGCGGCAATATCTGATACTGCTCAGCCTTTTTTACATAGAATGCGGCGTGACGACGATCCCACTCCTCGCCAAGCATAACGGTGTTTTCTTCCAGATAGCGACGCACGAGGGGATGGATGACGACGCGGCCACGAAAGCGGTCGCGCTCAATCAATGCACGGTCGGCGAGCGCGCTGACTGTGTGTGCGTAATCTTCGTGAGAGCCGAGATCGGCCCAGAAAAGTTCGCGCAGGGCATGTTCGTAGACGCCGCCCACCGCGCGCACCAGACGGTTGAGAAACACGCCGGCCGCGGGATTTTGCAGCGCGTACGTTTCGAGCGCAAAGGCGCAGATGCTGCTGGCGGGCACGCTCCCGTCTTGTCCGCTGAGACTGCGGAAGACCGCATCCAGTTCTGAAAAGGGAAATTCTTCCATCAACCCAAAGATGAGGCGCATACAAACGGGGTTGCCGCGCGCGACTGCATAGATAGCCTCTGCATGTGCGCGCGCTGCACTCAGAACACGCTGGGGCGCACGTGCGGCGACAAACGCGTCCAAGTCTTCGCGCAGAATGCCGTCCAGGTGAAGGTGCTGATGTTGCACCAGGGTGGCAATATTTGGATTGAACTTGCGATCGATCAGAATGATGCGGGACTGGCCCTCGTTTTCGTGTAGATGGCTAATGATTTCCACAAGCGTGGCGACTTCGCGCTCGGTGGCGCCGGCCAGCTTATCCAGGATCAACAGCCGGCGTCGCTTGTAGAGCTGCTCCAGAATGCTGATGCCCCAGCGGTCGTCGCTGGTGCGGGTGAGCGCCGTGCCGAGGACCGCATCCATGGTGCGCACCACATCATAGAGCCGGAAAGGGCTGGCGCCGGCCGGGCCGACCTGAATGATGCCATCGGAGAAGTCGTAATAGTGATTCCAGGCAGATGCAACCGCCAGCGTACTCTTACCAGCGCCTTGCTCCCCACTGATGGCAATCGCCGGCAAGTCGTCGCCGCCGGTGAGCCAGTCGTGCAACGCCAACAGGCGCGACCTTCCACCGACGTAGCCGTGAAGCCGATATAACGTCAGGTTATTGAGTGTCGCGGAATGCTCCAATGTGAACTCCATACTTCCTGGTTTTTACAAGACAATGCACGGAATGGCGCTCGCCGCGGCGATTTCATTCTGGATCGATTCCGCAAAGGCAAAGCCTTCGGAGAGCCGGGAAAATGCCCGCTGAATGGCGCCTCGATCCAGCAGGATCAGATCGGGGCGGACGCGCTTGACGAGCTGATTGATGTTGAGCGGCGTCACCGACTCGATAAAGTCAACCTGACCGATCACGCGCTGTTCAACCGCTTTGGGGCGCGGGATGGCGTCGCTGACGACAACCTGAATCTCCGGATTTTTGCGAAGCTGCTTTAGCGCCGAGGTCCCTGCCTGATCAGCGCCGATCAACCAAATACGCATACAGACGCCTCCTGTGGGTCTTATTCAACTGACTGCTCCAAACTAACTCTGGTCAGATCAATCCCATGCGGCTCAACAAAATAAACATTCCGGCGATCAGCAAAACCGATGGCAGGCCAATCACCAGACCTGTCATCAACATTTCTTTGCGTTGCACCGCGCCCGACACAGAGACCAAAGTCATGCGCGCCGAGGCGCTCGGCAGCATATAAGCAACCCCCAGCGATAACATGGCCGGCATCACCAGTTGCACCGGCTCGATCCCGCTGGCCGCGGCGACTGAAATCAGCAGCGGCGACAAGATAGCCCCCAAGGCGACGTTATTCATGAACTGAGTCAGGGTAAACCCCATTAGGATCACCGACAATAACACGACGGCAAGCGGCAGTCCGGTCAACACCGGCGCCAGCATATCGGCGAACCATGCGCTGGCGCCGGTCTTCTGCAGTGCATCGCCCAACGTAAAGCCGGCGCCGATGACCAAAAAGACGCCCCAGTTGACGCCCTTGAGGTCATTCCAGTCCACAACTTCGCTGATCGAAAGAAAGGCAACCGCGACAATGGAAACGATGGCGCTGCTCAACAGCGTTTGCGGCAGATTGAGCACGCCTTCCATGTAGCCACCGAATACCCAGAGGATGACGCACAACCCAAGCACCAACAGAATTCTGACCTGCGTCTCGCTCAGCGGGCCGAGCCTGACAAATTCACGCAAGACGGGCATGATGTCGATCTTCAAGGTGGGCATCTTCATTACTTTGATCAGCAGCCACCAGGTGAGTGGCATTAACAGCATGATGAGCGGAACGGCATAGAGCGACCAATCCATAAATGTAAAGGGACTCAACACATTGAGATAGCCAGCAGCAATGGCATTTTCGCCGCTGCCGACCACAGTCGCCATCCCGCCGAGGCTGGCGGCATAGGCAATCCCGATGACCAACGTGGCGACCGTGCGTCGCGCCTGATCGGGCTGGGGAATATGTTGCGCAATCGTCAGCGCCACTGGGATCAAGATCGCCGTAGTCGCGGTGTTGAGCACCCACATGCTCAGCAGTGAAGTCATCAACATCAAGTTGAAGAGCAGGCGCGGCAGATAACCGCCGCTTGCAATAATTGCATAAATCGCCAAACGTCGCGTCAGGCCGTGTTTGCGCAGAGCCTCGGCCAGAAAGAGGCTGGACAGCACCAAAAAGAGGGAGGGCTGTGCAAAGGCGCTGAAGGCCCCCGACACGTCATCGATGCCTAGCGCCACCTGGGCGACCGGCACGAGCAAGGCGGAGATAGGCAATGGCGCCGGTTCGAGCGCGAGAATGCTGCCTGTAAAGACAAAGAGGGCAAAGGCGCGCTGACCTTCCTGCGACAGGCTGGGCGGAAAGGGTAGCAACAACACCAAACCAGTCAAGCCGAGCACGATAAAAAAGCGCCGCAGGTCGAAGACAGTCTGGCGCGTAACCTGTAGCGGGTATTGGATCATCTCCAGCGGCGTCAGGCGGCGTTGGATGCGTCGCTTGCTGGTGGTTGTGCGCGCCGTCGAATGCCGTCCGTCGACGTTGAGAGGCTTTGCTGGCGGCGCCGCCGCGCGATCTGGCGGCTGTTTCCCCCCATCTGGCCCATCTGTGAGAGAATGCCAGGCCACTTTATCGGGCAGCGTGGATTTCAAACGTGAGCGATGAACAGTCATATGAGCTTTCGGTAGGGTTAATCTGCAGCGGGCGTTTGCTCAACTGCCAGGGACGTTGCCACAGAGCTTGACGCCCGTCAGCGCCGGTGTGCTTTCGGGATTCTTTTCCAGCGCCTTCTGCAGCCACGGTTGCGCCAGTTCGCATTCGCGCGGCTCTTTGTAGACATGCGCCAGACCCGCAGTGTAGTAATGTTCTTCGCGTGCGGCGTCGCCGATGAGTGGCAAGCCCTTGTCGAAGGCCGCGGTTGCATCTTCGTAGTTGCGGCGCGAGTAGAGCGCCATGCCGAGATGAACCAGCGCCGGGCCGTAATTGGGATCGAGCTCCAACGCATCATTGAGTGTGCGAATTGCGGCAAGATGATCACCTACATTATACAGTCCCTCGCCCAGCGCGTCGAGCGTCACTGCGGTTTTGTTGGCGTCGACGGCCGCGCGGTAAGCGAGCATGGCGTTCTGAAAGTCGCCCAGCCCCACGCGGTAAATGCGCGCTTTTTCCAAATGAAGGTCAGCACGTTGGGGCGCCTGCTTCAGCGCCTGATCCAGCACAGCAATGGCATCCTGATATTTGCCCAGTTTCTCCAGTAGATACGCACTATTGCGCAACGCCAGGGTGTGCTGCGCATCCAGCGCGAGCGCCTGGTCGATATAGGTTTGCGCCTGGGTAAAATTGCCGACGTCAGCATAGATCTCAGAGATGATCGCCAGCGTTTCCACGTTGTCTGGCTGCAATTCGTAAGCATCCAGCGCGTGTTCGAGCGCCGTCTCGTAGTCGCCCAGCCAATCTTCACTTCGCGCCAACGCGGCCAAAGCATCGGGATCATTAGGCGCCAAGGCGACCGCATCTGAAGCCGTTGCGTGCGCCGCCGCCACATTGCTATTGACCATGTAGAGCCGCGACTTGACGACTAACGGTTCTGGATTTTGCGGATCAAGCGCCGCCACGCGCTCGTAGGCAGTGAGCGCCGCGGCATAGTCGCCGCGCAACAATGCGGCCTCAGCATCGGCCAGAAATGACGTGGCGCTGCGGGTGGGTGTTGGCGTCGGCGCACTTGGGCGCTCCACAAGCCACCCAGGCTGCGTTTCATAAAGAATGACGGCCACAGCAGCCAGCACAAACAACGGCCAAAACCGGCCGATCCCGCTTCTCCTGCGCCGCCGCGGTCGGTAATCACGGTCCAAGTACATGGCCGATAGTATAACATTAGATGCACGAATGAGGTTCTCTTGCACAATCTTGAACACCATGTTATAAAGCAAGTGCAGTCGTCTGCCCCTGTAGCTCAGAGGATAGAGCACTGGCCTCCGGAGCCAGGTGCACAGGTTCGAGTCCTGTCAGG
>JACSRH010000179.1 GCA_014879855.1 Caldilineaceae bacterium | reverse complement strand
TCGCCCGAATATCTGTCACCGCCCGACCGCGTGATCCTGATCGACGACTTCCTGGCGAGCGGCAAGACCATTGAGGCGCTGGTCACGCTGGTTGAGCAATGTGGCGCCACGCTGTGCGGCATCGGTTGCCTGGTCGAAAAGAGCTTCGAGGGAGGGCGCGCCCGGCTGTCGCATCTCAACGTTCCGATCGTTTCACTCGCCGTGATCGAAAGCATGGACGGCGACCAGATCGTCGTGCGTAATCCAGAAGAGATCAAAGAAGAACAATGAAACCGAAGCCCATTGCGCACCCTGTGCGCCTGACCCTGGCCGTTCTCGTTGCCTTTCTGACAGTTGCGTTGATCGCAGTTACGATCCGCGCGCAGGAGGAAATTTTCCTACCTATTGTGGCGCGACCACAGCCTACACCTCCGGATGGCACGATTCCGCCGACCGCAACCAAGACCGCCACGCCGGCGCCGCCTACGCCTACGTTCACAGCGACGCCCATGCTCACAGCGATGCCTACGCTCACAGCGACGCCTACCGCCACTACGCCGCCTGGCGCGCCGGGCAGTTCGGTGCGTTTCTACGGCAGCGGGCGCGACGCTATCGACCGCATCACGATCCGCATCGACGGCCCCGCCAGACCCGCGGATGTGGGCGCCACCGACTTTACCATCGAATTCTGGCTCAGGGCGGAGGCAGACGCCAACACCGGCAGCGCTACCTGCAATGCCAACGACGGCTGGATCACAGGCAACGTAGTCTTCGACCGCGATATTTATTTTGCAGGCGATTACGGCGACTTTGGGATCGCCCTCAACAGCGGCGCCGTGGCTTTTGGCCTCAGCGTCGGCAGCAACGGTGCGACGCTCTGCGGCAGCCGCGTTGTCACCGACAGCCAGTGGCACCACGTCGCGGTGACGCGGCGCACCACTGGCGCCATGGCGCTCTTCGTGGACGGCCAGCCCGACGGCAGCACGACCGGCGCCAGCGGCGACGCCAGCTATCGCGATGGTCGCGCGGTCGGCGGCAACCCGTGGGATCCTTACATCGTCCTCGGCGCGGAAAAGCACGACGCCGGCGCGGCCTATCCCTCCTTCAACGGCTGGATGGATGAGCTGCGCATCTCCAACACGGTGCGCTACACAGCCGCGTTCTCACGGCCGGCCGCGCCCTTCACGCCCGACGACAACACGATGGCGCTCTATCATTTTGACGAAGGGACGGGGACGACCATCACCGATGTCGCCGGCGCAACGGGCGGCCCCAGCAATGGTGAACTGCGCGTTGGCGGCAGTCCAGCGGGGCCGGTATGGAGCGGGGAGCGCCCGTTTTAGGGCAAAGGCGGCGCTAGAACGTGAGGGAGAGAAGAAGATATTTCTACTTCAAGAAACTCACACAAAGCCGCAAAGAACACAAAGAACGCCATCTTCAACTTTGCGTCTTCGTGTGAGACGAATCGTGAATTACTGTATTTGAATTGTGAATGGCGAAGATGGAGTTGCTTGAGGATGGCTTTTCTCTGCGAATCTCTGCCTCTCCGCGGCTCTGCGTCAAGGATTGATTTTGCAAGTCAATACAGGTCGGCGCGGCGATCCTCGAAGACCGGGATGCGTCGGCGCGCGTCGTCCACGCGTGCGAGATCGACGGTGACAGTCAGCAGCGTCTCGACTTCGCCTGCCTCCACCAGCGCTTCGCCCCACGGGTCGATGATCGCGGAAGCGCCAAAGAACGCAGTGTTCCCTGTCACGCCTACGCGGTTGCACGCGGCGACGTAGCACTGGTTCTCGATGGCGCGGGCGCGCAGCAACGTGCGCCAGTGTTCACGCCGCGGATGAGGCCACTCCGCGGGGAGGAGCATCAGCCGCGCGCCGGCCAGCGCATAGCCGCGCAAGAGTTCCGGGAAGCGCAGGTCGTAGCAGATCGCCATCCCTGTCTTGCCCCACGGCATGTCCACCATGACCGTTTCCTCGCCAGGCGCCAGGAATTTCTCCTCATCCATCAGGCGGAAAAGATGCACCTTACGATAGGCGCCATGCAGCGCGCCGTCCGGCCCGTAGAGCGCAAAGCAGTTGTAATAGCGCGCGTGACGCGCCTCCAGCAGCGACCCGCCCACGAACAGACCGTGCGTCGCGGCCAGCGCGGCCATGCGTCCAAACCAGCCGCCATCGCTTGGACGAATCGCCAACGCGCTGGCCAGGGCCGGGGCCGCGTCAAGAGCATAGGCTGTGCTCCACAACTCGGGCAGCAGCACAAGATCGCTGCCGCGGCGGGCGGCCTCTGCGATGGACTGCGCCGCCGCGGCAAAGTTTGCCTCTGGATCGCCAAGCCGGCAGTCCATCTGCACCAACGAGATCGTCAATTTTGTCGTCATTTGGAAAACCTCTTGCTTTGGCGCAGGGACGCAAGGTCGCAGAGGATGAACAAGAAGCTTCCGCAAGCAGCCCCTGCGTTTTCTCTGCGTCTCCGCGCCTCTGCGTCGAAAATGCCTTTTTTGCACTGCCTTTACGTATCATCAGGGTCGGGCAGCACTTCCACCGCGGCGCCAGGGGCAGGATGCGTGTATTCACCGAGCGCGGCGGGGCGCGAGGAAGAAATCGCGGCCGCAGGCCGCGGCTTGGATGCCCCGCGCACCTTGCGAGATGGGGCATTATGCACCTGTAAACGCTCCGGAGGTGATGGACGGCGCGCGCGGAGCGCAGCGACCACGCCGGCGACGATCAACAGCAGCGGCCACCAACGCAGGATCGGCGTCATCTGCCCATCATCGCTGCGCACCGCGGCCAGCGCCGCAAAGACCACCAACACCCCGCCCGGCAGCACGGCCCACCATTGACTCCGATGAAGCAGGAAAAGCAAGAAAAACACAGCGCCCAGCCCGCCAAAGAGCAACAACGTCCATCCTTCGATCGGCACACCCCACGCGCTGACGCCGATCACAAGCCCGAGTACAAAGAGGAAGCCGCCAGGGATCAGCGCCCACCAGCGGCTGTTGCGATCAGTCAGGTAGACGTGTGTGAACGCCAGCGCTAGCCCGCCAAAGACGGTCGCGCCAAGCCAGCGTTGATCGACGGCCAGCGTGCTGAGCACCAGCACCAGCGCCAGGGCCAGCAGCGTCCAGCCAGGGATCACGCGCCACCATTCGGCGGAAGCGCGCGCGTACGCGCCAAAAACAAGGATGGCGGCGAAGACGAACAAGCTGGCCAGCGCGTACTGGAGCAGTGGCGTGTACGGCGCCAGATAGCCAAACTCAAAAAGCAGCAGCATAATGCCGCTGCTTATGAGCACGATCGACCACAGAATCGGACGAAGGCGTGGGTCAGACATGGCTATGGCGCGATGGGCAACGTAGCCACATCGACATTCAGCTCGACGGTGGTTGCCAGCACCCAGCCGCTTGCGCCGCCGGCAAGCTGCACTTGCAGCCACGTGCTATCTGCGGAACGCCCTGTGGCGGGGAAGACTGTCCCGCGGCTTGCCGTCTCAATCGGTTCACTATCGTTGCCAGGCGTAGTGCGCACGTTGGATCCCAACAGGCTTGTCACCGTCGCAGTGGCGGCGCGGTCAGGTGCGGTCGGCGCCGCAATATCGCCCCCCTCGCCGACAATGGGCGCTTCCTCGATATTGGACGAGACATTGACTGCCGCGCGGAAGACCCACGCAAGCTGACTATCAGGCAAGCGAACTTGAAGCCAAAGCTCGTCGCCGGAGCGCCCAGTAACAGGCAAAACCGCCCCATTGGGCAGCACGTCCAGGATGGTCGCCGTCAGAGTGGGCGCGGTGCGGGCGTTGACGCCGAGCGTGTCGGAGATGGCAACTGCCTGGCCGCTGACCGGAATGGTGTTCGTGTAGGGCGCGGCGGGCGCCGCGTCGCTGACAGTAAGGGTGAAACCTGCATTGCCGGCAGGTGGGGGCGCGGCTTCCGTTGGCGCGATAATGCTTGTCGTCAGCAAAAGATCCGCCGGTTGGATGGGCAGCGTCGTGGCATCGCTACTGGCGGTGATCAGACCGGAAAGAATCCAGCCGCGCCGGTTATCGGGCAGCGTCACCAGCAACCAGTCGGCCGCATCGGTGCGCGCGGTGGCCACCAACACAGTGTTGAGCAACACCTCGTCCACGACCTGCGACTCGGCCGCGGGCTCCAGCCGCACGGTGGCGCCAGGATCGGCTGTCACGGTGACGTTTACCGGCAGGCCCACCGGCGTCGCCTGCGCGGCGACACTTTCCGGCGAAGTTTCCGGAGTCACGGGCGGCAAACCGGCCGCTGCCAGGATTGCGTTCCATTCGTCAATCGTCTTCTCTTCCCCAACCGCCTGATCGATAAATTGCGCCGACACCCAGGCCGCCTGATTGTCGGCAAGGATCACCTGCAACCACTCGCCTTCGCTGCGCACCACGGTGACGCGCTCGGCGTTATTGAGCAGGCGGATGATCTCGGCATCGGTGGAAGGTTCGCGCCGGGCGTTGACGCCAGCCGTATCATTGACCGTGCCTGAGCGGACAGAAATCAAGGCCGGCGCGGGGGAGGGTTCAGGCAGCACGGTAGGTGGCGGCGTGGGCGGTGCGGTGGTCGGAGTGGGCGCAACCGTGGGCGCCTCGGTCGGCGTCACAGCGGTTTCTTCAGACGGCAGCATTCCAGCCGAAGCAGGCGTAGGGTCGCCCGACGCCAGGCGGAACGTCCCGTTTATAAGATCATCTATCCCCAGCCGATTCATGCTGACGTAGCCGACGTAGCCCAGCGCGACGAGCAACGCCACAATGACGATCGACGGCAGAATCCAGTTGCGTCCCGTTTTACCAGGAGGCCGCTGATACTCGACAGGTTGCCAATCTTTTGACGCCCCCTCGGCCGTCTGCAACTGCATGTGGCCGAGCTCTTGCTCGGTGTCTTGCAGCTTCCATTGCGCCAACGGTTCGCCGCCTTCTTCGAGTTGCCAATTTTTCAGTGGGTCTTTACTCATGATTGCTTTGTCCCTCGATGGGAGCGTCCCAGCCGGTGCGGCGCCCGGTGCGTGCATAGAGAACGCCCTGAACACCAAAGAGCACGGCAAGAACACTCCAGGCGATCATTTGCCACCATGGCGTTGGCCAGGCAGAGAAAAAAGCTGCCAGGGTCATGCCGCCACTGAACAAGAACAGAGAAAAACAGAGGGGCGCCAACAGCATAGGCGTGTTCAACGTCCGCGCCCATGTCCACTGTCTCACGCCGCGAACCCAGTTCATATAGCTGGCCGTCGCCAGCACGCCGGCCAATCCAAACACCCAAAGCGCATCGCTAAACAAACTTTGTAGCGAGATCATTGTATCCGCAACTGAACACAAATGCAGGTCTGTGCAGCATCTCTTGCCCCTCGATCGCGCAAGTGAACACACCACTGAGCCGTCAAGTTGACGCTGCTTATCTCTGGAGATAGTATACACGCATTACGATATTCTGGAAACACCAACGTTTGCATACAAACTTTCTTTTGTTCCTAACTTATTGAAGGAATGTAACGTTGAACGTCAAGCGAGCAGTTCCCCAACAGTCCCCGTCGCCCCCCCTATGATCATCGGCATCGACGCTTCGCGCGCCTGCCGTGCGCGGCGCACGGGCACAGAACGCTACTCGCTCGAAATCATCCGCCACCTGCTGGCGCTGCCGGAAGCAACGGCGCATGGTTGGCGTCTCTATACGGATGTGACGCCAGCCGCCCATTTTTTTGCGCCACCCCAGCTTGACGCTCAAAATGTCGAGATCCGGGTGCTGCCTCAGCGTCGCCTGTGGACGCATCGCAGCCTGGCCCGCGAAGTAATGCACGACCGTCCCGATGTCCTCTTTGTGCCCGCGCATGTGCTTCCATTTGTGCTGCCGGCGGACCGGCTGCCGGCCAGCGTTGTCGTTGTGCACGATCTTGGGTATCATGCCTTGCCGGAAACGCACACGCGCGCGCAACGGCTCTATATCGAGGCCAGCACACGCTGGAGCGTGCTGGTTGCACGCCGCGTCATCGCGGTCAGCCAGGCAACCGCTGCGGATCTGCAACAGTATTACCGGACGCCGGCTGCACGCATCCGCGTGGTGTATGAGGCCGCGGCCGCGCCGACGCCTGTGGATTGCGCTCAGATCGACGCTGTTCGCACACGCTACGGCCTGGCGCGGCCCTATGCGCTTTTTGTCGGCACCATTCAGCCGCGCAAGAATATTGAACGGCTGCTGCGAGCGTATGCCTGGCTCTCTCGCAACACGGCGCTTGCATGGGATCTGGTCTTTGCCGGCGCGCCTGGCTGGTTGAGCGAAAAGCTCTACGCCGAAGCGGCCTCCCTGGGGCTGGCCGAAAAGGTTCACTTTCTGGGCTTTGTCGCTGATGAGGCGCTGCCTGCGCTGATCAAAGGCGCCTTGTTTTTCTCTTTTCCTTCCCTTTTTGAAGGATTTGGCCTGCCCGTGCTGGAGGCCCAGAGCTATGGAGTGCCTGTCTTGACATCGAACAACTCCTCCTTGCCCGAAGTGGCCGGCGATGCTGCGCTGCTGGTGGACCCGACCGACGTTGATGCCATCGCCAACGCCATGCTGCGCCTCAGTCGGGATGAAGCGCTGCGCCAGCAATTGATCGAAGCTGGCTATGCGAACGTGCGGCGCTTCTCCTGGGAGAAGGCCGCCCAGGAAACGCTGGCCGTGTTGCGCGAAGCCGCTGAATCGTAACCAAATCAATCACCGCTTTATGGACTCACACAAAGGCGCGGAGAACACAAAGAAAAGAAAGCAGAATCCTCTGCGCGAGAAGAACTCACTGGATTTTGCCCATCCTGAGCGGCTGGTCATCCTCGACGTGGCGATCGACCGCGTCGACTTTGCGCTCACCCTCGATTTAATCGACGCCTGGGTGGTGCAACGGCGCAGCGCGGCAACCGGACGTCCGCCAACGCATTTTCCTTGCCGTCAGATTTGCACCGTCAATCCAGAATTCATCGTCGATGCGCGGCGCGACCCGGCCTTTGCCGCGGTGCTGGCCCGCGCCGATCTCTGTGTGCCCGACGGCGCGGGCGTGTTGTGGGCGGCGCGGTTGGCAGGCCAGCCACTGCGCGAACGCGTCACAGGCTCCGACGGCGTCCACCACATCTGCGCGCGCGCGGCGCAACGCGGCTGGCGCGTCTATCTGCTGGGCGCGGCCCCCGGCGTGGCGGAACGCGCCGCCGTTCTGCTGGCTGCTCGCTCTCCCGGATTGAAGGTGGCCGGCTGCTATGCAGGCAGCCCCGCCGATGCCGCGTGGCCGGATATGCTTGCCCGGCTGCGCGACGCCGCGCCCGATATTCTCTTCGTCGCCTATGGCCATCCGCGCCAGGATTTCTGGATCGACCGCCACCGCGACGCGCTGCCGGCGGCGGTGGCGATCGGCGTCGGCGGCGCGTTTGACTTTGTGGCCGGGATCAGCCGCCGCGCGCCGGAGTGGATGCAGCGGCTCAACCTGGAATGGTTGCACCGGTTGGTTACACAGCCGTGGCGCTGGCGGCGGATGTTGAAGCTGCCGGTCTTTGTCGGATGGGTGTTATTACATAAGAAATGAGGAGTGGTGATGCCAGAGCAACGACAATGGTGGAAGGAAGCAGTCGTCTACCAGATCTACCCGAAGAGTTTCAATGACAGCAACGGAGACGGTGTGGGTGATCTGCCGGGCATCGTCGCCAGGCTCGACGTGCTCAAGATGCTGGGCGTGGATGTGCTCTGGCTCACGCCGATCTACGCGTCGCCTGAGGTCGACAATGGCTACGACATCAGCGACTATCGGGCGATCCATCCGCAGTTTGGGACGATGGCTGATTTCGAGCAGTTGCTGAACGAGGCGCACAGCCGCGGGATGCGCGTGATTATGGATCTGGTCGTCAACCACACATCGGACCAACACCCCTGGTTTATCGAAAGCCGCAAGTCACGCGACAACCCATACCGTGACTACTATATCTGGCGCGATGGCAAGAATGGTCGCGAACCCAACAACTGGGGCGGCCACTTTACACAGTCTGCCTGGAGTTTCGATGCGGCCACCGGCCAGTACTATCTGCACATCTTCTCACCGCAGCAGCCTGACCTGAACTGGGAGAACCCGGCGGTGCGCGCTGAGGTTGATGCGATCATCGCGTGGTGGCTGGCGAAAGGGATCGACGGCTTTCGGCTCGACGCCATCAATCTGATTTCTAAAGCGCCAGGTCTGCCGGACAATGCAGGCGCAGGGCGCTATGTTTTTGCCATTGAACATTTTTGCAAAGAACCGCGCTTTCACACCTATTTGCACGAACTCCATCAGGCCGCTTTTGCGCACCATGACGTGCTCACCGTGGGAGAATGCGCCGATCTCCAAGTGGCTGACGCGATTGCGATCTCGGACCCGGCGCGCGGCGAATTAAACATGGCCTTTCTCTTCGAGCACACCAACTATTACCACAAGGTCGGCAAGGATGCGCAGCGGCTCAAAGAAATTCTGACGCGCTGGCAAACCGGACTGCACGGCCGCGGGTGGGCCGGCATTGCCTTCAACAATCACGACCAGCCGCGCGTCGTCTCATCCTTTGGCGACGACATACGCTTCCGCGTGGAGACTGCCAAACTTTTCGCTACGCTGCTGCTGACGCTGGAAGGCACGCCGTTTCTGTATCAGGGTGAAGAGATCGGGATGACGGATGCCACCTATGCCACCATCGAAGAGTACAACGATGTGGGCACGGTCAATGTCTATCGCGAGCAGGTGGCTGCCGGCGCTGATCCACAGGTGGTCTTTGCGGCCGTCAGGGCGACTTCACGCGACCGGGGACGCTCGCCCTATCAATGGGACGCGACGGCGAATGCCGGCTTCACAACCGGCAGCCCCTGGATCGGCGTCAATCCAAACTATCGCGAGATCAATCTTGCGGCCAATCTGGCCGACCCTGCCTCGGTTTTTCACTACTACCGCCAGATGATTGCACTGCGCAAACGCACACCCGCGCTGATCTATGGCGAATTCATTGCCCAAGCAGCACCCGCAGCGCTTTATGTATATCAGCGACTTGATCAAGGTCAGTGCTATCAGATCGTGCTCAATCTGAGCGAACAGCGGGTTGCGTATCCATGTATGGGAGATCTGCTGATCGGGAACTACGCCGTCACAGACCAGAATCGCCTCCAGCCCTACGAGGCCAGAGTTTATCGGCTTGTGTGAAGATGGCGGCGATTAAAAAAGCTGGGTTTCTTGAAGAAACCCAGCTTTTTCGTCTTTCAAGCCTGTGTGAAGTTGTGTGAACTTGTGTTCGCTCACCCCTTGACTGCGCCCGCGGTCAGGCCAGCCACAATGCGGCGCTGGAAGATAAAGACGAGCAAAATCAACGGGATGCTGGAGATAATGCCTGCCGCCATGATCTCGCCGAAGGGAATTTGCATCGAGAACTGCGACGGGAAGTTGGCAATGACCACGGGCAGCGTGCGCGAATCCGGCGAAATCGAGGTGAAGGTCAATGCAAAGAGATATTCATTCCAGGCGCCAATGAAGGCAAGCAGTCCCGTGGTGACCAACGCCGGCGCGGTCAGCGGCAGCATGATCATATAGAAGGTCTGGAAAGGCGACGCGCCATCCACCTGCGCGGATTGGAAGATCTCGGTCGGCAACTCCTTGAAGAAGGCGGTCAGCACCCAGGCCGTGAAGGGCAGCGAGAAGAGCAGGTAAGTGACGATCATGCTGAGGATCGGGGGGATGCCCAGGTTGGTAATGATGGCATAGAGGCCGGTCAACACGGCAATCGCTGGAAACATCGTCATCGCCAGGATAATGTAGAGCGTGCCCGTCTTGCCGCGATAGCGCAGCTTGCCCAGCGCAAAGCCGGCAAAGGCGCCGACGCCCAGCGCCAGAATCGTCACAGTTCCGGCCACGATGGTGCTATTGACGATGGCGCGCAAGAAAGCCTGATTGGTGAAGACAGCCTCATAGTTGCGCAAATTGAACGAGACTTCCTTGGTCGCCGCGTCGCGCGGCACAAAGGTCGTCGGCATCATCGCCAACTGCGCCTCCGATTTGAACGATGAATTGATCGCCCAGTAGAAGGGGAAGAGCATCCAGAATGCCATGACGACAATCAGCACCCAGAGCAGAATGCGGTTGATGCGTTGTTTCGTTTTACTGTTCATCTGACTTTACTCCCAGGCTGCGCATGTAGATAACGGCAAAGATCGACAGAACGACAAAGATCACCACGCTGCTGGCTGACGAATAGCCCATCTGCCGGTTCTGTATCAACTGATAGTAGGTGAAACTAGCCATTGAGTAGCGAGCCTGGCCTAATACGATCTGGAAGAGGTCAAAGACGCGCAGCGCGTCGAGCGTGCGGAAGACCAACGCCACCGCGATGGTGCCCTTCATCAAAGGCAGCGTCAACTGGAAGAACTGGCGAACAGGATTGGCGCCGTCCACATCCGCGGCTTCGTAGATGTCACCAGGGATCAATTGCAAACCGGCCAGGATCAGCAGCGCCATGAAGGGCGTTGTTTTCCAAACATCGATCATGATCATCGACGGCAACTGCCAGGCTGGGTCGGATAAAAATGGAATTTCGCCGTTGCCGAGCCCCAAATACCAGAAAACGGTGTTGAAAAAACCCGTCCGGTTGGGCTGAAGCATGTAGGCCCACATCTGCGAAGAAACCGCGGTCGGGATCGCCCAGGGAATCAAAATGATGGCGCGCATGAAGCCGCGCCCCTTGAAATTGGCGTTGACAATCAGGGCCACGATCATACCGAGCACCAATTCAAGAAAGACCGTGGCCACGGCAAAGACGATCGTGTCCCAGACCGCGCGGATAAAATTCGGGTCGGTGGCGCCCAGCACAAATTGCGTTCCAAACAGGTTGAATTGAGTGACCTGACGAAAGCGCACCGGTTCGCGCGGGAGCACCGCCACCGCGCTCTCATATTGCACCGCGCCTGTATTGGCATCAACCACTGGCTGTCCAGCGTCATCCAATTTTGGCGGCACTGTCTTGATGGTCATGCTCAGCAACTGCTGATAGTTCTCAATTCCAACAAACTCCACCGGCGCCGAGCTGGCAAACACATTATTTGTAAAGCTGTTGTAGAACACGGATAACAGTGGATAAATGGCGATCGTCAGCAAGATGATAAATGTTGGCGCCAATAGCCAGTACGCCAGCCTCTGTTCTTGCTTGGCCAGATCACTGCTGCCTGCCTTGGCCATATCTGACACTCCTTCCCAACCTGATTTGCTGAGTCTGGCGGCAACCGACGTAAAGGCGTAGGACGTTCTCTCATTCTGCCCGCGCCAGTCGCACAATGGATGTTGATGGGATGGTTGTTTGAGCGCCTATCCCTGCCTGGAAGCAGCTGCGCGCGCGGCCAGACAGGGATAGGTTGGGAAGTCATACTCTGTGAAATGCTACTTTAGGTGTAGCATTTGCCTGGCTATGGTGCGCCGACCTCGAAGCCAAGCAGGTCTTGCAGATCCAGCTCGATGTTGGCGACTGCATCTGCACCATTCTGCTTGCCAGTCAGGACGTCCGACACATTCGAGAAGAAGATGTTGGACACTTCATTGTACTTCGGCGCGGTAGCCGTGGACGGGCGAGCGACTGCACTGGTGAAGACCGGGAGCAATTTCGGCATGAACGGTCGTTCCGCCGCAATGTCAGGATCCTCATACAGCGCCATCTTGGTCGGGATCAGTGAGGACGGGCTGAGCGCCTGGAACTTCTGCTCCTCTTCGGAGGTCAGCCACAGGGCCAACTTAGCAGCCGCTTCCGGGTTCTTGCTGTACTTTGACACGCCCACCTGCCAGCCACCCAGGGTGGCCGCACTCATGCCAGCTTCGGCGCCAGGCAGTGCTGTCGCATCGAATTTACCGGCCACAGCGCTGTCCTCGCCTTCGCTCAGGCCATAGGCATAGGGCCAGTTGCGCATAAAGGCGGCGTTGCCACCGTGCCACACTGCGCGTGAATCCTCTTCCTTGAAGCTCGTCACACCGGGCGGGCTGATTTTGCCGATCCAGCTATACGCGCGGTCCAGAGACCCGGCGGCCGCGTCATTGTTGATCGTGATCACCTTTTCCGGGCTGACAATCGAGCCGCCACCCGACGAGTAGACCCACTCCAGCGCGTCACAAGTCAGACCCTCATAGGGGGCGCCTTGCCACACATAGCCCCAGAAATCCTGGTTGCCTTCGGCGCGCTCGCCATCCTGGATCGTCTGTGACATTTCTTCCAGCTCAGTCCAGGTGGCCGGCGGGCCGCTAAAGCCGTACTTCTCCAGCAAGTCGCTGCGATAGTACAACAGACCGCCGTCGGTGAACCAGGGCAAGCCAACCAGCTTGCCATCGACCGTGTTGTTCTGGACAATGGCAGGGAAATCACCCGCCACGGCTTCGGCGCCACCATACTCATTGAAGTCGAGCAGGTGTTCGGCCAGGTCGCCAGGCCAGATCACGTCGATCTGCATGATGTCGATGTCCGACGACTGCGCCTGGAAGGCTTGCAAATACAAGCCAAAGCGATCGGTCGCGGAGACAGGCCCTTCGATCAGCTTCACCTGAATGTCGGGATTCTCAGCATTCCAGCGCCCGACTTGTTCTTTGCGCATCTCGAATTCAGCGCCGGGGCCGGGGCCAACCCATGTCAGGTTGACGACGCCTTCGGCTGCCGGAGCAGCGGCTTCGGCTGGAACAGCCTCTGTGGCCGCAGCCTCAGCGGGGGCAGCTTCTGTGGGCGCGGCTTCGGCCGGCGCGGCTTCGGCCGGCGCGGCTTCGGTGGCAGCCGGGGCGGCTGGCGCAGCCGGCGCCTCGGTGGCCGGAGCGCCGCCGCCACAGGCAGACAGCACCATAGCCATGATGACGAGCAGGCCAAGTACGGCCAAGTATCGTCGCTTCATAGGGACATTCTCCTTTTGATAGTAGATAGATCCAACAGACACTTCTATTGTTAATCCGGAAAGCCCGGAGATTAACCTGTTCTGAAAATAGCCTTTAACGCAAAGACACAGAGAAGCAAAGGCGCAAAGTTATTTTTATTCCTTTCACGCATCACTCATGCTGTATCGCGTTCCAATACCTGCAACGGCAGCCGCATGCGCCGGTTCGACCGCGTCGGGTCAGACAACATCGACAGCAGCATCTCAACGGCCAGCCTGCCCGATTCCTCCAACGACTGTGACACCGTGGACAAGCCGATATATTCGGCAAAGTCGGCGTCATCAAAACCCAGCACCGCGATGTCGTCAGGCACGGATAATCCTAGTTCGCGCGCCGCCTTGAGCACGCCTAAGGCCAGCGTATCATTGCCCGCAAAGATCGCTGTTGGCCGCTCCGGCTGTTGCAGCAGATCGACCGCCTGGAGCCGTGCTTCTTCGTGGGTCGACGTGCGCGGGGCAAAGCCTGGCAGCACCGGCGCAAGGCCGTGCCGTCCCAGCACCGCAGAGAAGCCTCGGTAGCGCAACTCGCTGGTGCCGATGGCATAGCCAGGAAGCTGGCGGTCGCCGCCGACAAAGCCGATCCGAGCGTGTCCTTTTGCCACCAGATATTCGGCAGCCACCTCACCGCCCGCCACGTTGTCGATCTCGACTGAAGCCAGCTTGGGATGCGCGCCCTCGATCAACACGGTGGGCAGCCGATGCTGCACCAGCCGTATCGCCTCCTGATCGTCTAATTTCAACGAGATGATCAGCAACCCATCCAGCCGCCGCGTGATCGGCAAGGTATGCAAATAGCTGCGCGCATGTTCGGGCGTATCGACATTATACACAACCAGCTCAAACCCCGTATCACGCAGTGCACTGGCCACCCCGCGCAGGCGCTGTGTGAAGGATGGATAATGCATAAAAAAGGGCGCCAGCACGCCGATCTGTCGATGAATTCGGCGCGCACGCGCCGTCGCTTCAGCTTTTGGAATAAAGCCGAGCTCATCAATCGCTTCCTGAATTCGCTGAAGCGTGGTGGTATTGACTGTCTGGGGCGCATTGATCGCGCGCGAGACAGTTGCAATACTCACACCCGCGCGTGAGGCAACGTCATAGATCGTCGAAGTCATGCGAACAACGTTTATGGAATCGAAATGCTTGGGTAGCCTGGGATGCAGTCTTTTACATACTTATTGTAAGAGCTTTCATGAAAGCTCTTACAATAAGTAGCCTAGCACACTTTAGAGGGGATGTCAACCCTTCAGAAACCAAAACTTTGAAAGATATTGCGTCGAAAGGAGATTAACAAGAAAGCAGATGATGCGCTCGGCGCGCCAGGAGGAAGACTTACGCTGACAACATTTGGTCGGCGCTGCGCTCCACCTTGACTCCTTGCCGTCGCAAATGCTGTGCCACTTCGTCAGCATCCGGTGCATCTGCAATGAGGACGTAATCAGCCTGCCCGGCGGCCGCCAGGTCGCTGCCAATCTGCGGCTGCTGGGCGGCGGCAAACTGCAGCAGCGCCATACACTGCTCCAGCGTCGCCGGCAATGTGGAGATATAGAGGTAGGTGGTTGCCTGGGAAGGTTGGATGTTCTGCACAGTCATACGAGCCGGCGCGCGCGCCTCAATGCGATTGGCGCCGATTGGCTCCTGCTTGCGCCGGAAACTGACGCGCACCGCCTCTAATCCGCTCAACTCGACCGCGGCCCAGACGCCCAGACCGTCCGGCTCGATCCGATACGCGCCGGGACCTAATGGTTTGAACTCGACGTTGTACACACCTTGTTCAGCACGCGCGCGCGTGGAGAGCGTGTACTCTTCCTCCTCGCCTTTGTAGACGCGCACCGGGTGGTTAGCCATACCTTCGATCTCGACATGAAGGGCGCTGAAGCCGGGCATCGACCCCGCCTGCGTCACGATCGACTCCCAGACGCTGATCAGCGGTGCAAAGGTAATGGCCCACCCGTTCAAGCCGTCAACTTCGAGATTGGTCTGCGCAAAACCACCTTCGACAAAAAGCGAATAGACGCCCGCGCTCAGTCCAGCAAAAGCGACCTGTCCGGCGCTATCCACCGTTTCGCGACGTTCGTTCCCCACCGCATCGACGAGGCGCGCGGTGCGTCCCGCGCCGTCCGGCAGCGTCGCTGCGATGACGCTCGCACCGCGGCCGCCCTGCTGCTGCACGGCAGAGGTGCGCGCAATATCAGGCAGCGCCAGATCAACCGTGACGCGGCTTTTTCCATCGAGGGCAATATCCGACGCGCTGGCCGTCTCCTCAAAGCCGACGACCTGTACGGTGTAAAGCCCGGCGCCCAGCTCCTCAAATTGATATTCCCCTGTCGCGGCGACAAACTGCTCGCGGCGGTCGGCGCGGTCGTCGAGCAGGGCGATCCGCAGCGGTTGCCCCGCACGCGTCCCGTGCACCTTGCCGGCGACGACTGAAGCGGCAACCGGCGCCGGCGTTTCCAACACACTATAGACAAACTCGACGCGCGGGATCGACCGCTTATCAATATGCACGCGCGCTTCGAGCTGTGTTGTGCGGCCGTCTTCCTCCGGCGCGTTGTCCACTGTCACGATATAATGACCTTCGTCCAGCCCGCTGATCAAACAGGCGGCCGCGCCATATTCCGGCGCTGACCCAGTTTCCACGATGTCGCTTGCGCCGTCAGCGCCGTGCACCTGGACCGGCAACTTCTTATACCCTGGCGTCGAAACGGCCACCGCGCCGATGCCCGGCGTAGCCGCGGCCACGCTCACGGTGTAGCCCCAGCCGGCCTGCATCAGGTCGACCGTGGCCTTATTGCGGCCATCCAGCAGCACACGCTCGACCACGCTGCCGTTGGGGTGGACGCGCAAACTGAATTCGCCTGGCGGGAGATCAACGAAGCGATAGCTGCCATCCTCGCGCGCCAGGGTGACCCACTCCTCACCGCTGCTGGTTTGCACCAGCATGACGACCGCGCCGGCGCCGCCAGCCACATGGCCTTCGATGGCGCTGCGCCCCGCCATCTCCACCGGCGCGGGCAAGGCCAGACGCACGACAACTTCGCGCTGGTCGCGATGCAAGGAAATCTCTTCGCGGTACTCTGCTTCGGGCACGCGCAGCACATAGTCGCCATCGGCAAGATCCGGAAATTCAAAAATGCCGGTGTTATCCAATGTACAATGCGCCACTTCAATGCCGTCGCGTTCCAGCAGCATCGCGCGACGTGCGCCCAGATTGGCAATGCTCCCCCGCAACAGAATGCGCGGCGGGATCTCGCTGTGCGTGTGGGAGCGTTTGGGCTCGGACTGTAAGGCGCGCACGATGGGCAGCGCGCCGCCCGGCCAGCGGTCGCTGTACCAGGCTTGTCCTTCCCACCACGCGCTCGTGCTGCCCAGCCGCTCGTTGCCCAACAGCCAGAACGCGCTGCAAAAGTAGTAATTCGGCGCGTGCTTGAAGCGCTGGCTCGTCCCCATCATGATGCGACAGGCTTCCAGCGTTTGCGCCATGTGGAGGTCGGGCGTCGTGGCCGGATAGCGCGGGTCGCTGTCTTCGCCCACGATATAGCCGCATTCGGTGGAGAGGATGGGGATGCTGTGCCCAAGATGTTTGCGATTGAGCGCGTCGCGATGTTCATAGGCCAGCCAGCACGCATGGTCGTCGGCGATGGTGGCGCCAGGGTTGCGCCGGTCGTAACGCAGCCGGTTGACTTCGGCCAGGCTACGCCCGCGCCAGGCGTCGGACTGCCAGGGTTCGCCTGCCACCGCGCGATAAAAGCGGTCGGTGAACGCGCCTCCCTCCTGGTTGCCGATGTCGTAGGGATAGTCCAACGGGCGATTTTGCGAGTAGTTGTGCACCGCCTGCCAGACCGGGCCGTCAAACAGGTCGCGGCGCCCCGCGGCGACGATGCGGCCGACCAGATCCCAACGGCTGCCGTTGGACAGCGCCGGGATTGCTGGCATCCCCCCGCGCTCCAGGATCACTTCAAGCGCCGCGATCGTGTTTTCGATGGTGATGTCCAGCCCGTTGACCGGGACGCGCCCACCTTTCCATTCGGCGTCGACGTCGGGCTCGTTGTTGAACTCGAAGTAGCGCACGCCGGCGCGGATCAACGCGTCGAGATGCACTAATTCTTTGACGCCTAAGCGGCCAGGGTTGGGCGCGGGTCGATACAGCCGCACGATCGGCATAAAGCCTTCCGCCAGCAACAGTTCGCAGAAGTCAAGGGCGCCGTCGTGATTGAAAACCTTGACCCACTTGACGCCCATCGCTTTAAGTTCAGGCATCCAATATTCACGGATGTTTGCCATGCCCACCGCAGCAGCGTAGCCCACACTCCAATGAATGCCAATGCCTGTATCGTTTGCCGGTCGCGGATAGTCGTTGAGTTCCATCAGGGATAGTCAATTGCGCTGGAAGAATAACGGTTGGCGTAAGCTTGTAGTACGGCGCCCATTATAGCGCACTGTCAAGCTGCAAGAAAACCAGCGTGGGAGCGGGGGTGCAGGGTGGGCTACAATCATTCGCTGGTGGAGCATGATCGCCTAACCCATTCCTGGAATGCCAACGTATAGGTTTGCCCGCTGGCGTAAGATGGGGTATCGTACCGGCTTATTGGCGTATACCTGACAACCCGTGGAAGATGCTATGGAATTAGTACAAAATGTAGTCAATCGTGTGACCGAGAATGTGCGACAAGTCATTGTCGGCAAGGATGAGGAAGTGCGGCTCACCCTGTTGGCCATGTTGTGCGAAGGCCACCTGCTGATCGAGGATGTGCCGGGGGTCGGCAAGACGATGCTTGCGCGCGCGCTGGCGTTAAGCGTGGGTTGCTCCTTCCGCCGCA
Source organism: Caldilineaceae bacterium (assembly GCA_014879855.1). Lineage (GTDB taxonomy): Bacteria > Chloroflexota > Anaerolineae > Caldilineales > Caldilineaceae > Caldilinea. The sequence continues at coordinate 4,126 of JACSRH010000179.1, read as the reverse complement.
TCCAATTTACGCCCGACATGCTGCCGACTGATGTCACCGGCGTCAACATCTACAACCAGAAGACGCAGGAATTCGAGTTCCGTCCTGGCCCGGTCTTTGCCCAGATTGTGCTGACCGACGAAATCAACCGGGCGACGCCCAAGACGCAATCCGCGCTGCTCGAAGCGATGGAAGAACGCCAGGTGACGGTGGATGGCGAGACCTACCCGACGCCCAAGCCTTTTCTGGTGCTGGCGACGCAGAACCCGATCGAATATGAAGGCACCTTTCCCCTGCCCGAAGCCCAGGTGGACCGCTTCATGATGCGCATTCATCTTGGCTATCCGAGCAAACAGAACGAAATCGACATCTTGAATCGTCAGAGCGATCATCATCCGATCCAGGACGTGCGCCAGGTGCTGACCGCCGACGAACTGGTCGCCGCGCAGCGGGCGATCCGCACGGTTTACGTCGACGACCTGGTCAAGAATTACATTGTCGATCTGGTGACGACGACGCGCGACCACCCCGATGTCTATCTGGGCGCCAGTCCGCGCGGCAGCCTTGCGCTCTATCACACCGCGCGCGCGTGGGCGGCCATGAATGGCCGCGATTACGTGCTGCCCGACGATGTCAAACGTCTGGCTGAAGCGACGCTGGCGCACCGGCTGATCGTCAACCCCTCAGCGCGTATCAAGAATGTGACAGCGCGGCAGGTGATCGAAGATGCGCTGCAACACACGGCTGTGCCCGGCGCACGTGCGCGGGCGCGCTAGAAATCTCCAATCTCTACTCTCCAGTTCTGAGCGTAGAGATTGGAGATTGGAAATTCCTCCTTCATGAACTCCCGTCTGCTCTTCCTGCTGATTGGCGTTATCGCCGCCTGGGTCATCGCGCTGAACACCGGGCGCGAGTTGGCCTTCAGCCTCGCCTATCTCCTCTCCGGGATCGTCGTGTTGAGTTACTTCTGGGCGTGGAACAGCGTGCGCGGGGTGACAGCGCGGCGACGCACCAAATCGCGGCGCAGCCAGGTGGGACAATATGTTGAGGAACAGTTCGAGGTCACCAACCGCAGTTTCTGGCCCAAGCTGTGGCTGGAAATCGACGATTTCTCCACATTGCCCTGGCACAGCGCCGGCCGCGTCGTGAGCGCGGTGCGGCGCAATGGGACACAGCGCTGGCTGGTCAAAACGCTCTGCATGCAGCGCGGGCGCTTCCGGCTGGGGCCGGTGACTTTGCGCAGCGGCGATCCCCTGGGCATTTTCCGCCGCGAGCGCCCCCTCTCCGGCACGGGATATGTCATTGTCTACCCGCCCACGGTGGAGCTGACTTCGTTCGAGCCTTCGGTCTCTGAATTGTCCGGCGGCGAGGCGCGCCATCGCCGCACCTACCAGGTGACGTCGAGCGTGGCCGGCGTGCGCGAGTATGTGGCCGGGGACGGCTTCAACCGCATCCACTGGCCCACTACAGCGCGGCTGAACCAGTTGATGGTCAAAGAGTTTGAGCTCGATCCCACCGCGGACGTGTGGATTTACCTCGACCTGTGCAGCAGCGCGGCGGCCGCCTTGTCCTGGACGCCCCCTCCGCCAGAGTCGCCGCTGTTCAGCGGGCGTTTGCGCACGCCGCGCTCCCTGGAGCTGCCGCCAGACACCACCGAGTACGGGGTGACGATTGCGGCCAGCCTGGCGCGCTATTTTATCCTGCGCAACCGTGCGGTCGGCATGAACAGCCGCGGCCGCACGCGCGAGTTTGTCCAATCTGACCGCGGCGAACGCCAGCTTCACAAATTTTTCGAGGCGCTGGCGGTAGTCGAAGCCGCCGGTGATCTGCCATTTGCCGATCTGGTGGCGACTGACGGCATTCGGCTCAATCGCAACGATACGCTGCTTGCCATCACGTCCGACGCGGATCCCGGTTGGGTGGCGGCGCTGCAAATGCTCCAGCGCCGCGGGGTCAACAGCGTGGCAATCTTGCTCGACGCCACCACCTTTGGTTCGCAACGCAATTACGACCGCGTGCAAGGCGAGCTGATGGCCTCCGGCATCTCGCTCTATCGCATCTGCCGCGGCGACGATTTGGGGGCCGCCTTAGCCGCGCCGTTGCATGTCGACAGCGCGCGCTGACAACGAGGAGATTATCAACGTGACGCCCTCCAGCAAAGGCATTGCACTCCATGAGACCGTGCCGGCTCCGGTCAAATTTGGCCTCATCGACCTGGCGCTGCTGGCTATGACCGTGATCTGGGGTGTGAACGCCGTGGTTGTCAAGGCGATCTATGTGCAGATTCCGCCGCTGGTCTTTATGTCCGTGCGTTTTGTGCTGGCAGGTTCGTTGTTGTTAGCCATCCTTTGGGGCACAGAGCGCAGTATGCACATTGACCGCAAGGATTGGCTGCTGCTGATCGCCGCGGGCATGGTCGGCACAGGCTTGTATCAGCCACTTTTTTTGTCCGGTCTGGCGATGACTACGGCCTCAAACACCGCGTTGCTGATCGCCACCTCACCGGCTTTTGTGGCGCTGCTCAACCGGCTGACAGGGCGCGAAGTTCTATCGCCGCGCGGGTGGATCGGGATTGCGCTCACCCTGGCCGGCGTGCTGCTGATCATCGAGGGCGGCGCGGGCTTTTCGCTGGCGTCGCAATCGCTGCTGGGGGATGTCATGATCCTGCTCGGCTCGTTTTTGTGGGCGTCCTACGCGGTGCTGGCCGCGCCGCTGATGGCGCGCTATTCTCCGCTGCGCGTGACCGCGCTCACGACGTCGATCGGGGCCGCGCCGCTGATCCTGCTCGGTCTACCCGCGGTGGCCGCGCACGATTGGAAGCAAGTCACGATCGGTGGCTGGAGCGCGCTGTTCTATTCAGCGGTGTTTGCCATCGTCATCGGCTACATCATCTGGAACAATGGCGTCAAGAAGATCGGCGGCGCGCGCACCGCGCTCTACAACAACCTGATCCCGGTGATCGGCGCTATCAGCGCGGCGCTCATCCTGGGGGAGGCGCTGACGCCGCTCAAGATCGGCGGCGCGGCGGTCATCTTCGCCGGCCTGCACCTGGCGCGCACGGCCAGGGTGCGAGTTTGAAGCTTCTTAAACTTCAAGTATAAAAATTCAGACCGCGGATTTGGCGGATTTGGCGGATTAGACAGATCAGCACGGATAAAACCCCAAAAATCCGTGGCAATCCGCCAAATCTGGTTTATCCGTGGTCTGTTTTTGCCATTTAGATTTTTGCCTGGGCGAGCGCCTGCGACTGGACGTCGAACAACTGGCGAATGCCATGTTCGGCCAGGAGCAGCATAGCATTGAGCGCGCCGCGGCTGAAAGGTTCGCCCTCGGCAGTGCCCTGGATTTCCACAAAGCGACCATCCGATGTCATCACGACGTTCATATCCACGTCGGCTTTTTGGTCCATCGAGTAGTTGAGATCGAGCACTGCTCTGCCGTTGACGATGCCGACGCTCACCGCAGCCACTGCTTGCGACAACACGCCCGGCGCCACCACCTTGCGCTTCTCCAAACGCTTGATCGCCAGCGCCAGCGCCACGTAGCCGCCCGTGATCGAGGCCGTGCGCGTGCCGCCATCCGCCTGGATCACATCGCAGTCCACCACGATCTGGCGATCCCCCAGCTTGCTCAGGTCCACTGCCGCGCGCAGGCTGCGCGCGATCAGCCGCTGAATTTCCTGAGTGCGCCCTTTGGGATATTGGATTTCACGCTGGTTGCGCTGTTCGGTGGCGCGCGGGAGCATGGCGTACTCCGCGGTCACCCAGCCCTGCTTCTGACGCGAATTCTGCAACCAGCGCGGCAGCGTTTCTTCGACCGTAGCGTTACACAGCACACGCGTATTGCCCATGCTGATCAAGACCGAACCTTCGGGGTAGACGACGTAATCCAGGTCCAACTTGACGGGACGAAGTTGGTCCAGTTCTCGGGTGGCAGACATGGGAGCATCCTTTCTGGGTGCGGTCAACAGTTGCACAGGTCAAGCAGCACGGAGCAGAAGCCAGCACCGTTTCTTTACACTTGCGTGAACTCGTGGAATTGAGGCTGAAACGAAACGACCCTTCCGGGAAGGAAGGGTCGCTGTGTGGACCTAAAGGGATTTGAACCCTTGACCTCTACAATGCCATTGTAGCGCTCTCCCAGCTGA
>JACSRH010000431.1 GCA_014879855.1 Caldilineaceae bacterium | reverse complement strand
CGACGAGTACAAGCGATCGTGCCACGAAAGCTCGATCCGCGTGCCGACCGCGCTGTGCGGGCCGGGCTTTGACGGCGGCGGCCAGCTGGCCGAGCTGGTCAGCCTGATCGACCTGCCGCCGACGCTGCTCGACGCGGCCGGGCTGCCGATCCCGGCTGCCATGGAAGGGCGCTCGATCCTGCCGCTGGTGCGCAGAAAAACCGCCGATTGGCCCGAAGAGGTCTTTGTGCAGATCAGCGAGTCGCAGGTGGGCCGCGCCATCCGCACGCGCCGCTGGAAGTATTGCGTCAACGCGCCTGACGGCGTGGGTTGGCGCGACGCCGGCTCAGATCACTATGTCGAAGAGGCGCTCTACGACCTGCACGCCGACCCCTACGAGCTGCAGAATCTGGCAGGGATCGAGGATCTGCGCGGCGTGGCCGACGATCTGCGCGACCGGCTGATCGCCCGCATGGTGCAGGCTGGTGAAGCCGCGCCCGTGATCGACCCCGCGCCGGCGCGGCCGGGCTTCCAGCGCGCGGTCTCCATTGAAGAGGTGCGGCGGCGGTATCGGGAGCAAAGCGCCTGATCGTTTTGTGTCCTGAATGGCTCCTGTGTTGGCACAACTCGGCACAGAATTGGCACAGAATTGGCACAAAATCGTCAGCCGATTGTGGTAGGATGATGCAAAGCATCCTGAACTCCTGTCCAGCAACACTTGAATTGCCAACAAATATCTCCCTGTCCCACAGTGCATGACGTGCTGTGGGTGTTCCGCACAGTGCACGTGCAGTAAAACTCTTTCAATTCATGCGCATCTGATTGTCAAAAGGAGGAATCTTCCGTATGCAACCCAAAAACACACTATCGCGTCGCGATTTTCTGCGAGCCAGCGCTGGCGTCACTGGCGTCGTGTTGCTTGCCGCGTGTGCACCGGGCGCGGCGCCAGGATCAGCGCCTGCTGGCGACGCCGCGGCGCCAGGGACGGACCGCGTAGAAGTCACCTTTATGGGCTGGGGCGCCACCGAGGAAGACGAAGGCGTCAAAGCCGCCATCGCCCAATTTGAATCCGAACAGGACGCGGTCAAGGTCACCTGGCTGCACACGCCCGAAAATTATCTGGAAAAGTTGCTGACCGACATCGCAGCCGGCACACCGCCCGACACGGCCTTTGTTGGCTCAGGTGATTATCGCACCTTTATCCACAATGGCCTGCTGCTCGATATTACCGACAAGCTGAAAGCTGACCCATTGCTCGGCGCCGAAAACTATTTCATTGAGCCGCAGGAGACCGATCGCTGCACCCAGGATGGGAAATGGTACGGCGTCGGTTCGTGCTGGGTGGCGCCGCATATCTACTACAACGCGGACATCTTTGCAGAGGAAGGCATTGAGCCGCCCAGCAACGACCCAGAGCAGGCGTGGACGTGGGATCACTTTGTTGAAGTGGCGATCGCCCTGACGAAAGACGCCAATGGCAATCATCCCAACGATAGCGGGTTCGATCCCGATAACATCGACCGCTATGGCGTCGATTGGCCACATTGGTCCATCCCACTCCACTCAGCCATTGTGGGCAACAACGGCTATTGGATCGACCCAAACACTGGTTTGCTGACGCTCGACCAACCCAGCGCCACGGAAGCGCTACAGAACCTGGCGGATTTGGTGCTGGTGCATCATGTCAATCCAGCGAGCACAGCCATGGAAGCACTGGGGATGAGCAACACGCAGATGTTGGACAATGGCAAGCTTGCGATGGCAGTGGACGGTTCATGGGCGCTTTCGTGGCTATACAAAATCAAGCCTAAACTTGGCACAGGCGTGTTGCCTGGCATGGCCGCCAAGACAGGGACTGATATGCAGGCTCACTTGCACGCGGGCTTTGCCTCGACCAAGCATCCTGAAGAGGCGTGGGAATGGGTGCGCTTCCTGTCGACCCCCTTCTACCAGACGCAGTTCTGTAAGATCGGGCTGTGGCTGCCGAGCCAGACCGACTTGATGACGGAACAAGGCCTGGCGACATGGATTACCGAGGGCGTGCATCCTGAAGGTTACGCCGACATCCCGACTAAATTCCTGCCACAGTATGGCCGCGTCCTTTACCAACCGCCAGGTTGGGCTGAGGCTTCGCAAATCCTGCAGCCTGGATTCGACAAGATCTTTGTGGGTGACGCCACGGCCGAAGAAGCCATGGGTCAGACCGTGCCGGACGCCAACAAGGTCCTGCAAGAAGCGATCCAGGGCTAATTCAGCTGGCAATCGCCAGGGGTTGGTCTCAACTCCTGGCGACTGCCAATTTGTGACGACGCGCCATACGCTGCTGGCTCAAACCGAAATAAACTGGCCATGACCTCTATCCATTGGTACAACCGCTTCACACCGCGCACATTGGCCGGACGGCGCACGCTGGTCGGCTATATCTTTATTTCTCCCTTCATCCTGGGCTTTCTGCTCTGGTTCATGATTCCGGCGGGCGTGGCCCTCTGGTTGACCGTTCATGACTGGAACCTGATCTCGCCACCCAAGTATGTGGGGCTCAAGCACTTCGGCACGATGGCGGCCGATGACCGCTTCTGGCAGTCGCTCAAGGTGACCACCACCTACACCCTGGTGTCGGTGCCGCTGGGACTGGTGCTGGGTTTTCTGCTTGCCCTGTTGCTCAACACCAAAGTGCGCGGCATCACCGTCTTCCGCACCGTCTACTATTTGCCCAGCATCGTGCCGGCGGTCGCCAGCGCTGTGTTGTGGGCGTGGATTTTCAATACAGAATATGGTCTTGCCAACGTTGGGCTGCGCGCGCTGGGGTTGCCCAAGATCGCCTGGCTGCAGGATCCACAGTGGGCGCTGCCCGCGCTGATCATCGTGGCGCTGTGGGCATTTGGCAGCGGCATGGTGATCTATCTGGCCGGCCTGCAAGGCATTCCCGACGTTTTCTACGAGGCTGCCGACATTGACGGCGCGGGGCGTTGGGCGCAGTTGCGCCACATTACCATTCCCCTGGTCTCGCCGGTGATCTTCTTCAACCTGATCATCGGCATTATCGCATCGTTTCAGGTTTTCACAATTGCACGGCTGGTCACCAACGGCGGCCCGCAGAACGCCACACTCGTTTTTGTACTTTATATGTATCAGAACGCCTTTCAGAACCTGAAGATGGGCTATGCCGCAGCGCTGGCCTGGGTGCTCTTTGTTATCGTCGTTGTGCTTACCCTCTTCGTTTTCAAGTTTATCGGCAACCGCGTGCATTACGAGGACGCTCACTAATATGACCACCCAAGAACAGACCGTCACCACCTTGCGCCGTTCCGCGCCAGCTTCCAAACAGCGCGTCGTTTGGGAGCGCCGTCTGTGGAAAGGTTTGATTATCACTATCTTGGTCGTTGGCGCCGTGATTATGTCGTTGCCTTTTGTCTGGCTCGTGAGCAGTTCTTTCAAGCCCGAGGAAAAGATTTTCGTCTTTCCGCCAGAATGGATTCCCAATCCATTTCGCCCGCAGAACTACGTCGAGGCGCTGCTGTACAAGCCTTTTGGCCTCTATTTTTTCAACACCATGCGCATCGTTGTCCTCAATCTGGTGGCGATCTTGTTGTCAGCCTCGTTCTGTGGCTACGGTTTTGCGCGCATCCGCTTCCCCGGTCGCGACTTCTGGTTTGGTCTGGTGCTGGCAACCTTGATGGTGCCCTACTTTGTGCTGATGGTGCCGCAGTTCATCATGTTCAGCCGGCTTGGCTGGGTGGACACCTTTCTGCCGCTGACCATGCCCTTCTTCTTTGGCGGCGGCGCGTTCAACATCTTTCTTTTCCGCCAGTTCTTTCGCTCGCTGCCCGAAGAGCTAGCCGACGCCGGGCGCATCGACGGTTGCACCGAGTTTGGCATCTACTGGCGCATCATGATGCCGCTTTGCAAGCCGGCCCTGGCCACCGTCGCCGTCTTCACCTTCCTGGCTGCCTGGAACGACTACATCGGGCCGCTGCTCTATCTGCGCTCCGACTATAACTTCACGGTTGCCATCGGGCTGGCCACCTTCCGCGGCGTTATGCGTACGGAGTGGAACTTGCTCATGGCGGCTTCCACAGCCATGATTTTGCCCGTCATCCTGCTTTTCTTTTTTGCCCAACGCTACTTTGTTGACGGTCTCGTCCTCAGTGGTCTCAAGGGCTAACCACGAAGAATGGATCATGTCTACACACTCTGCAAAACGCCACCTTTCCCCTGTTCCCTTTACTCAGGTCACGCTCGACGACCCCTTCTGGGCGCCGCGGCAGGAGATCAATCGCCGCGTCTCCATCCCCCACATGCACCAGATGCTGGTCGATACGGGTCGCCTCGCCGCCTTCGACCTCAACTTCGAGCGCAAGGTCCCGTCGTCCATCGTGCTGATCTTCGGCGATTCCGACCCGGCCAAGTGGTTGGAGGCGGCCAGCTACTCGCTGATCACCCATCCCGACCCGACGCTGGCCGCGCTGGTCGATCAGGTCGCGGACAAGATCATCGCCGCGCAGCAGCCGGATGGCTATCTCAACACGCACTTCACCGTGGTGCAGCCGGAGATGCGCTGGAAAAATCTGCGCGACTGGCACGAAATGTACTGCGCCGGCCACCTCATGGAGGCGGCGGTGGCGCACTTCCAGGCCACCGGCGATCCCAAGCTGCGTGACGCGCTGGCGCGCTACGCCGACCACATCGACGCGCGCTTTGGCCCCCGCCCCGGCCAGCGCCGCGGC
>JACSRH010000430.1 GCA_014879855.1 Caldilineaceae bacterium | reverse complement strand
GCACTGTTTTGACAAATTCCTCGACACCTTGGATCACTGGCGGGATGGGATTCTCAATTATTTCGAGGGTGGGCATAACAGTGGTTTCGTCGAAGGACTCAACAACAAATTGAAGTTACTCAAACGTCGTTGCTTTGGCCTGGATGACCCGATCGAACTGTTCCGCCGGTTATGGCTGGATATCGAGGGTCCGCGCCTTTGGGCATGAACTCCATACCCCTACATCTTGTGGTATCCACGGGAGATCTCATAGAGCCCCGTGGGTTGGCGAAAACCCATTTGCAACAGATCGTCGCAGCCGTGGCCATGAATCTTGAGCGGATCGCCGCATGGCTGGCGGGTGAGCCGCTGGCGGCCACACGAACCTCGCGCTTTGCGGCACTGGTAGCCTAAACCAATTCGCCAACAGTATCCTTCAGTTTTTGCAACAGCGCCCTGCATCGCGACTATTGGGATGCCGCCGAAGAGTTGTACGAAAAAATTCCGCTGTTCGGAGCCCTGATGCGCTGGCTTCGCAAAGCAGCTTCCGCCACTACCGAGGACTCCAATGCTCATCGTCCACCATATTGAAACATCTCGCTCTCATCGCATCCTCTGGTTGCTTGAAGAGCTGGCCGTTCCCTATCAATACTTCGGACAGTTTTTAGCAGCTTTTAAGGTACACGCCCATTAAAAATCAATCACTTAGGAATTTTATCAATATCAGGGCGAACCCCTAACATGGATTTAATCCAGCTTCCAAGATCTAACCCCTTGAATCAAGCGATTTAAAACTGTCCGAACTATTGCCTATGAAATTCGCCTCTATCGGCGCGATCCGGCACCTGCGGAGCTCAAAAAAATCCATCCACTCGGTAAATCGCCAGTCGTGACCGATGGCGATACCGTCGTGGCGGAGTCTGGCGCCATCATCGAGTATCTGGGGAACGCTTTGGTGCTCAGGCACCGGCCGAGTTGTCCCATCTGGAGCCGACACAGGGCACGCCCGAGCATCGCGCATGCCGCTTCTGGATGCATTACGCGGAGGGCTCGCTGATGAACCGGCGGGTCATGAAGCTGGTGTTCGACACCATCTCGCGCCAGTCCATGCCGTTCTTTGTGCGCCCTGTGGCTCGTGCGCTCTGCACCAAGGTGCAGCAAAAGTTCATCAGTCCCAACGTGCAGAACGCCTTGGCGTTCATGGAGGCGTATTTGGCGCGCCAGCCCTGGTTTGCTGGCGAGCGCCTCACCATGGCGGACTTTGAGATGAGCTTCGCCGTTGAAGCCCTCCTCGCGCGCGGCGGCAATGAAGCGGCGTGGCCGCATCTGGTCGCTTACCGCCAGCGTATGCGGGTGTGGCCTGCTTACCAGCGGGCGCTGGAAAAGGACGGCCCCGTGTTGATGCAATCGTGAGGAGGCGCCGAGGTGACTGTGACACCCAGCGCAGGAAACAAAGAGGTTTCCACCATAGTAACAAGCGCATTGGTGTGGCTGCGCCGTGACCTGCGCTGTGGTGACCATGCCGCGCTCTACCACACGCTGCGCAGGTATCCACGGGTGTATTGCGCGTTCGTTTTCGATACCGACATCCTGGATGCGCTGCCCAGCCGCGAGGACCGACGCGTGGAGTTCATCCATGCCAGCGTGCTGGAGCTGCACGAAAGCCTGCGGCAGCTGGCCGCGAAAAGTGGTGCTCCTGGCGGTGGGCTTATCGTGCGCCATGGCCCGGTACTCGAATGCATTGTTCATTTGGCGCAAGAGCTTGGCGTGCAGGAGGTGCTGGCCAACCGTGACTACGAGCCCCAGGCCATCGAGCGCGACCAACGCGTGGCCCAAGCCTTGCGCGAGCTGGGCATCGCCTTCAGCGACTACAAGGACCAGGTACTGCTCGAACGCGACGAAGTGCTGACACAACAGGGTCGGCCCTACAGCGTGTTCACACCTTACAGGCGCGCTTGGCTACAGCGGCTGGACGCCTTTCAGCTCAAGCCCTATCCCGTGGCGCGCTACGCCCACCATATGGCCGCACCGCCCGCAGGCGAACGCCTGCCCACGTTGTCGGACATAGGCTTTACCCGCACCAACCTGCACGAGCTGCCCCTGCCCACGGGTATGCGGGGCGCACAGCAGCTGCTGAGGGACTTCGTGCCGCGCATGGCGGCCTATCAAGAGGCACGCGACTACCCCGGTCGCAAGGGCGTGTCCTACCTGTCGGTGCACCTGCGCTTTGGCACCGTGTCCATACGTCAGCTGGCGGCGCTGGCAGCACGCCAGGCAGCCGAGGGCTGCGCGGGTGCGCAGACCTGGTTGTCGGAGCTGGCCTGGCGCGATTTCTACTTCATGATCCTCTGGCACCACCCGCAGGTTGTCACGCAGTCGTTCAAGCCCGAATACGACCACGTCCAATGGGACGAGGCGCCCGACCTATGGCAGGCCTGGTGCGAGGCACGTACCGGCTACCCGCTGGTCGATGCTGCCATGCGCCAGCTGCTGCAGACGGGCTATATGCACAACCGCCTGCGCATGGTGGTAGCGAGCTTCCTGACCAAGGACCTGGGCATCGACTGGCGCTGGGGCGAGCGCTTTTTTGCCCAGCACCTGAACGACTACGACCTGGCCGCCAACAACGGCGGCTGGCAGTGGGCCGCGTCCACCGGCTGCGACGCCCAGCCCTGGTTTCGCATCTTCAACCCGGTGACGCAATCGGAGCGCTTCGACCCCGGCGGTAAGTTCATTCGCTGTTACCTGCCCGAGCTGGCACGCGTGCCAGATGCGCACATCCACTTTCCAGCCGCCATGAAGCCGGCAGCGTTGGCAGCCTGTGGCATGCGCCTGGGTGTGGACTACCCGCTGCCTGTCGTAGACCACGCACGGGCAAGAGAACGCGCGCTAATGCGTTTTTCGCTTCTGCCAGAGAGTCATATTTCATGAATAGAACTTACGCATTGGCAGGGGGTTGAAATTGTGGGTTGAGGTGTTTCAAGTTGGGAATGAAGGCTTGGATAAACGTGGCCATCACCTCATCAAACAACTCACGCTGCAAACGATAACAATTACGAATCACATCGGTAGCTTGTAGTCGTTGCAATTGAACATAACCACAGATCACCGCAAGGAAATGGTTTCAAATGGCGGTCGGTTGGCGGACCTGAAAATGCTCGATGTGACACACTTGTTTGAATGCCCAATGATACCGCTCGATTTGCTAGTGCTGGTCATGGAGCTTGAGAAAGGCAGGACGATCAACAGCGTCCCACTCTTCGTCATTCGATGGATACAAGGCATAATGGCGTGGTTGGTTTTTCAACCACTTCCGAAACACCTTGACCATCCCGAATCCCTGGGAGGTTTGAGCCTGTGGCGCGTCTCGGGCCAGTGCGCATATTGCAGCGTCGGCCGGCCGGCCTTGATTCGATGAAGGGGAGGGTGTTCCCATGATGGGCGCCATCGCCGGCGACATCATCAGGTCGGTGTACGAACACAATCCGATCAAGACCAAGGACTTTTTTCCCCTGCCTGTTTCATCCCTGTGCCCGCTTCACCGACGACAGCGTGCTGACGGTGGCCATCGCCGACGCTATCCTCACCGGCCGTTCCTATCGGGATACCGTCCGGGAATGGGGGCGCCGCTATCCGCAAGCGGGTTATGGTGGAGCGTTCGCGCAATGGTTGTCGGCCGGCGATCCCCGACCGTACCACAGTTGGGGAAACGGGGCGGCGATGCGAGTCGGCCCGGTGGGCTGGGCCTTCACCTCGGAGGAGGAGGTGCTGCACCAGGCCCGCCTGAGCGCCGCGATCACCCACGACCATCCCGAGGGGATCAAGGGCGCGCAGGCCACCGCCCTGGCGATATATCTGGCCCGGACCCGCACATTATACGCTGTCGTATCGACACTGAAGACTTCCACCGCCCTGGCGATATATCTGGCCTGGACTCGCACGGACAAAGCGACGATCCGCGCCCGCGTGCAGGCCGATTTCGGCTACGAGCTGGAGCGGACGGTCGACGCCATCCGCCCCGGCCATGCCTTCGATGTGTCCTGCCAAGGCACCGTTCCCGAAGCGCTGATCGCATTCCTGGACGCCGAGTCCTACGAAGATAGGTCCGCAACGCCGTATCGCTGGGCGGCGACAGCGATACCCTGGCCTGCATTGCCGGCGGCGTCGCCGAGGCCTTTCATGGCGGCGTCCCCGAGCCGATCCGCGCGGAAGTCCGGGCGCGCCTGACCTCCGACCTCTGGCATGTGGTCGAGGCGTTCGAGCGGCGCTACCGATAACATGGGGCGGCTCGGGTCCCGACCGCCACCCGGGCGGCGAGGGGACCGACCCTTTCATGATCATGATCACACCTTCGATTCATTTTGGGATGGCCGTCCATGTCCGCTGAAACGGTGCTCTCGATCGGTGCCCGGAAGCGTATATCAACCGGGAGCTGAGCTGGCTTGACTTTGCCCGGCGCGTGCATCACCCGGACCGTTTTCTTGGCGTGGGGATAGCGGACTTCCAGCAACACCGTGCGCCGTTCGCCTTGCGCTGTTCGGCGATCGTGACGTGGCATTGTCCAGTCAAGGGTTCGCTACTCAAAGTCAACCAAGGTCGGTTGATGTAATAGAGTTCAAATTGAGAATTGCTGTTCTTCAGGCTGTCTAACTCATGGGGTCCACTTCAGGTGGATAGACTTGACCGTCATGGGATTCTCATAACCGGCTGTCGGCTGGTCCACCGCGCCGTTCGCCTTGACCCTGTCGGCGACCCGGAAGCAGACGCCGCATCCCATCTCGCCCGAAACCGACCACCACATCCCTC
>JACSRH010000428.1 GCA_014879855.1 Caldilineaceae bacterium | reverse complement strand
GATGGGCAAACCCAACGAGTATTACGAAAATGTTTTCGTCCAGCGGGTCAACCTCTGGCAGGATAACCCAAAGGTGCGCAAGTTGATGCTGGACGCACGTCTGGGCAAGATAGCCGCCACCCTCGCCGGCGTTGAAGGCATCCGCATCTGGCACGATCAGGCGCTGATCAAAAAACCTTATGCCAATCCTACCGCGTGGCACTTGGACAATCCCTATTGGTCCTTCTATTCGCGAGATGCGCTCACCATTTGGGTCGCGCTGGATGATGTGACGATTGAAAATGGGTGTCTCTGGTTTTTGCCTGGCACGCACTCGCTGGCCACCTACGACAACGTGGGAATCGGCCACAATATGGGTGACCTTTTCAAAGTTTATGAGGATTGGGCAAAAATTCCAGCCGTGCCCGTGACTATCAAAGCTGGTTCATGCTCGTGGCACAACGGTCTAATTGCCCATGCCGCCGGCCCTAACATGACGGTTGGCTTTCGCCGCGCGTTTACCTGCGCCTATATGCCGGATGGCTCCACCTTCAATGGGCAACGCAACATCCTGCGTGACGAACAGATTGCGAATTTACAGGTCGGCGATGTACTGGAAGATGATGCGCAGACCCCGCTGATCTACCATCCGACCAAGCCCATCGTCGCGGCGTGAAACAGGCAATTCAGCGTAAAGATGAACGGGGAGAGGGATGAATACTCGCGAGCGTTTCCAAGCCGTCATGGATTTTCGCCCCTACGATCGGCTGCCGCTGTTGGAATGGGCAGTCTGGTGGGACAAGACCATCGAGCGTTGGCGCGGAGAGGGACTTCCGAAGCGCGTGAAGAACCGCTATGACCTCTATCGTCACTTTGGTCTTGATATGTACATGCAGGACTGGATTAACACCTACAAGCGCACCTGTCCGCAACCTGTCAGTCACGGCGCAGGGATTGCCGCGGACGAAGCGGATTACCTGCGGATTCGCCGCTATCTCTATCCCAAGCAGGTCGTCAATCATCGGCGCTGGGCGCGCTGGACGGAGCTTCAGTCCCAGGGAGAGGCTGTACTCTGGTTTACGCTCGATGGCTTTTTTTGGTTTCCCCGCCAGATTTTGGGCATCGAGCGCCACCTCTATGCATTCTACGATCAGCCGGAGTTGATGCACTGCATCAACTCCGATCTGACAGAATGGTTGCTCGTCGTGATCGATGAGCTCTGTTCGGCTTACACACCGGACTTTGTTACCATCGCCGAAGACATGAGCTACAATCATGGCTCCATGCTTTCCAAATCTTCTTTCGACGAATTTCTGAAACCCTATTACGCGCAGATCGTACCTGCGCTCCACAAACATGGGGTTCTTGTCATTGTGGATTCCGATGGCGATATTTCCCAAGCCGCTCACTGGTTTGGAGAGGTGGGCGTAGACGGCATCTTGCCCTTGGAGCGTCAGGCTGGTGTGGATATCAGCGCGCTCAGGGCGGAACATCCAGCGATGCGCTTCGTTGGCCATTTCGACAAGATGGTGATGAACAAAGGCGAGGCCGCGATGCGACGCGAATTCGAGCGCCTGCTGCCTGCAGCCGCAAACGGGGGCTTTTTGGTCAGTTGCGATCACCAAACCCCGCCCGGCGTCTCTTATCAAGAATACCTCCTCTATCTGAAGTTGTTCGAGGAATATGCTGCAGAAGCCGGCCGGCGCTCACAGCAACAACGAGTGTCTACCCCTATAACGCATGGATGATCTCCGCTAAGCGGACGTTCTCGCTGCGGTGCGAATCACTGTCTGTCTTCACAAAATTCACAAGGAGAAAGGTATGTCGAAACAACGATTGCTCATCCTATTCATTGTGTTCGGGTTGGTCTTTGCGGCCTGTGCCCAACCCGCTGCGCCTGCCCCGGCGCCGGAAGTTGCTGCGCCCGATCAGCAGGCTGCTGCTTCATCAACGGAAGCCGCCAAGGAATCCCCCATGCTGGCCGAGAGAGTGGCGGCAGATTCCCTGCCGCCACTGGAAGAACGTTTGCCGGCAGAACCCTTCGTTGTCGGGCCAGGCGTCATTGTTGCCGAAGACGAACTGTCTGACTGGACGTCGGGGCAGTTTGGCGGCATCTTGTACTTTGCTCATGGCGATTCTGACTGGAATCCGGATATCTTCATCATGATGAACGAGCATCTACTCATGGCGCCGGGCATCAGCGTAGATCCGATTCGTCCCAACATCGTTAAGGACTTCACCGTCGAAGATGATAACAAGGTCTTCACCTTTCAGTTACGCGATGGGTTAAAATGGTCGGACGGAGCGCCTGTCACCACCGAAGACGTTCGTTTCGTCTATGAAGACATTTACCTTAACGAGAAGTTGACCCCTAGCTTTCCATCCAAATTCCGCGACGGCGGTCGACCCGATGGCGAACCTATGAAGTTGGAAGTGGTGGACGAGACCACCTTCAAACTCACGTTCAGCGAACCCTACGGTGGGCTGCTGCGAGAGTTGAGCATCAAAGGGTGGCAAGGCTACACCGATTTGTTGCGCCCTTCTCACTATCTCAAGCAGTTTCACATCAACTACACACCTATAGAGGATCTGCGCCAGGAACTTGACAAGTTGAACCTGACAGATGAGTGGTGGCAACTTTTTACCAACAAGAACTGCGACAATTGGGATGTCACGCGGCTACGCTGCATCAACTATCCAGGATTGTATCCGTGGGTCGCTAAAGATTCCGGGCAGTCGGGTGTTTTGATTTTTGAGCGCAACCCCTATTACTTCAAAGTGGACACCGAAGGCAAACAACTCCCCTACGTCGACAAACTGATCTCGACGCTGGTGCAAGACACCAACATGATCAACGCCAAAGTCATTGCCGGCGATGTCGACTTCGTGCGTGAAGACACTGCCCTCGTCAATCTGTCCATGTATAAAGAGAACGAAGAGGCCGGCAACTTCAGACTTGTGCTGCTCAACAGTCATGTGGACCCCACGGCCTTGTGGCTCAACTACACCAACCCGGATCCGACTTGGCGGCTGGTCACCGGCGATTTGCGTTTCCGCCAGGCGTTGAATATGGCGATCAATCGCGAAGAGATCATCGAGAGCATCTACTTTGGCCTGGCTACACCGCCCAGCCTTGTACCAGGCGAGGTTGACGTGGCCAAAGCCAACCAACTGCTGGATGAGATGGGGATGGATCAACGTGATGCAAACGGCTTCCGCCTGGCGCCCAATGGCGAACCCTTTGAACTCTTTATCGAAACCGCCGACTATGCACCTGACATTATCCCTGTAGGGGAATTGTTGGTGGAACATTTGAAGGATGTGGACATTCACACTACACTGAAAGTGCTGGATGCATCGCTGCTTAATCAGCGGATGGACGCCAATGAACACTACGCCACCATCATCTGGTCAGTGCAACCGATGTGGCCCAACGGCACGTGGACAGACTATCTGCCGACTCGGCAATGGGCGCGCTTGTGGGAGCTGTGGTACGACAGCAACGGCGTGGACGGCGAAGAGCCGCCAGCGCCAGTGAAGAGGCTCTATGAGATTCAGGCCGGTCGCATTCAGACGCTTCCTGGCTCTGACGAGGACAAAGCGTTGACCGAAGAGCTGTACAACATTCACTATGATAATATTTATATCTTCAATATTGTCGAAAATGTGAATTACGCGCTGCTCGTCGATGCAGACCTCGGCAATGTGCAGACTTCCGGCCAGGCTATCGGCGCTAACAACAGCGGTGAGCAGTTCTATTTCAAGCAATAGGCGCTATTTGCCAAACTGATAGTGCGTGTTGCTAGAATATAGATAGACAGTTTTCTACAGCGGAATCCACCGGATCAACTTGAATGATGCGGTGGATTCCGCTGCACAATGCCTGCAATGATTAGGAGAATCCATCATGCTTCGAGTTGCAATCGTCGGTATGGGGAATATCGGCAATACCCATGCGCCGGTTTATCAGGCGGATGACTTGGCCGACCTGGTCGCCGTATGCGACATCATCAAGGAGCGCGCCGATCGCGCCGCGGCGCGCTACGGCGTGCGCGCCTACTACAGCGTCGAAGAAATGCTCAAGCACGAACAACTGGACGCGGTCAGCATCTGTTCCGCGGGCGTCGAAAACGGCGGCGACCACTTTGAGCCGACGATGCAGTGTTTGGAAGCCGGCCTGCACGTGCTGGGCGAAAAGCCGATCTCCAACGAGATCGAGAAGGCGCGGCAGATGGTCGCCAAAGCCGATGCAAAGGGCGTCTACTACGGCATCAACCTCAACCATCGCTTTGTGCCGCCCGCGGCCAAGGCAAAGCAGTGGGTGGACGAGGGGCGGCTGGGCGACCTGCTGCTGATCAACATGACGATGTGGATCGGCAACCCCAACGAGACATCGCCCTGGTTTCACATCCGCGCGCTGCATCCGCATTCGCTGGACATCATGCGCTACTTCTGCGGTGACGTGGAGCGCGTGCACGCCTTCTTCAACCAGGCGCCCGGTCGCATCACTTACTCCAACGTGCAGGTCAATCTGCACTTTGCCAACGGCGTCATCGGCCATCTCACCGGCAGCTACGACACCAACCCGCGCCATAACCTGGAGCGCTGCGAGGTGCTGGGGACCAAGGGGCGCTTCGTGCTCGACAACCTCTACGAGGAGCTGACCCTCTATCCACGTGATTCAGATGAGCTCACCGTGATCCGCAACAGCATCATGGGCGGGCTGAGCGGCTTTACCGCCACCTTCAGCAACCGCATCCATCGTTTCCTGGAGCAGGTCGATGCCGGCGTGCCGCGCGAACAGCTTGACGCCTCCGGCCATGA
>JACSRH010000426.1 GCA_014879855.1 Caldilineaceae bacterium | reverse complement strand
GCCGTAGTTTAATGTATGTCGTAGGGTTTCTGTTGTTTATTGGGCTGGCGTCCTGGCAGTTTTGGAGTGGAGAGGCGATGGCGCAGGCGTCAGATGCTGGCCTGGCTGTTGGAGAAACCGCGCCGGGCACGGTTCCAGGGACGGTGCCGCCACGCCTGCGCGCTCAAGTCACGATCTTACACGCGGCGCCGTTTGCCACACCGCTCGCGGCCACGGCTGTCGACATCTGCGACCAGACAAACGCCGTGGTTGACGGGTTGACCGGCCTTCTCTTTCAGCAGATCGCGCAGGTTGTCCTTGACCCAGGCACGTACGATTGGCGCGTAGCCACGACCGGCAGCAACTGTGGTGGCGTGATTCTGGTGTTGCCCCCGCTCCATCTGGCCAATGCCAGCCACACCCTTGTCGCTATCACAGGCGACGGCGTCAACTATCCGGTGGAGAGTGTTGTCACGGCGCTGGACGCTGGCGGCGCCAATCTCTATCTGCCGCTCACTGCCAAATAGGGGGTGGTGCGGATGGTTGATCTTCTGGTCAGCCGCCGGCCATGGCTGGTACAAAATGGATCTCGCACGGGGCATGCAGTCGCTGGCGTAGCCCACGCGGGCTGAGCACCCCGTCGATGGCAATGGCGATTCCAGGGCGCAACTTGCCGTCGCGTGTGAGGCGCGCCGCGATGCCGGGGAAGCGCGCGTCAAGTGCAGCCACGAGCGCGCTGACCGTGGCTGCCTCCACCTGCACGCGCTCCAGGCCGCCGGTCAAATCGCGGTGTACGGGAGGAATCCAGACTTCGTGGATCATGGTGTGACTTCTGCCAACTTGGCGACGATACGCGCCGGCGACATCGGCAGTTCATGCATGCGCGCCCCGGTGGCGTGGTAGATCGCATTGGCGAGTGCAGCGGCCGGTGGCACGATCGGCACCTCACCGACGCCGCGCACCCCGTAAGGATGGCCAGGATTGGGGACCTCGACCAGGACTGTGTCGATCATGGGCAAGTCGAGCGTGGTTGGCATGCGATAGTCGAGCAGGCTCGTGTTGAGCAGGCGACCTTCATCATCGTAGACATATTCCTCATTGAGCGCCCAGCCCACACCCTGTGCGGCGCCACCCTGCAACTGCCCTTCGACGTAGCTGGGATGAATCGCGGTGCCTACATCTTGCACCGCGGTGTAGCGCAGGATCGTCACTTTGCCTGTCTCGACATCGACCTCGACATCGACGATATGCAGTCCGAAACCTGGCCCATATCCCTGCGGATGGACGGAGGCGCTAACCGTCACCGGGACATCAAGCTTGCCGGCCAGCTCGCGAAAGGTGAGCCTGTCGCCGTTCTGGGTGAACACACCGTTGTCCACCGCGACCGCCTCAACCGGCACATCCCAGTAATCGGCCGCACGCTGGCGCATTTCGGCCAGCAGCTTGTTGCCAACTTCGTAGACGGCCCAGCCGGCGCCAAACGTTGTGCGGCTGCCCCCGGTGACGTCGTTATAGCCGACGCTGGCCGTGCCCACTACCTGCGGGCGGATGTCTTCGTAGGGAATCCCGAGCGTTTCAGCCAGTTGCATGGCGATCGAAGCGCGACTGCCGCCGATGTCGGTGGAGCCTTCGATGAGGTTGACGGCGCCGTCGGCATTGACGCTGGCCGTGACGCTTGATTTTCCGCCCCAGTTGAACCAGAAACCGGCAGCCACCCCACGTCCGCGATGTTTGCCAGTCAGCGGCGCCTGGTAATGTGCGTGCGCGCGTGCGGCTTCTAGCGTCTCGACGTAGCCGATGCGGTTGTATACAGGGCCATCGACGCGGCGGTCGCCTTCGCGCACGGCATTCTGTAGGCGAAGGGCGAGGGGGTCAAGGCCAAGCTTTTCCGCCAGTTCGTCGACCACACTCTCCGATGCAAAGATGGCGTTCGTTCCCCCCGGTGCGCGGTACGCCGCCGACTTGGGGCGGTTGACGACGACATCATAACCGTCAACCTGGACATTCTCCAGTTTATACGCTGCAAAGATGCTCCCACAGCCGGAGCCCACGGGCGAGCCTGGATACGCGCCCGCTTCATAAACCAGTTCGGCCTCCGCGGCAGTGAATGCGCCATCGTGGCGGGCGCCCATCTTGACGCGAATATAGGACCCCGAGGTTGGCCCGGTGCCAGCCAACACGTCAGCGCGCGTCATCGTCATCTTGACCGGGCGGCGCCCCGTCTTGCGCGAGAGCAGCGCGGCGACGGGTTCAAGGTAGACATTGATCTTGCCGCCGAAGCCCCCGCCAATTTCCATGGGAGTGACCATAATGTGGGATGTCGGCATCTGCAATAACTCCGCCACCTGTTCCTGGACGTAGAAGGCGCCTTGCGTGCTGCACCAGATATGGAGCGTGTCGTCTTCATTCCACAGCGCTGTGGCCGTCTGCGGCTCGATGTAGCCCTGATGCACGGTGGCCGTGTGAAATGTGCGCTCAACAATGACGTCGGCTTCAGCAAAGCCCTGCGCCAGGTCGCCGCGTTGGTGGCGGATATGGGCGGCGACGTTCGTCGGTGCGTCGCCCTGTTTGCCCAACTCGTCCGTGCGCAGTTCAGGCAACAGAATGGGCGCGCCGGCTCTCATCGCCGCGCGCCCGTCGAGCACGTGGGGCAGCACCTCATACTCGACCTTGATCAGACGCAGCGCATCCTCAGCAATGTGGACGTTGTCCGCAGCGACTGCGGCCACCGCATGGCCGTAGTAGAGCACTCTGTCGCGCGCGAGGAGGTTGTTGCTGACATAGCGCAAATTGACGACAGACTCGCCCGAATCCGCGATCTTGTCGCCAATCGAGGGCATGTCGTCTCCTGTCACCACCGCGCGCACGCCGGACAAAGCGAGCGCAGCCGACGCATCGATAGAAAGAATGCGGGCATGAGCATGGGGGCTGCGCAGCACTTTGCCATGCAACATGCCAGGCAGCTTGACGTCGGCGCCGTAGAGGGCGCGGCCGGTCACCTTGTCAATGCCATCCGGGCGTAAAGGGCGACTGCCGATGACTTTGTATGGAGAAGACGTCCGTGACATAATTCCCTGGCTCCTGGTGGGTTGCTGAAAGTCGGCGCCGGCTGCGATGACCTGCTCCGATCTATTTTGGCTGATAAAGACGGCGTAGTTCTTCGGGCGTTGCGACGACGCGGATGCCTTCGTGGACAGCCTTGAGTCATCATAAGCCGACAGATCGCAAAGCCAGTAGCGGAAGTCCGGTGTATAGGGACGAAATGCTTCCGGCAATCCCTCGAATCGATCGTGCAGCCTGGCCGTGATCCGCTACGTTGCCGCGCCATGATAAACCACGATCGGCAGGATCGGCGGCAGGATCGGCTGCAAATGTCCTTCATCAACTCTGGCGTCTCTGCCAGGTTGAGCAAGGCCGCCACATCGGCAGGGAGATAACCGTGTAAAAAATCACGCGCCCCCTGAGGAGTGGCCAGCGTCTGACAAAAGAAACGCTCGTGCGGATTGTTTACATCAGCCATTACGCAATCATTTCCTCAAGAAACTACCGTACAACCGCCATCTCTATGCCTATGCGGCATCCGCGGCGTCGAGCACCGCACGTACGATCTTGTCGTAGCCGGTGCAGCGGCAGAGATTGCCCGCCAGCCAGTGACGCACCTCGGCCTCAGTCGGGTCGGGGTTGTGGTCGAGCAGCGCCTCGGCTGAGAGCAAGAAGCCGGGCGTGCAAATGCCACATTGCAGCGCGGCGTGTTCGAGGAACTTCTGCTGCAAGGGGTGCAACTGCCCGCCGGAAGCCAATCCTTCCACCGTCTCAATTGTATGTCCCTCGGCTTCGACGCCCAGCACCAGACATGAATTGACCAGCACGCCGTCCATCAGTACGTTGCACGCGCCACAGTTGCCGTTGTTGCAGCCCTCTTTGGCGCCGGTTAAGCCCAACACCTCGCGCAGTACTTCCAGCAGGCTCTGGCGCGGTTCGCACAGGAATTCGAGCTCCTGGCCGTTGATGGTGGTCGTTACAATCATGCTTGATTTCATGCTGCCTGCTCCGTTTGCCTGCTTGCTCGCTCAATAGCCTTATTCAGTGCACGCTGCGTCAGCACGCCCACCAGATGACGCCGGAACTCTGCTGTGCCGCGCATGTCGCTGATGGGACGGGCCGCGGTTTGTGCGATTTGCGCGGCGCGCGCGATGGCTGCTTCGCTCACGTCAGCGCCGACCAGGGCTGCGCCTGCTGCGCTCACCAAGAGTGGCGTCGGCGCAACCGCGCCCAGCGCAATGCGCGCCGCGACAATGCCGCGCCCGCTTTCGTCAAGCTGCACTGACGCGCCGACGCCGACCACCGCGATATCCATCTCATTGCGCGGGATAAAGCGCAGATAAGCCGCGCCAAAGCCAGCGGGCGGCGGCGGCAGATGCAGGCTGGCGAGGAACTCGCCGCGGCCAAGCACTGTTCTGCCGGGCGCAATGCAGAACTCCTCGACCGGCACGCGGCGCCGCGTCTGTGGCAAGGCAATGTCGCAGATCGCGTGGTGCACGATCAGCGCTGGGATCGAATCAGCCGCGGGCGACGCGTTGCACAGGTTGCCGCCCAGGCTGGCGCGCCCCTGGATCTGGACGCCGCCGATCAGTCTGGCGGCATCGACGAGGCCGGGATAGTGCTGGACGACGCTCTCATTGCCATAGATGCGATAGCAAGGCGTCGCCGCCCCGATGCGCAGCCCCTCTGCATTTTGCGTCAACTCATCGACCTCTGGAATGCCCTTGATGTCGATGACCAGATCGGTTTCCAGACGGCGCTCGCGCAGCGCCACGATCAAGTCGGTGCCGCCGGCCAGAATG
>JACSRH010000424.1 GCA_014879855.1 Caldilineaceae bacterium | reverse complement strand
AGCAGAGGCGCAAAGGCATTTTCATGTTCGATTGTGCGCCGCAGGGGCATGGACACTGTTTGAAAAGCCTTTTTTGACGCAGAGGCGCGGAGACGCAGAGAAACGCAGAGAGTGCTTGCCCATAGTTGCCTGTTGCTCCTTTGCGCCTCTGCGTCAAATTTGCCCCTGTTCAAACAGTTGCTTATCCGTGAAAATCCGCTGAATCCGCGTCATCCGCGTTCTATCAAAGGAGGGCGCTATGCAAGAGAATTTACAGGTTCGTGTGGGGCGGCGCGTGCAGGCGGTGCTGATCCACGAGGATGCGCACGAGGAGACGCTGACGCTCGATATTGTGCCCGATGCCGCGGCTGATTTCGAACAAGGTCTGCTGGGCGAGAGCACGCGGCTGGCGCAGACGCTGATCGGCCAGCGCGCCGGCGGCAGCGTTGATTACCGCATGGGCGATCTGCGCCAGGTGCGCGTGCTGGCCGTGACGCGCAGCCCGCAGGACCTCGACCACAGCGCCGGCGAACGTCGCCAGGAACTCCTCGACAAGGCGGTGAGCGAGTCCGACCGCACCAATGCACTCAACTTTGCCGCCTCTTTTGCCAGCAAGTGGGGCAGCTACGACCCGGCAGGCATCGAGGAGTGGGAGACGCCTAAGGAGTGATGCTGGCGCCGTAGATGATCTCGTTGCGCACCCAGATCATGCCGTCGCGCACTTCGCTGGGCAGCCGGTCGAGGTGGCGCGGGGCAGGCCCGCTGAGGTAGTCGCCGGTGAGGTCGAAATGCGATCCAGAGCAGGGGTCGGAGAGGCGCACTTCGGCAAAGTCATACTTGAGCAGACAGCCCCCGTATGGCGATCGCGCCAGAAAGACCAGGGGAGCGTCTTGTTCAGAAGCAACCACGATGGTGTCTGTCGGCCAGAGCATGGCGTCGTAGAGCTGGTAGTTGACTTCCCCGGCTGCCGTGTAGCCAACCAGTGGCGACTGACGGTCGTGTGTGGCAAAGGCAGCGCGCAGCGGGTAAATGATATTTACTGCCGTCAGCTTGTCCACCGGCAGCAGCGGCTGCCACTGCACTGTCGCCTCGACTGTCTGCTGACGGGTGCAGGCGGCCAGCAAAATCGTCAGCGCGCAGAGTAGAATCCAGCGTTTCATGTTGCCCCCTCGCTTTCCCTTTACAAATCTCCTTCCGTGCACGCCAGGGTTCCACAGGTCATTTGGGGAGCTGCTGTAAGAGCGCGCGCCCGACGCCTTGCTGCACCTGTTCGATGTCCTCACGATATTTGAGCAGCGCACCGAGCGTGTCGTCGAGTATAGCTTCGTCCAGCGTCTGACAGTCGAGCGCAACGAGCGCACGCAGCCAGTCCAGCGTTTCGGCCACGCCGGGCAGCTTGTAGAGTTCGGCGCGGCGCAGCTCCTGGACAAAGCGCACCACCTGCTCCGCCAGCCGCGTTGGGGCGTGAGGTGCGCGCGCCAGCACGATGGCATATTCCTTCTCAAAGCCCGGATAATCGATCCAGTGATAGAGACAGCGCCGGCGCAGCGCGTCGTGAATCTCGCGCGTGCGATTGGAGGTGATCACCACGATGGGCGGCTTCGCTGCTTTCACCACACCGAGTTCTGGGATCGTGATTTGAAAATCAGAGAGCAGTTCCAACAAGAACGCCTCAAACTCTTCATCCGCGCGATCCAACTCGTCGATGAGCAGCACCGGTTCGCGGCCGGCGCTGCCGTCGATAGCCTGGAGCAGCGGTCGTTTGAGCAAGAAGTCGGGGCTGAACAGATCGTGCTGCGCGGTTTCGAGTTCCAGATGACCCGCGGCCTCCAACAGACGGATCTGCAACATCTGGCGGCTATAGTTCCATTCATAGACCGCGTGATGGATGTCCAGCCCTTCGTAGCATTGCAGGCGCAGCAGGGGCCGGTTGAGCGCGGCGGCCAGCACTTTAGCGACCTCGGTTTTGCCGACGCCCGGCTCTCCTTCCAGCAGCAGTGGGCGCCCCAGCCTGAGCGCCAGAAAAATCGCGGTTGCCAGGCCGCGGTCGCTCACATAGCCGTGGCGCGCCAACGCGGCCTGAAGATCATCGATGGAAGGAAAGTCAGCATGGGTCGTCATGGCGGCAGAGGTTGGCTACCGATTGCGTCCATATTTCTCGTGGCTGGAAACCCAGTCCGACGATGAGATGGCCGAGGCCAACGAGACCTCGCCCGCCAGCACAACGCCAGCGATGATCTCCGCCAGGCGGTTTACTTTGCCGCGCCCCCAACAACCGATCAATTCCAGACACTCGCGCTGCGTCGCCAATCCAGTGCCGCCGCCATAGGTCGCCACGATCAACGAGGGGATGGTGATCGAAAGATAAAGATCGCGTTCGGCTGTCAGCTCGGTGTAGACAATGCCGGCCGACGACTCGGAGACGTTGGCGACATCCTGGCCAGTGGCCATGAACATCGCGGTGATGCCGTTGGCGGAGTGCGCGCCGTTGTTGTTGGCGCCGGAGAGAATTGCCCCGACATTGGAGACATTGCTGTGGTAGAAAAGACTTTCCGGCTCGACGCGCATCTGCTCGATCAGCACGTTGCGCTTGATCACCGCCTCGGCGACAACGCGTTTGCCGCGCGTGTGCATGATGTTGACCTGCGACGCCTTTTTGTCGGTCGCCAGGTTCGATTCGAGATAAAAATGGCGGATGCCCGGATAGGTGTCGAGGATCCAGGAGCACGCGGCAAAGGTGGCGCGGCCAACCATGTTCTGTCCCGCCGCGTCGCCGGTCGAGTAGTTGAAGCGCAGATAGGCAAACTTGCTGGCAAGGTAGGGATCGATGTACTGAAGTTTGGCGACGCTGGAAGTGGCCTCGGCCTCTTCGCTGATCTTGGCGATATTCTCCTGCACCCACTTCACGAAGTCGCGCGCCTCAACCGCGCTGTCGAAGACAAAGACCGGCGCGCGCTGCATCGAATCGCCGATCACAGTGCACTTGACGCCGCCGGACAGGTTCAATACCTTCATGCCGCGGTTGTACGACGCCACCAACGTGCCTTCCGTTGTCGCCATCGGCACGATAAACTCGCCCTGCGCGTGTTCGCCGTGGATGGTCAGCGGGCCGGCAAAGCCCAGCGGAATCTGCGCAACGCCGGTGAAATTTTCGATGTTGCCTTTGAGCGTGTGTGCGTCAAAAGAGTAGTGGCCGATGTGCTGAAGTTTGACGCCGCTGTATTGCTCGATAAAGTGCTGGCGCGCCTTGATAGCCGCGTCGCCGTAATCGTCCGCCGCGTCGCGCGGGATGTGCACGCGGCGTTCTTCCTGCGCGGCGATGGAGCCGTCGACCTTGAGCGAGAGTGCGCCAAAGGGGGCCGCGTCGAATTTGACTTCGATCTTGTGCTTGCCTAATTCCAGCGCCGGGACTTGGCAGACAATGTCCACCGAGCGGCGCAGCGGAAAGTCGATGGGCGTGGCCGCTAACTGGTCGGGGGTGAGCACTTTGCCGTCATCAAGCACGATCGTGATGGCGGCGCGCGGCACGATGGCATCATCGAGCTTTACCTGATGCAAGCCGGAGATAATGGCGTCGCTCAAGCGATTCTTGAGTGAAAACCTGACGCCCTCCGGCGTATTCTTGAGACTGCCAAAGGTGTAAAGCTGCTTCAAAATCATGCTGGGGATCGGAAAGGCCATCGTCGGTTCCTCCGTGAAGGTGGGTGAGGCGGATAGGTTGGCGAGTTGTTGGGCGGATTATACCATATTGGAGTGAACGGCGCGCGTGGTCGATAATGTCGTGATGAGGGGCGAGGAGCGAGGGGCGATTCAGATGGCGGAGCAATCAGCATTTCCTATTTATACTATCGGCTACGGCGACCGCACACTTGCGGAATTTCTCGCCGTGCTGCAAGCCAACGCCATTGCCTATCTGCTCGACGTGCGTTCGGCGCCTTATTCGCGCTACAAGCCGGAATTTTCCAAAGAGGCGCTCAGCAAGGCGTTGGCCGAACACAACATCCGCTACGTCTTTCTCGGCGACAGCCTGGGCGGCCGCCCGGATGACCCAGCCTGCTACGTCGACGGCCGCGCCGATTACGACCGCATGCGCGCGCGGCCTGCCTATCAGACCGGGATCGAACGCGTGCGTGCGGCCCATGCGCAGCAACTGCGCGTCGTATTGATGTGCAGCGAAAGCAAGCCGGAGCAGTGCCACCGCACCAAGCTGATCGGCGAGACGCTGGCGGCGCTGCACATCCCCGTCGTCCACATCGACGAGCGCGACCGTCTGATCTCGCACGACGCGGCCATCGACCGGCTGACCGGCGGCCAGTTGAACCTCTTTGGCCAGGAGAGTTTTGCCTCGCGCAAGCGCTACAGTGGGATGGAGGAGGAGCGTGATGGGTAAAGCGAGGGGCGAGTTGCGGGACGCGCAGTCTGCACAGGAGGAGGAAGTTGTGGATGAATAAGATCGTTACGATCGGTGCGTATGGCTATGATGCGGAGCACTTTTTTGCGGCGCTGCAGGCCGCTGGCGTCGACGCCTTCTGCGACATCCGCCGACGCCGCGGGGTGCGCGGTCGCGACTACGCTTTCGCCAATCGGGCGCGGCTTGCAGCAAGGCTGGCCGAGCTGGGCATCCGCTACCTTCACCCCATCGAACTGGCGCCAAGCAATGTGCTGCGGCAGATGCAGTACGCCATCGATGCCGCCGCGCATGTCAGCAAACGCCAGCGCCAGGTGCTCTCGCCGACCTTTGCCGACGGCTACCGGCAGGAATGTCTGGCCACTTTCGACAGCCACCAATTTGCCGCCGATCTAGGGCCGGAAGCTCGCGTCGTCGCCCTTTTTTGCGTCGAGACGGAAGCGGCGGCCTGCCATCG
>JACSRH010000422.1 GCA_014879855.1 Caldilineaceae bacterium | reverse complement strand
AACTATGATGCTATCTGAACCAATCCGCACCGAAATCAAGCAGTGGATGGACCTCTACCCCGCCGGTCGTCAGCGCTCGGCGATCCTGCCGGCGCTTTACGTGATCCAGCGTGAGTTTGGCTACTGCCCGGTCGACGCGCAGAACGAGCTGGCCGCCATGCTGGAGATCGAGCCGGCCGAAGTGGGCGGCGTGGTCGACTTCTACCACATGCTCCACACCGCGCCGAAGGGCGAATATCACGTTGAGGTCTGCACCAACGTGCCGTGCATGTTGCGCGGCGCCGGCCAGTGCATGCACCACTTCGAGGAAAAGCTGGGCGTCCATCACGGTGAGACCACGCCCGACGACCGCTACACTCTGGATCACATGGAGTGTCTCGGCTCGTGCGGCACCGCGCCGATGGTCTCTGTCACCGAGCGCAGCACCGGCCAGATTCGCTATTTTGAAGAGTTGGACTCGGCCGAGGATGTGCAGAAGGTGCTCGATGTCGTAAACAGTGGCAAAGCCTTTTCTACGCTGGAGCGTTGGACGCCCGCAGGCGATCCCATGCTCAGCGGCAAGGCGGCCGGCCCCTACCGCATTGGCGGCATGGAGCAGCGCTTCCTCACCGCGCGCGTCGGCGCGAAGGAGAGCCACAGGATCGACACGTACATTGCCGACGGCGGCTACGAGACCGCGCGCCGCGTGCTGACGGAGATGAAGCCGGAAGAGG
The DNA here is from genome assembly GCA_014879855.1 of Caldilineaceae bacterium. GTDB lineage: Bacteria > Chloroflexota > Anaerolineae > Caldilineales > Caldilineaceae > Caldilinea. The sequence goes on along the minus strand of JACSRH010000422.1, from coordinate 4,152 downwards.
TCGTCGAGCAGGTCAAGGCCAGCGGCATTCGCGGCCGCGGCGGCGCCGGCTTCCCGACGGGTATGAAGTGGGGCTTCCTGGCGCCGTCCATGCCGCGCTACCTCGTCGTCAACGCCGACGAGTCGGAGCCAGGCACCTTCAAAGATCGCATCATCATGGAGTACGACCCGCATCAGTTGATCGAAGGCATCATCATGAGCGCCTATGCGATCAAGGCGGAGCTTGCCTTTATCTACATCCGCGGCGAATACTATTTTGGCTACACGCGACTGGTCGAAGCGATCCAGGAAGCGACGAAGAAGGGTTTCCTCGGCGAGAAGATATTTGGCACGGAATCAAAGCTGCGCGTTGTCGTCCATCGCGGCGCGGGCGCGTACGAATGTGGCGAGGAGACCGCACTGCTCAGCAGTCTGGAGGGCTATCGCGGCCACCCGCGCATGAAGCCGCCTTTCCCCGCGGTGGAAGGACTTTACGCCAAACCGACCATTGTCAACAATGTGGAGTCCATCGCCAACGTCACCCACGTCATGCGCCACGGCGTCGAGTGGTACCGCTCCTTTGGCACCGAAAAGTCGCCAGGGATGCGCATTTTCTGCCTCAGCGGCAACGTGAAATATCCGGGACTCTATGAGCTGCCCCACGCCGTGCCGCTCAGCGAACTGCTCAACAAATATGGCGGCGGCCCGCAATTCGACGACCGGCCCTTCAAGGCGGTGGTGCCCGGCGGGCTGTCGATGAAGCTGCTGACCGACCAGCAGCTTGAAACGCAGATGGATTACGAGTCGGTGGCGGCCGCGGGGTCCTCGCTCGGCTCGGCCGGAGTGATCGCCATTGATGTCAGCCAGTCCATGGTCAGGATCGCGCGGCGCACGCTTGGCTTCTACCGCGAAGAGAGCTGCGGCAAGTGCACGCCCTGTCGCGAGGGCACCGGCTGGCTCGAAGACATTCTCATCCGCATAGAAGAGGGCGGCGGCCGCGTCAAGGACATCGACCTGATGGCGCGCATCACCACCTTCATCGCCGGCAAGAGCTTCTGTCCCTTTGGCGAGGCGTCGGTGTGGGGCTTGCAGAGTAATCTGGGCAAGTATCGCGCCGAGTTCGAGCAGTACATTGCGCTCACCAACCCAGAGCACGAGCCGCCAGTTATCCCGATCCGCCCTATCTACCGGCCGGACACCGGCCAGCCCAGCGTCGCCACCGACAGCGCGTTCGAGATTGAAGGCGAGTCGCCATTGAATCGCGATACGCGCTTGCAGACGATTGGAGAGTAAGCAATTGCATTTTGCCTTTTCCCAACGTTGGAATCGCCCTGAGTGAGATTTTCCTGAACGAGAAGCGGATTAAGCTATGACCGATCTTGTAACGCTGACAATTGACGACCGCCAGGTCTCCGTGCCCAAGGGCACGCTGGTGGTGGATGCGGCCGCCAAGCTGGACATTGAAATTCCGGTCTTTTGCAGCCACCCCAAACTCGACCCGGTGGCGTGCTGCCGCATGTGTCTGGTCGAAATCTCCGGGCCGCGCGGCATGATGTTGATGACGGCCTGTTCCGTGCCGGTGGCGCAGGACATGGTCGTCAAGACCGACACGCAGCAGGTGAAAGAAGTGCAGGAGGCCAACCTGGCCTTTATCCTGCTCAACCACCCGCTCGACTGTCCGATCTGCGACAAGGGCGGCGAGTGCCCGTTGCAGGATCAGACCATGCAGTTCGGCCCCGGCCTCAGCCAGTTGGTCGAGCCGAAGCGCCTGAAGAACAAGAACTACCTCATCTCCGACACCATCGTGCTCGACCAGGAGCGCTGCGTCGTCTGCTGGCGCTGCATCCGCTACCTGGAGGAATGGGAAGACAAACCGCAGCTTGCGCTCTTCGAGCGCGGCGGCAGGACGATCATCGACATCCAGGATGGCCAGCCAGTTGATTCCAAAACCAGCGGCAATATCATCGACATCTGCCCGGTCGGTGCGCTGACCAACCGCGTGGCGCGTTTCTCCTACCGCCCGTGGGAGATCGAGCGCACGCCGAGCATCTGCACGCAGTGTTCAATGGGCTGCAACCTGCGCATTGACACACGCACGCACAAGTTGCGCCGCGTCATCGGTCGTGAAAACATGGAAGTCAACGATCAGTGGATCTGCGACAAGGGCCGCTTTGCCAACGGCTGGGTGAACGATGCGGGTCGCCTGACCATGCCGTTGGTGCGCAAAGACGGCAAGCTCCAGCCGGCCTCGTGGGGCGAGGCGCTGGGCATGGTGGCGGAGCGGCTGCAAGGCATCAAGCAGCAGCATGGCGCCGACGCCATCGGCGCCATCGGCAGCGCCAAGCTCGCCAATGAAGGCAACTACCTGCTCCAACGTTTCATGCGCCAGTTGATCGGCACGAACAACATCGACCACCGCGACGGCGGCGATGTGGCCGCGCTGCCAGGTGGCCTGCCCGCGCTGGTCGATGTGATGAAGCCCCAGTATGGCCCCGATCCTAAGCATGACGTGATCCTGCTGGTGGGCCTCGACCCCAACGAAGAGCTGCCTGTGCTGGATGTGCATCTCAAGCGCGCGGTGCGCCGCGGCAAGGCGCAGTTGGTGATCGTGCACCCGCGCCAGATCGAACTCACACGCTATAACGGCCCCTTCTTGCAGGCCAATCCGGGCACGGAAGTGACGCTGCTCAACGGTCTGCTGCGTGCACTGACCGAACGCGAAGAGACAAAGTCGGAAGCACATGCGCTCGTCTCCGGCGCCAGCGACCGTCAGGTGGAGCAATTGTGCAATGTACGGATGGCGGAAGTGCGCAAGGCGGCTGATCTGCTGGCCGCCGCGCAGAACCCTCTGCTGATTTATGGGACAGGCGTTGCGCACGGCAAAGCAGGCATGGCGCTGCGCCAGGCGCTGATCAACCTGGCGCTCTACCTGGGCAAGCCGGAGAATCTCGCCTATGTGGGGCGGGAAGCCAACAGCCAGGGCTGCCGCGATATGGGCGTGCTGCCCGACCGGTTGCCCGGCCACGCCGCGCTCGACGACCGCATGGCGAGCGACCTGCTCGGCAAGCTGTGGAACTGCTCGCTGCCGGTGCATCCCGGCAAGACGTACAAGCAGATGCTCGACGCGGCGGGCAGCGAGATCAAAGCGCTCTATCTCATGGGCGCCGACCCGGCCAGCGAGCGGCCAACGTGGGCGGAAAATCTGGACAAGCTCGATTTTCTGGTCGTGCAGGAGATTTTTCTAACGGAAACCGCGGCCAAGGCCGATGTAGTGCTGCCGGCAGTGAGCTGGGCGGAGCAGGATGGCGCCTTCACCAACCTGGAGCGCCGCGTGCAGCGTGCGCCCAGGGCGCTGGGCAATCCGCAGAGCAAGGCGGCCTCCGACTGGATGATCCTGGATCATCTGGCCACTTATTTCGATGCGCAGTGGGGACACAGCAGTGCGCAGGCCGTAAGTGCAGAGATCGCCCAGGCCGCGCCGATCTACGCGGGGCTGACCTGGGAAGCACTCGGCGACCAGGGTCTGCAATGGAGCGTGGCGGATCACCGCTATGTGCTGCCGGAGATGAGCTATGGTCGCGCCGTGCAGCCCGACCTACCCAGCGCGGCTGACGGCGCGCTGGCGCTGCTGAGTGGTTCTGTGCTCTACGATGGCGGCGCGCTCTTCAGCCTGACCGAACGTATGAGAAACATGGCCTTCGGCGCCACGGTTCACCTGAACCCGACCGATGCCGCGAAGTTGAGCGTGGCCGAAGACGAGGCCGTCACCGTGCGCAGCGACTATGGCGCGCTCACACTGGCGGTCAAGCTCGACGCCACCGTCAAGCCCGGCGTCGCGTGGATTCCGGAAAGTCTGCCCGGCGCGCCAGTGGGCGCGTTGTTGAACGGCAGCGCAACGACAAGTATTGTCATTGAGAAATAGATTGGAGATTGGAGATTGGAGATTGGAGATTGGAGAGTAAGGGATTGGGCGATTAAGTGATTGAGCGATTTGCGATTGGAAGGTCGTGCACCAGACTGTCTGGAAGAACACGGAATCTCCAATCTCCAATCTCTTAATCTCTTACTCTCTTACTCTCTTACTCTCCTAATCTCCTAATCTCCTAATCTCTTACTCTCCCCCACACGCCAGGTGTACTGCTATGGATTGGTTGAACCTGATCGTCATCCCGGT
>JACSRH010000421.1 GCA_014879855.1 Caldilineaceae bacterium | reverse complement strand
GGAGAGCAGACCGCCGATCGGGGAGGAGTTTTCCTGATCGGTGTACATGTGGCAGTTGCTGCACTGCAAGCCGGCCGTGGAGTGCGTGCCATGCGTGAAGGTATCACCCGGATCCTTGTGGCAGTTCATGCACAGCTCATTCACATTCGCGGCTTTGGGCTGCTGCGAATGCGAATTGTGGCAGGCTTCGCACTGGATGCCCGCTTCAGAGTGCTGACTGGCTTGCCATTCGTGCGTGGTCGACTTGTGGCAGGTGGCGCACAGCGTCGAGTCGGGCGTGACGGGCATCTTCACTTGCGGGTGGCTGGGCTGATACGCGCCGTGGCACGATTCGCAGGTGACGCCTTCAATGGCATAGGTGCCATCGGCCGGGTTATAGCCGGTGGTGTGACACTGCAGGCAAGAGTTTTTATTGGGGTCTTTCGTCCACGCTTCCTGGAAGATCGGCGACGAGAAGGCCTTGGAATGCAAGGTATCAGTCCACTGGGTGTGGACTTCCTCGTGGCAGCCCTGGCACAAATCCGGGCCGCGGTAGTCGCCTGTGGAGGTGACCTGCGCCGTCGCCTGCAGCAAGAACTCCGGCGAGTGCGCTTGTGCTGGACGTGACGCCGCCGCAGCCGGCTGCGCCAGAGACAACACGACGCCAAGGCAGACGCATAAGCCAAATGTGACGACGAATGCAACACTTGCGCGCGATACTGAGAACTGACGTGGCCTGGGCATAGATTCTTCTCCGCGAGTAGAGTGGGTGCTGCCAACGGGTAAGTTTTATGAAAACAACTGGGGCATTTACCCCATAACAAAACGGAAAACACCCTATACGTATTCTGCCAAACTTCAGGTCATGTCATTAGTATGGTTTGTCACTATATGCAAAGACGAATATCATGCCACCAGATGACGCTCATGCTTTATTTGATGACCATCTGCTGCGGTTATCCCAAACCAGAATAACGACATGGTGCGCGACATTCACGCCCAGCACAGATTCAAACGGTTGAGCAGTAAGTATCAAAGTAAGGTAACAGCCCCACGCAAAAAATACTCAGATCGCCCGATAGACGATAACCCTGCGATTTGATAAAGTAAAGGCAGAACGGAGAGGTTAGCTTCACCGAGTGACCGTAAAAGGAGGGTCATCATGCGCAAAGTTCAAATGTACGCCGTCATCTGGACGATGGTTCTAGCAGTGCCCTTCACCGTAGTCGCGCTGGTCGGCACGGCCTACATCACCAACCACCTCGGCGACATTGCCACCGCCGTCAGTTCGCTGGTGAATTGGCGCGGTCTCGCGGTGGAAGGTTCGGCGCGCTGGCCCGAAGTGGCAGGCATGATCATCGGTCAACTGTTGATCTTGAGCATCCTGCTCATCGCGCGCCGCAATGGCCGCACGGAAGAGTTGGTACCACGCTAGATCGATCCCGATCCAGTCAGATAGATCATACGAGCCAGACTGCGGCAGACGGTCTGGCTCGATCGGTTTTCTACGCCCGAATGATCCCCTTGCGAATGGCGTACTTCACCAGATCGGCGCGCGAATGAAGATTTAACTTGCGCATGATGTTTTCACGGTGGCGGCTGACCGTCTTCTGCGAAATGTTCAGCGTCTCGGCAATGGCTTCGTTGCTGGCCCCTTCTGCCAAGTGCGCCAGAATTTCCTGCTCGCGTTCGGTCAGGCCGTCGAGCTGCTCAGGACGCTCGCCTGCCAGATAATCCTTGACCAGCAGTTTCGCCAATGATGGATACAGGTAAACGCCGCCTTCATTCGCCGTGCGCACCGCAGTCAACAATTCTTCAGGCGCGGCGCGTTTGGGCACATAGCCGTTCACCCCGGCTTGCAGCATCTTGAAGAAATATTCCTCATCCTCATGAATCGTCAGCGCAACGACGGCCACCCGCGGCCAGCGCTGCTTGATCTGGTGAGTTACATCGATGCCTGACATATCCGGCAAGCCGATGTCCATCAGCACCAGATCGGGCTGCAGCTGCTCGACGAGCTGCAAGGCTTCCTGCCCGGTACCGGCCTCGCCGACAATGGTCAGATCGGCTTCATTGTCCAGCAGCATCCGCAAGCCCGAGCGGACAACTTTGTGATCATCCACGAGCAATAGTCGTGTTGCCATCGCCGACCTCCACGTTCGAGTGGTAAGGGATTGTCATCTCAACACACGTGCCCTGCCCGGGTTGAGAGCGGATTGTCACGTGTCCTTCCAACAATGAAGCCCGCTCTTCCATACCCAGCAACCCCCAAGCAGGACGCTCTGCGCGCGCGCTCACCTCAAAGCCGCGGCCATTGTCTTCCACTTGAAGCATCACCGTACTGGGCAGATAGGACAGGCGCACACTGACGTGCGTCGCCCCAGCGTGTTTTACCACATTGGTTAAAGCTTCCTGCGCCACGCGAAACAACGCCGTGTTGATGAGTGAATCGATCGGGTGGGGTTCACCGTTGATCTCGACCGCGACGTTGAGGTGCGTCCGGTTCTGCACCTCGCCCGCATACCAGCGCAGCGCGGCGGGCAGACCCAGATCGTCCAGATGCGACGGGCGCAGATCGGCGATGAGGCGCTGTAGTTCATCCAACGATCGCGCCACCAACCCTTCCAATTGGCGCAGGTTATCGGCTGCTTTATCGGTGTCCTGCCGCAACGTATTTGTTACGCCGCGCAAGCCCAGGCCGATGGCGGTGAGCGACTGACCGGTGGCATCGTGCAGTTCCCGCGCGATACGCTGCCGTTCAGCCTCTTGTGCGGATACCACCTGCCTGAGCAGCTGGCCACGCAGCGCTTCGCGCCGTTGGGCTTCTTGCAGCTGCGCTTCCTGCAGCATAGCAATTTTGCGTTGGGTCTCATACTCGAACGAGCGCAGGAAGCGAATGATGGCCCAAGCCGAGACCACGGCGGCTCCGGCGCGCAGCAGCTGGATGGGGAAACCGAAGGTCCGTAGGAAGAAATCCTGATTGAGCACATTTGAAGGCGGCAGCGGGCTGGCCCGCACGATGGTTTGACCTAGCAAGCCGTACAGCGCAAAGGCGATGGCCGCCAGCAGGGCATCGCGCCCGAAGCGTTCCATGCCCGCCTTCCGAAAAAGCCGCCACTGACCGATTAAGCCGATACAGGCCAACAACCCGGCCGGCACAGCCACGGCGTAGCGCGTCCAGACGTCGGCCACGTCCCACAGGCCGGTGTCGATCGTGAAGAAACCGCGCAACACCACAATGCCCACGCCCCAGATCGTCGCCAGCAGCATGGGTACCAGAATGCTGGCGCGCCGAAAGTTCTTGACGCGCGGCAGCAGGGTGGCGCCAAAAGCGGCCAGGAATAGAAAGGAAAATTCCAGCATGGCGATGCGCGCCGTATGCCACGCCGAGGGATCCATGTCGTGGCCGGGCAGCATGTCCAATAGCTCGAACATGTCCACCCATTCGTGAATGCCGTGCAGAATGCCAAAGATAGCCAACGCGCGCAGGCCGTGCCGCAGGCGCGTATCCGAACCGCGATTGGCTTCCAGCGTAATGGCCAGCCCCATCGAGAAGAAGGCCAGGCCATAGACAAAGAAGATCAGGACCATGTTGTACTGGATGTTCACAGCGACCTCCACGCCATGCAGCTGCCTATCTGATTGTAGCGCAGCAAGCGCACAGAGCGAAGTGCTATCTGTCGCCCTTTCGGGCATGTCGAATGTTCTATAAACAAAGACCGGACACTGGTGTGCCCGGTCTTCGTTTGCAGCATTATGCTTGTGCTACGGCGCGGCAGGAGGCTCCGGCCGCGTAAAGCCTGACGCATTGCCGCCCAGGTCTGCGATCGAGTCGATCAACAGCTGGATGACATACTGCGGATTGTGCACGAACGCGCCCGGATCTTTCTGGGCATACTGATAGTTGAAGGCAGCACGCATCAAGCGCGGCGTGAAGGAGGCATAGCGCACCAGCGCGCCCTTGTCGTCCTTGTCGGCTTCGCCGTCCTTATCAGCATCCACGAAGAAGTATGGGTGACTGTGCGAATCGTAGACGATGGGGGTGCCGGCGGTTTCTTCCGCATACTTCTCGATCTCGGCATATAGCGCCTCGGTCAACGTCTCGAGTTCGCCCGCGACGCCTTCCGTGGTGTCACCATCGCCGTCCCAGTCGGTGGCGACCATGCGGATTTCTTCAACCGGTTTGTCACCGTGGCAGGCCTTGCACGCTTCGACCTTGGGCTCGAGCTCATGGACGTCGTGACAGTCGGCGCACTTGTTGGTGGGATGCGCGTTCAGGCCGTTGTACGCCTTATCGGCATACTGGTAACCGCCCGCCGCATCCGCGCCAAAGACGGTAGCGCCTGCACCCAGGTAGTGGATGTTCTTGAAGCTCAGGCTCTTGTCCGGCGTGTCGTCTTCCTTGCCGCGCAACGCATTGTTGACGCTGGTGGTCGATTCGCGCCCCTGGTGGCACAACAGGCACAGATTGGACTCATCCGCCACAAGCTTGCCGTCGGCATCCTTGGCATACGAGACCGTCTTGCCGCTGGGGAAAGTTACTGAAGCAACGGCATAGCGCTCCGGCCAGGCCGCTTCGTTGTGGCAGGTGGAGCACATGAAGCCGTTGGCCGAGTGCTGCGGGCCAATGCCGGCCGTCAGCGTGTTGCCGCGGCCATCCACCACCACGGTGCCGCCAGCGCTCAAGAATTCGGGCAACCCAGTGGCCGAGTGGCACTTGGCGCAGCGGAAAGGCACCACATAGTCATTGGGGCCGGGGTTGGTGATATCAGCCGCATCCCAGTCGCGGAACGGCATGGTGTCACCGGCAAAGTGGCCCGCGTCGGTGCGCGCCAGCTTGCTCACATCGCCGCCCAGATCTTCGATCGAGTCGAAGAGCAGCTGCACGATGTACTTGTTGCCGTGCGCGAACGCGCCGGGATCTTTGACC
>JACSRH010000208.1 GCA_014879855.1 Caldilineaceae bacterium | reverse complement strand
TGTTGGCTATCGCAATCCTGTCATTGCCGAGGCCATTCGCGTCCTGGGCTACACCAATCGTTTCGGGCAAGGCGTGCTGCGGGCGCGGCAGGCGCTGGCCATCAACGGCAATCCTCCGGCCGCGTTTACGTTCGATCCGCACTGGTTTGCCGTGCGCATCGATGCGCGCATTGCCAACGGTTTGCGCACCCGTGAGTAGGCGATTGTCGAGTTTCTGAATGATCGTGGGCGCTGGATTCGCTCAATACGCTGGTTGGGCAGCGTTGCTGGTATAATCTGGCTTGCGCAGCAGCACCAATTGACGCCGGTGGGAACGAGGTAGCCCGATGTATCTTCACCAAGTAACACTTAAAAATATCCGCGGCTTCTCTGATCTTGCATTTGAGTTTCGTCGCCCCGACGGCGCCTATGCCGGATGGACGGTCTTCACTGGCGATAACGGCTCAGGCAAGAGCACGCTCCTCAAGGCAATTGCTGTCGGCCTCACGGGCAAAGATGTCGCCCACTCCTTGCAGCCAAGTTTTCATCGCTGGATTCGAGAAGGGGCGCAGCCCGCTGAAGCCGTCATTCATCTAGAAATCACGCCGACAGCGGATGACGATGGCGTGGTCGAATCGGGCCGCCTTCCATCTGGTCAATTCCCGGCCCGCCTGATGTTGAAAAATGGCGGCAAGGAACCGGCACTTCAAGCCGTCCTGCCACCCGGCAAGCAGAAAAGTTACGCCACACCAGAGCGCACGGTCTGGTCCCCTGATGCCCGTGGCTGGTTTTCTTGTGGCTATGGCCCGTTTCGCCGCGTCTTTGGCGCCTCACCTGAAGCCACACGTCAAATGGTTGCACCGACCACAGAACGCTTTGTGACGATGTTTCAAGAAGCTGCGTCTCTGGCCGAGGTGGATCAGTGGCTGCGCAATCTGAAGCACAAAGCGCTCGAGAATCGCGCCGCCGAAAAAGAGCAACTGGAACTGCTGCTTGAGATTCTGCAGGATGACTTGATGCCCAATCAGATTGAGATCGATCGGGTAGATTCCGACGGTCTCTGGCTCAGGGACCGTAACGGTGTGCAGTTGGCCTGGAGCGAAATGAGCGACGGCTACCGCGCCGCGTTGGCGCTGCTCTCCGACATCCTTCGACACCTCATCAATGCTTACGGTGTCGAGGGATTGACCGCACGCGACGCAGATGGCAAGCTGTTCGTTGTCCGCAGCGGTGTTGTCTTGATCGACGAGATCGACGCCCATTTGCATCCAGAGTGGCAGCGTGAAATCGGCTTTTGGCTGAAGAAGCACTTCCCGAAAATTCAGTTTCTCGTGACAACGCACAGCCCAATCATCTGCCAGGCTGCCGACCCAAACGGCCTGTTTGTACTGCCGGAGCCGGGCAGCGATGCGCAGCCACGTGCGTTGTCAACCGAAGACTACCAAAAAGTGATTGCCTCGCGGCCAGACACAATTTTGCTTACCCCAGCATTTGGGCTGCAGAACACCCGTTCCGAATACGCCGTAGAACAAAGACGTGAATATTCGAAGCTCCAGGTCAAACAAAGATCGGGCAAGCAACTCTCTCCAGAAGAACAGGGGAGGCTCGGTCAGCTTAGTATCTTTGTCAACAACGACGAGGAACTGTGAGAAATGCGCCATATTGCTCGCCAGCCCCTCGACGCCGCTACCCTGGCAGCGCTGGCACAAAGACAGCGTGACGTGAATGACCGGCGCCTTGCTGGCACGCTCAACGTAGCCAAGGCGTGGAGCAATGCCCGCAAGACGGCGCCGCTGCTGACCATCTTGGAGACACTCAAAGCGATGATGGGCGCGCACGAGCGGTGCATGTACTGTCACGATTCCCACGGCGCGGATATCGAGCATTTCTGGCCCAAGCGCCCCTATCCAGAGCGCATGTTTGCGTGGCCTAACCTGCTCCTGTGCTGCCCAGAATGCAACCGCTTCAAAGGCGATGACTTACCGCTCGAAAATGGTTCACCGCTCTTGATCGACCCGACATCCGAAGAACCCTGGGACTACCTGGATTTCGATCCGATCACCGGAAACATCGTGGCGCGCTTCGAACTTGAACGTGATGGCTGGTCGCCCAAAGGCGAAACTACCGTGAAGCTACTACAACTGGACCGCCGCGAAGCGCTCGCCGCCGGCTATCGACGCACGTACCTGCGCTTGTCGGCGCTCGTCACCCGCTATCTGGCGGCGCCTGACGGCGGCACAGACCTGCCGGCGCAGTTGTTTGCGCATGACGATCATGGGCTGCTTGGGTGGTGCCTGAACGGTGCTGGACAAACGATTTCACCTTTTGCCGATTTGCGTCAACAGCACCCAGTTATCTGGCATTCCTGTCTGGCGCACCTTGCAGCGGCGCAACCCTGACAACACTGGATCACTTTTTCATGACCCACACCACCAAAAAACTCATCGAAGTCGCCCTTCCCCTCGACGCGATCAACATCGCCGCGGCCCGCGAGAAATCCATCCGCCACGGCCACCCGTCCACCCTGCATCTCTGGTGGGCGCGGCGCCCGCTGGCCGCGGCGCGCGCCGTGATCTTCGCGCAGATGGTGGACGACCCCTCGGCGCATCCCGACCTCTTCCCGACGCCCAGGGCGCAGGAGAAGGAGCGCCAGCGCCTCTTCAAGATCATCGAAGAACTGGTCAAGTGGGAGAACACCACCAACGAGACGGTCTTGCAGCGGGCGCGCGACGAAATCTGGCAGAGCTGGCGCTACGCCTGCGCGGCCAACGCCGACCACCCCCGCGCCCGCGAACTCTTCGACCGCTACAAGCTGCCCGCCTTCCACGACCCCTTTGCCGGCGGCGGCGCGCTCCCGCTGGAGGCGCAGCGGCTGGGGCTGGAGGCGTATGCGTCTGATCTGAATCCCGTTGCCGTCTTGATCAACAAAGCGATGATTGAGATACCCCCGAAATTCGCCGGACGTCCCCCCGTGAATCCAGGAAGTAGGAGAGAGGAAAGAGGAAGTAGGCAGGAGGAAGTAGAAAGTAGAGAAAAGGAGGAAAGTGATGCCCCCGGTTTACAAGGATCTGATCGTTTGGCAGAAGGCGATGGAGGCGGCACGCGAGCTATATCGGCTGGCGCCGAGGTTGCCGCGGGAGGAAACGTACGGGATGCGGTCGCAGATCACACGCGCGGCAGTCTCGATTCCGGCGAATATCGCCGAGGGATGGGCGCGGGAATCGAGCAAGGAGAAGGCGCAGTTTCTGGCGATAGCACACGGCTCGCTGGCGGAGAACGAGACGCTGTTGACGCTCTGCGAACAGGTGGGTTGGTTTCCCGAGCAAGAGACGCAGAAGTTACGCAGCCTTTGGGACGAGGTGGGACGGATGCTCACGACGCTGCGGCGGAACTTGAGGAGCTAGGAGATAGTAGAGAGGAAATAGGAAGTAGAGATGGACAGCGCGCCGGCGACCTACCTCCTATTTCCTACTCCCTATTTCCTAAAACCTGGCGCGGCGCGCAGGGCCTGGCCGAGGATGTGCGCTACTATGGCCAGTGGATGCGCGACGAGGCCGAGAAGCGCATCGGCCATCTCTATCCCAAGATCGAAATCACGGCTGAAATGGCTGTTGAGCGGCCCGACCTGAAGCCCCTGGTGGGGCAGAAGCTGACCGTGATCGTCTGGCTGTGGGCGCGCACGGTGAAAAGCCCGAATCCGGCCTTTGCGGACGTGGAAGTGCCGCTGGCGTCGACTTTTATGCTCTCGACCAAGCAGGGAAAAGAGGCGTATGTCGAACCAGTGATCGAGCATGGCGGCTACCGTTTCACTGTGAAGGTGGGTAAGCCCAAGGATGCGGAGGCGGTGAAGAATGGCACCAAGCTGGCGCGCGGGGCGAATTTCCAATGTGTGATGTCGGGATCGCCGATTTCTGGTGATCACATCAAAACGGAGGGGCTAGCGGGCAGAATGGGTGCACGACTAATGGCTATCGTCGCCGATGGGGGCAGCGGTCGCGTGTATCTTTCGCCCACGTCTGAAATGGAAGCCGTTGCAGACTCGGTTACGCCGGATTGGAAGCCGGAATTGCCGATGCCCATTGATCGTCGGTGGTTTTCTCCTCCACTTTATGGCATGCCCACATATGGCGACCTCTTCACCCCACGCCAGCTCGTCGCGCTGACGACCTTCTCCGATCTGGTGCAGGAGGCGCGGGAGCGGGTGCGCAGCGATGCCGCGGCCGCAGGCCTGGCCGATGATGGCAAGGGTCTCGACGCCTGCGGGACGGGCGCCCAGGCGTATGCGGATGCGGTGGCGGTGTATTTGGGGTTCTCAATTGACAAGGCTGCTGACTATTGGTCAACTATCTGCTCATGGCATTCGAGCAAAGAGATCATTCGCAACACATTTGGGCGCCAGGCGATCCCGATGGTATGGGATTACGCGGAAACAAATGTCTTTTCTGATTCAGCAGGAAATGTCTCGAGTGGCATCGAGTGGGCGCAAAAGGTGCTTTGTATGCTTCCGGCGGCAGCAAAAGGACTTGCTGCTCAAGGTGATGCACAGAAGCAAGCGATTTCTTCCGACAGAATCGTGTCTACCGATCCGCCATACTATGACAATATCGGTTATGCTGATCTCTCGGACTTTTTCTATGTCTGGCTGCGTCGCTCGCTAAAACCTGTCTTTCCCAACCTCTTTGCCACGCTCGCTGTGCCCAAGGCCGAAGAGCTGGTGGCTACGCCCTATCGCCATGGCAGCAAGCTGGAAGCCGAAGCCTTCTTCTTGGGCGGCATGACCAAAGCTATGCATCGCCTGGCAGAGCAGGCACACCCTGCCTTCCCAGTCACCATCTACTACGCCTTCAAGCAGGCTGAGAGCGACGGCGGCGATGGTACTGCCAGCACTGGCTGGGACACCTTCCTTGACGCGGTAATTCGCGCTGGATTTGCCATCAG
>JACSRH010000420.1 GCA_014879855.1 Caldilineaceae bacterium | reverse complement strand
TAGTAGACGCATCAGACTATCAGCAGAAAGGATCCGCTCATGACTGTGCAGGATTATTTTGGCGCAAAAGACACCTTTGACACCGGCAGCGGCAACGCGGTCATCTATCGTCTCTCCGCCCTGGAAAAACATGGCTTCAACATTGGCCGCCTGCCCTTCTCGATCCGCATCCTGCTCGAAGCCGCGCTGCGGCAAGCCGACGGCTTCGAGATCACCAAAGAGGCCGTCGAGACCATTGCGGCGTGGCAAGCGGAGAGCGCCGGCAAGGTCGAGATCCCCTTCAAGCCCGCGCGTGTGATTTTGCAAGATTTCACCGGCGTGCCCAGCGTGGTGGATCTGGCCGCGCTGCGCAATGCCATGGCGCGCATGGGCGGCGATCCCAAGAAGGTCAACCCGCTCGTGCCGGTCGATCTCGTCATCGACCATTCGGTGCAGGTCGATCAATTTGGCAGTGTGCTGGCGCTCTTCTACAATGCGGAGCGTGAATTCGAGCGCAACCGCGAACGTTATGAATTCCTGAAATGGGGGCAGGAAGCCTTCGACAACTTCCGCGTCGTGCCGCCCGCCACCGGCATCGTGCATCAGGTCAATCTCGAATATCTGGCAAACGTAGTGGTGCAGCGCACCAATGGCGAGACAGTCGCCTATCCCGACTCGCTCGTCGGCACCGACAGCCACACCACGATGATCAACGGCTTGGGCGTGCTCGGCTGGGGTGTTGGCGGCATCGAAGCCGAGGCGGTTATGCTGGGACAGCCGATCTACATGCTCATGCCGGAAGTCGTCGGCTTCAAGCTGACTGGCGAAATGCCGCAGGGCGCCACGGCCACCGACCTCGTGCTGCGCGTCACGGAGATGCTGCGCGCCAGGGGCGTGGTGGGCAAGTTTGTCGAGTTCTACGGGCCGGGTCTGAGCAAGCTGAGCCTGGCCGATCGCGCCACCATCGCCAACATGGCGCCGGAATATGGCGCCACCATCGGCTTCTTTCCTGTTGACGAGGAGGCGCTGCGCTATCTCGTCGGCACGGGCCGCAGCGAAGAGCAGGTCGAGCTGGTTGCTCGCTATTGCAAGGAGCAAGGACTCTTCCACACCGCGGACGCGCCAGACCCGGACTTCTCCGACACGCTCGCGCTGGACATGAGCACGGTGAAACCCGCGCTGGCCGGCCCCAAACGCCCGCAGGATCGCATCGATCTGGATGGCATGAAGGCGATGTGGAACGCAGCGCTCATCGCTCCGGTTGGGCCGCGCGGCTATGGGCTGGAACGCAATGCGCTGGAGACGCGCGTCGACGTGCAATTTGCCGGTCGCGCGTTTGCATTAAAGCACGGCGATGTCGTGATCGCCGCCATCACTTCCTGCACCAACACCAGCAACCCCAGCGTGATGGTCGGCGCCGGGCTGCTGGCCAAAAAGGCTGTCGAGCGCGGCCTGGATGTCAAGCCCTGGGTGAAGTCGAGCATGGCGCCTGGCTCCAAGGTCGTGACTCGCTACCTCGACGAAGCCGGGTTGACGCCTTATCTGGAGGCGCTCAACTTCCACACCGTCGGCTACGGCTGCACCACCTGCATCGGCAACAGCGGTCCCCTGTCAGAACCGATCAGCAAAGCCATCAAGCAGGGTGACTTGGTGGCCGCGGCGGTGCTTTCGGGCAATCGCAACTTTGAAGGCCGCGTCAGCCCGGATGTGCGCGCCAATTTCCTGGCCTCGCCGCCGCTGGTCGTGGCCTATGCAATTGCCGGCACTGTCAACATCGATATGGAAGCTGAACCGCTTGGCTACGACCCCAACGGCAACCCGGTCTATCTGCGCGATGTATGGCCGACCCAGGACGAGATCCAGCAGACGATCCGCCGTGCGCTCAAGCCGGCGATGTTCCGCGAGCAATACGCCAATATTTTCGACGGCAACGAAGAGTTCAACGCGGTCAAGGTGGCAGGTGGTGAACTCTTTGCCTGGGCGCCAACCAGCACCTATATCAAGGAGCCGCCTTTCTTCACCATCACGCGCGCCGTGCCGCCCGTGCAGCCGATCATCGGCGCGCGCGTGCTGGCCGTGATGCCCGACAGCACCACCACGGATCACATCAGCCCCGCGGGCAACATCGCACGCAACAGCCCAGCCGCGCGCTACCTGGAAGCGCACGGCGTCCCGCGCGAGGAGTGGAACAGCTACGGCTCGCGCCGCGGCAACCACGAAATCATGATGCGCGGCACCTTTGCCAACATCCGCATCAAGAACCAGATGCTCGACGGCGACGAGGGTGGCGACACCGTCTACATCCCGACGATGCAAAAGATGCCGATCTGGGACGCGGCCGAAAAGTATATGGCGGACGGCACGCCATTGATCGTACTGGCCGGCAAGGAATATGGCACTGGCTCCAGCCGCGACTGGGCGGCCAAGGGCGTGCAGCTTCAGGGCGTGCGCGCCGTGATCGCCGAAAGCTTTGAGCGCATCCACCGCAGCAATCTGGTGGGAATGGGCATCCTGCCGCTCCAATTCAAGGTCGGCGCGAGCGCGCAGAGTCTCGGCCTCACCGGTTTCGAGACCTTTGACATCCTCGGCCTCAACGAAGAAATGCATCCCGGCCAGGTCTACACCGTGCGCGCCACTTCGCCTGACGGCCTCGTGACCGAGTTCACCGTTATCAGCCGCATCGACACCCCGGTTGAAATCAATTACTACAAAAATGGCGGCATTTTACAGACGGTGCTGCGGCGCATGGCGGATTGAGGAGTGGAGAGTAAGAGATTAGAGATTAGGGATTAGAGATTAGAGATTAGAGATTGGAGATTGGAAGAGGAGTTCTCGCCTAATCTCCAATCTCTAATCTCCCTTTTGATTCAGGAAATTGATCAATGACAACGACTGCCATCCCATACATGCTCTCTGGCTGGGACTTGTCCGCCCTGTTGCCGGAACCAACGGAAGCTGAAATTTCCGCGCGTGTGGCCGATATTGAAGAAGAAGTCGGCGCGTTTGAAGGGCTGCGCAGCCGGCTGGAAAGCGAAGCCTTGACCGCAGACGATTTGCTGGTGGCCGTGGCGCGCTACGAATCGATCATCCGCAAGAGCTGGACGCTCGGCTACTATGGGATGCTCTGGTTCTCCGCCGACACGCAGTCGACCGCGGCCGTGACCTTTCAGAACCGCATGCAGCAGGTGATGACCTCGATCCAGAATCGCCTGCTCTTTTTCGATCTCTGGTGGAAAAGTCTCGACGACGCGACAGCCGCCCGCCTGCTGCCGGATGCTAACGCGGCGCCCGATTTCGCCTTCTTTCTAGAAGATCTGCGGCGCACCAAGCCATTCACGCTCGACGAGAAATCCGAGCAACTCATCAACCTCAAGGACGCCGATGGCATATCGGCGCTGATGACCATCTACACCATGTTGACAAACCGGCTGGAGTTCAAGCTCACCGTCGATGGCGAGGAGAGGACGCTGACGCGCGACGCGCTTATGGGTTATGTCCACTCGCCCGACCCTGCGCTACGCTCCGCCGCCTATCAGGAACTCTATCGAGTCTATGCGGGCGAGGCTAAAATTCTGGCGCAGATTTACAACAATCGCGTGCGCGACTGGCACAATGAGCAGGTGCAGATGCGTGGCTACGCGTCGCCACTGGCGGTGCGCAATGTCGCCAACGATGTGCCCGACGCCGCGGTCGAAGCGCTGCTGACCGTGGCCCAGCGCAACGCGCCCGTTTTTCAGCGCTACTTCCGCCTCAAGGCGCAATGGTTGGGCATGGAGAAGCTGCGCCGCTACGACCTCTATGCACCGCTGGCCGCGTCGGATCGCACGGTTGATTATCCCGCGGCGGTCGAGCTTGTCCTTGACACTTTCCGCCGCTTTGATCCTGGCATTGCGACCGCGGCGCAGCGCGTCTTCGACGAACAGCATATCGACAGCGAGGTGCGCAAAGGGAAACGGGGCGGCGCCTTCTGCGCCACTGTGCGTCCAGACGTGACGCCTTATGTGTTGCTCAACTACACGGGCAAAGTGCGCGATGTCGCCACCCTGGCGCACGAACTTGGCCATGCGCTGCACAGCATGCTGGCCGAAAAACATTCGATGCTCACGCAACATCCTTCGCTGCCGCTGGCCGAAACTGCATCGGTCTTTGCGGAAATCTTGCTCACCGAGCGCTTGCTGGCAAAAGAGGAGGATGTGTTGGTGCGGCGTGAGCTGTTGGCCGCGGCGGTTGATGATATGTACGCTACGGTGATGCGCCAGGCGTTTTTCGTGCGCTTCGAGCAGGCCGCGCATCAAGCCATCCTGGAGAATGCCGCGCCAGAGCAATTGAATGCGCTCTATCTGGAGAACCTGCGCGAGCAGTTCGGCGACAGCGTAGAGATCGCGCCTGAATTTGAACACGAATGGATCAGCATCCCCCACATCTACAACACGCCTTTCTATTGCTACGCCTACAGCTTCGGCCAGTTGTTGGTGCTGGCGCTTTATCGGCGCTATCAACAAGAAGGCGACGCGTTTAAGCCCGGCTATCTCAAGCTGCTGGCCTACGGCGGCTCCGCGCATCCCGAGCATATCCTGCGTGAGGCCGGCGTCGATATGACGGATCCCGCCTTCTGGCAAGGCGGCTTCGATGTGATCAGCAGCATGATCGACGAGCTGGAGACGATGCAACTGTAGGCGCGCGCGAGAGACGGCAAAAACGAGGTGGGGCGGAAGCCTTTGTGTGCATGAAGAGAGAGCATCTCTCACCCCACCTCACAAGTAGAAGTAGGTCGGGTTATCAGCCCGGCGTGGCAATCTGTCGGGCTGATAGCCCGACCTACGGAACGCACCTGATGCGGGGGCGTACTTCAACTTGGGGGCGCGCATTACGGCCCCGGCACTGTGCAGCAGCAGACGGGACGACCAAAATGTTCGTGCACAGCGCCGGGGACGTTGTTTGC
>JACSRH010000343.1 GCA_014879855.1 Caldilineaceae bacterium | reverse complement strand
TGATCACCCGGATGACGTGGTGATCATCGTGCGCTGGGAGTCGCTGGCGCAGTGGAAGAGTTTTCCTGACGACCTGGCGCTGAAGCTGGATGCGAGGATGCAGGATGTCCAACTTGACCTGACGAGCGAGGCGCTCGATCTATATACTGGGTGAGAATTGGCTGCCCTCAACATTGCCACGATTTCAAGCTTGATTGGAGAGAAACCATGCCGACGAAACCACGCTTTGCCCTCTACATGCAAGACAAACACCCGCTGGGCTATGAACTGGAGATCGCCGAGTACGCCGAGGCGCGCGGCTTCAGCGAAATCTGGCAGGCGGACACCCGCTTGGCGCGCGACTGCGTCGTGATGATGTCGGCGTTTCTGACGCGCACCAAGCGGCTGCGCGTCGGCTCCGGCGTGCTGCCGATCTGGACGCGCAACCCGGCGGTCATCGCGGCGTCGTGGAGCACGATGTGGGAGCTGGGCAAGCAGAGCAGCGGCGATCCGGACGCAGCGTCACGCGTGATGCTCGGCCTGGGCGCATGGTGGGAGCCGATCTCCAGCCGCGTCGGCGTCAACCGCACGAAGCCGCTCAAGGCGATGCGCGAATACGTCGAGGCGTGTCGCCAGCTTTTTACGATGGAGGAAGTGACCTACGAAGGCGAGTTCGTCAAGCTCGACCGCGTCAAGCTCGACGTGGTCTTCGGCGACCTGCGCCCGCGCGACATCCCGATCTACATCGGCGCGACGGGCGACAAGATGCTCGAACTGACCGGCGAGATCTGCGACGGCGTGGTGCTCAACTACGTGGTCTCGGTAGATTACATTCGCCGCGCCGTGGAGTTGGTGGCGCAGGGCGCGGCCAAGGCGGGCAAAACCCTCGACCAGATCGACCGCCCGGAACTGCTCGTCTGTTCTTTGAGTGACAAAGACCCGGCCGCGGCCATGTTCGAGGGCAAGAAGCTCGTCGCCTACTATCTCGCCACCGAGCCGCACATCATGAAAGCCAGCAACGTCCCCGAAGATTTGATCGCACGCGTGCAGGCGGTGATGGGCTGGCCCGCCACCGAGGCGGACTATCTGGCCGCGGCGCAGGTCATCCCCGACGACGTGGTGCGCAGCCTGATGGCGGTCGGCACGAGCGACGAGTGCGTGGCCAAGGTGCAGGAATACATCGACGCCGGCGTCACCTGCCCGATCCTCTACCCGATGATGGACGACATCAAGCCGGTGGTGGATGCGTTTGCGGCGGCATATGCGTTGGAGAGAGAGTAGAGAATAGAGATTGGAGATTAAGAGATTGGAGATTACGGGATTGAAAGATTACGCCCCGCAACGATCAATCTCCAATCTCCAATCTCTTAATCTCCCAATCTCCCATTCCCAGGAGCGAACGATGACCAAGCACAAGACCCTGTTCTTGACCCAACGCGGTTTGCAGCATCAACAGTGGGCGATGGAAGGCGCGCCGCCGGAACTCGACCTGATCATGCGCCGCAACCCGGATCGCGCAGAACTGCTCGCCTTGTTGGCTGGCGCCGAGTTTCTCATCACCGAACGCACCGGCGTGATCGACGCTGAGATGATCGCAGCCGCGCCCAAGCTGCGCCTGATCCAGCGGCTGGGGCGGCAGACGTGGGACATTGACCTCGACGCCGCGCGGCGGGCAGGCGTGCCGGTCTGCTATCTGCCCAACAACGGCTGTGTCATGGTCGCCGAGCAGATGATGTTGCAGATGCTCGGCCTGCTCAAACGGTTGCGCGAGGGGATGGCGATCACCGCGGAAGGCGCGGACTGGGGCATTGAGACGAAGCGCGGCGACGAGGACACTTTCGCCTACAACTGGTCGCGGCGCACCGGCATCGGCAAGTTGAGCGGCGCCACCGTCGGCATCCTCGGCTTTGGCGAGATCGGGCTGGAGCTGGTGGAGCAGTTGCGCGGCTTCCACTGCACGGTGCGCTATCACAAGCGCACGCGCCTGCCCGGCGCGGTCGAGGCGCAGCTACGCGTGGAATACGCCCCACCCGACGCCATCGCCGCACACAGCGGCATTGTCTGTTCGCTGCTGCCGTACCAGGGTCCCCAGGAGCCGCTGGACGCGGCGTGGTTTGCGCGTATGAAGCCGGGCGCGCTCTTCGTTCACTGCGGCTCCGGCGCCGTCGTCGACGAGGCGGCCCTGCTCGCCGCGCTGTATTCCGGCCACCTGGCCGGCGCTGCGCTCGACACCTACACCCACGAACCGCTGCGCGCCGGCGACCCGCTGGTGCAGGCGGTGCAGGATCCGGCGCTCAACCTGATCCTCACGCCACACACGGCAGCCGGCGGCTTCACAGCCGGCGGGCGCGGGCGCACGCAAGATTACGACAACATCCTGGCGTTGCTGGCGGGGCGCCCGCTGGCGTATCAGGTGGTATAGGCGTGGCGATCATTCACGTGCCGCAAAAACTCGCCGGACAGTGGCACGCGTTGTTGGCCGGATGCTGGCTGGCCTCGTATACTTTTACGAGTTTGTGGTCACCGCTTTCTCGACGAGTGCCTTGATCTTGGCCTCTTCGGCAGCAGTCAACTTGATCAGCGCAAAGCTGGCTGGCCACATGTTGCCATCGTCGAGATTGGCATCGGGTTGAAAGCCCAATGTGGCGTACCGCACATTGAACTTGCTCGCCGCCTGGAAGAAGCAAATGACCTTCCCGTCCTGGTTGGCATACGCGGGCATGCCATACCAGGTTTTCGGCATCAGCGCCGGCGCGCTTTCGGCGATGATTTCATGGAGCCGCGCAGCCATGATGCGATCTGGTTCCTCCATCTGGGCAATCACCGAGGATACTGCTTTCTCGCCTTCCTCCCGGTTCTTGCTGGCACGCGCTTCTGCTTTTAACTCCTGGACACGCGCCTTCATTGCGGTCTTTTCTTCGGCCGAAAATCCGTCATCTGTCTTCTTGGCGTTTTTCTTGGTCGCAGTCTTGGCACTCATGGAACTCTCCTTGTCTGAGCCTATCGGCGTCCATCTGTGTTACCTTTTGAGCAGTCAAACCATTTTGCTACACGGTAAAGATACTTTATAATCAAGATATTGTCAAGGAACCCGTTATGACGGAACTTACAAAGACCGACTTAAAGAAGCGGGCCCTGGCGGCGGTGAGAGATTATGGCGTTCACTTGACGTTGTTTCGCAACGCGGTGGATGCATGGGCGGGTCTCAACGCAACCGACATGGAGTGTCTGCGCTTTCTCTTCCTCAAAGGCGTCGCCACGCCTTCTGAGCTGGCCCGGCAAACCGGGCTTACTTCCGGTGCGACAACGGCCATGCTCGATCGGCTTGAAAAAGCAGGTTTGCTTGAGCGACGCCCCAATCCCGATGATCGCCGCGGCACGCTGATCACCCCCGCACAAGGGGCTGCCGAACGAGCCGCGGCGTGGTTCGCATCGGCGCGCAACGCACAGGACGAATTGCTTTCCAGCTATTCGGAGCGTGAACTTGAAATCATTGCGGATGTATTTGAACGATTTGCCCAGCTATGGGACCAGGAGCGTGAGAAGATAAGAAGCGCTCGGTAGAGACGCAACGGTTCAACGTGATGGTGGCTGAGGCTGCGTCACAGTCTGCTGCCAATTCACAATCTGTAAATCGGCAAAGTTGATGGCGCTGCTAGCGTATCAGGTGGTATGACCTCCTTGCCGAGATAAGTACAGCCGCTCTACATGGCAGGCTGCTTCTATGATAAGATGAACAGCATAGAAAGGAGGGGCGCCCGATGGCAACTTCGTTCGCTACCGACAATTGGCAGTTACGCCAGTACAGGAAGATGAGGCGCTGCGCTGGTCTGTCGTGGTAAGCGCCTATCTTGACGAAGAGATCAGTCTGGCGCGCGCTGCATCGCTCCTGGACGTGCATCCACTCGAATTGCGCGAAATGTTCGTGGCGGAAGGGATTCCTTTGCTGCTCGGACCCGAAGATGGGACAGATGCCCAAGCCGAAATCGATGCGGTCCGCGCTCGGAAACGAACCGGCTCAAATCCTATCCGATTCTCTTCATCGACATTCTCGGTCAGCCGACGCGCCGCGGCTGGGGTGACGCTTCCCCACCATCGATCTATTCCGCATGTGCTTCGGCGATCGCATGAATTACAAGGGGTTGACTAAGCATGATGACTAAGGTATTATGCGGCGATGACCACCATCGTAACGATTCATGAAGCCAAAACCCACCTTTCGCGCCTGATCCAGCGCGCGCTGGCTGGCGAGGAAATTGTGATCGCGCGCGGGCAAACGCCGCTGGTGCGCTTGACCGTCGTGCCCGAAGCGCAACCACAGCGTCGACTGGCCGGCGCTGCCGGGGTCATCGTGCAGATGGATGCCGATTTTGATGCGCCGTTGCCGGATTTCGAAGAGTACATGCCGTGAGGCTGCTGCTGGACACGCATGTCTTTTTGTGGGCGATCGACGGGCAAGAATTGAGCGCGCCGGCAACAGAAGCGTTTTTAGAGACGAACAACCAACTTTTCTTCAGCGCAGCCAGTTACTGGGAAATCTGCATCAAATCAAGCCTGGGCAAGCTCACACTCTCCCCAGCGTGGCGCCAATTGTTCGATCAGGAAATGCTCGCCAATCAAATTCAATGGCTGCCCATCGAAAAGTCCCATTGCTGGCAACTTCTGCAATTGCCTTTCCTGCACCGAGACCCCTTTGACCGGCTGCTGATCGCACAGGCGCAGGTCGAAGGAATGACGCTGCTGAGCAGTGATGCGCAGTTTCAGCACTACGCAGTCACTATACTGTGGTGATTTTTGACAACCTGGAACCTGATCTTCTGGTTATGCCAGTCTACACACAGGGTTGAATCATGCTCATCCTACCCGACTTCCTGATCGATAT
The DNA here is from genome assembly GCA_014879855.1 of Caldilineaceae bacterium. Lineage (GTDB taxonomy): Bacteria > Chloroflexota > Anaerolineae > Caldilineales > Caldilineaceae > Caldilinea. The sequence goes on along the minus strand of JACSRH010000343.1, from coordinate 63 downwards.
TCCCGGCCAGCCGCCGCGCGGCAACTGGGGCGTGCGCGTCCTCGGCGACGTGATCGACGCGGT
>JACSRH010000167.1 GCA_014879855.1 Caldilineaceae bacterium | reverse complement strand
CAGCACATTCTCCGGGCTGCGGCTGCGCCACTTGATCGGCATGATGCTCTGGCTGCAGAAGGTGCAGCGGTAGGGACAGCCGCGGCTGGTCATGATCGAAAAGCTGCGCGCACCATCCACATGGTCGGTGGCGGGCTGCAGATTGGTGTAGCGCTCCATCTTGAAGAGATGGTAGGCAGGCCAGGGCAGGCTGTCGAGATCGGCGATCGGCGTGCGATCCGGGTTGTTGTGGATGTGGCCGTCGCTGGTCTTGAAGGAAACGCCCAGGCAATCCTTGAACATGTCGTTTTCAGGGTGCATGAAGGCTGAAGTGTGGTATTCCGGCTGATCCTTGAGATAGGTTTCCAGGCGGTTGGAGATTTCAATCCATGCTTCTTCGCCTTCGCCGCGCACCACAACATCCACGTAAGGTTTTTCGCAGCTCTCCTCCGGCAGCACGCTGACATGCGGCCCGCCGAGCACGATCAGGCAATCGTGCACCTCTTTGATCATGTGCGCGGTGCGCCACGCCTGCTTGACCTGCGGCGTGTTGGCCGTGATGCCGACCAGATCGGGCTTGAACTGCTGCGCGAATTCGGCGACCGTTTGCTCTTCAATGTCGGCGTCAAAGATCACCACTTCGTCGCCGCGCTGCTCGCTCATGGCAGCCAGATAGGCCAACCCCAGATGCGCGGTCGTGCGCGTGTCAATGGGAAGCCGAAATCGTGGGTTGATGAGTGCTACTCGCACGTTGTTTCCTCCTTCAAAAAGGCCGTTGTCCGATAAGTCTTTATCCAGAAATTGGTGCGGCGTCCTGCCATGCTCTCTGCAAGCAAGTCGCTGCGCAGAAATCTCTGGACAGACGCTAAGACAGATGCGCATTCTAGCATGGTGGGGAGAAAGGACAAAATTAGTATGAAACTTATTATAAAAATTACCTATTTGTTGCTGCGGAAGATCGTCTTCTGCAGCACAGCTTCCCGATCATAGAGATCGTTCAGGCTGACGTCGGTGATGGCGTTGACGCCGGTGATTTCGGGGAAGTGCTCCTTGAGCAGGCGCTGGATGCCCAGCTTCATCGTCAGCAGGCTGATCGGACAGTCGATGCACGCGCCCAACATCTTGAGATGGGCGACGCCCTTAGCGTCGACTTCCAGCACTTCGACATCGCCCCCATCCATGTAAAGGGTGGGACGGTAGTCGTCCAACACCTGCTGGATACGTTGCTCTAGTGTGGTTTCTACAAAAAGCTCCATGAAACTCCCTATCGAATGAATTCGTCCAGCGGGCGGCGCCCAGCAATGCCCGCGTTCAACTCATGCCAGAAGCCGATCTCATCTTCGCCGTAACGCCAGCACAAATAGATCTCGCGGCCGTTGCGCACGCCGATAAAATCGACCAGGCCAGCATCGATGTCTTTAAGCGTGACGCCCAACGCCAGGATGTCCTTGACGCCTTGCTCCAGCCGCATAGCGTGTACGGCCAACTCGCCCATCAGCCGGTTGCCGCCGTTGAGCGCGGCCTTCTCGATCACGGGCAACGCTTCGGGCCGCAGGCGCAAGATTTCGCGCCGCGCTGTCTGCACTTGCCCCATTAACGTCTTGATCTGCGGCAGCGTGGCCCTGGCTTCTTCCAGGGTAAAAAACCGTGTTTTCATGGCAGCAGGATGCCGGCTTCACGACCGGCGCGCGCGCTGGCGCGATCCTGCGCGACGGTGAGCATCGCGATCTCAAAATTGGCTGGAATGGCGGCAATGCCAGGAGAAGCGCCGCCAGGCAATGTGGAGCAAGAAGGTGCGCTGTGCGTCATAGTTGATCACGCAGGAAAGGAAGATGCGCACCGGACAACCAGAATTTCTCCGGCTCATCCGCTGCGCATCTTCGCCAAAACATCAATTTTGGTGATGGCCGCAACTCTCCGGCATCTCTTCACCTTCATGATTCTTGGCGGTGCGGAAGCTGCTGCCACAGCCACACGCGCTGGTAGCCTGCGGATTGTCGATGTGGAAGCCGCCGCCCATGAGGTTGTCGACGTAATCGATGCTGGCGCCGTCGATGTAGAAGAGGCTGGTTGGGTCCACGATGACGCGCAACCCGTGCATCTCGTACTGCTCGTCGTCCTCGCGCTTTTCGTCGAAGGTCATGCCGTACTGCATCCCACCGCAGCCGCCACCCTTGACAAAGATGCGCAGCGCATGTGAATCCTTCAAGCCTTTTTCGTCCATGATGCCGCCCAACTTGCCAGCGGCATTTTCAGTCAGATTGATCATTTCTGTTTGCTCCTGTTCCTTAGAAACCTTACACCTTAAGAATGTTGCCTGTTCTTCTCAAACCTCTTTTTTAGAAAGTCATCCATTTCTGAAAAAGAGAGAAATTTTCTCGATGTATCGACGCGCGCAATTTCTTCCTCATCGACTTTCTCTGCGAACCTGCCACGCTGCGTTAAAATGTTTCCCGCCTGGCTCATCCACCAAGCTGATTCATCGCCCGGTTTTCGGCAAAATGGCCGTGCGCCAGGTCGTGCCCCCACGGCTTGTGGTAAGCGCCGTCGCGCATCAGGCCGCGCAATTCATCCCACGACGCACCATCCCGCAGCGGCGTTAACAAGTCCACTTCATCGTCGCGCAGCAGGCAGAGGCGCAGTTTCCCATCCGCCGTCAGCCGCACGCGGCCACAGCCCTGGCAGAACGGCTCCGTCACGCTGCTGATAAAGCCCAGCGTGCCCATCGCGCCGGGGACGCGGAACGCCCGGCTCGGATCGACATAGTCGTAGCTGGCTTCCTCCAGCGGGCCAAAGTGCGCCTCGATACGCTGCTTCATCTCGGCATAGGGGACGACATTGGTCTGTTGAAAGTCGCCGATCTCACCAAAAGGCATCATCTCGATAAAGCGCACTTCCCAGTCGTTCTCCAGCGTCAATTGCGCCAGGTCGAGCATGTCCTTGCCGTCGTTGAAATTGCGCACGACCACCGAATTGAGCTTCATGGGCGCCAGTCCGGCCTCTTCCGCCGCACGGATGCCCCGCCACACGTCGTCGAGATGTCCCCAACGCGTAATGCGGTGAAACTTTTCAGCGTCCAGGGTGTCGATGCTGATGTTCACGCGCTTCAGCCCCGCTGCGGCCAGCGGGCGCGCCAGCTTGTCGAGCAGAATGCCATTGGTCGTCATTGCCAGGTCTTTAATGCCGGGCGTCGCGGCAATGGCGCGCACGAGCTCCACCACACCCGGCCGGATGGTCGGCTCGCCGCCTGTGAGCCGGATTTTGTTCACACCCAGGCTGGCGGCGATTTTGACGAGATAGAGCACTTCCTCATCGCTCATCAATTCCTGGCGAGGGCGGAAGTGCATGTCTTCCGGCATACAGTAGACGCAGCGTAGATTACAGGCGTCGGTGAGAGAGATGCGCAAATAGTTGATACGCCGTCCAAAGCTGTCGAACGTCGGCTCGATGGCAAAGTCTGCGGGCAACGGCGCGGCCGTCACCCTGCCGTAGCGGCTCGTATAGAGACTGACGTTGTTGATCACGGTGTCGCCGCTCACAATGTCGCCGCTCACAATGTCGCCGCTCACAATGTCGCCGCTCACAATGTCGTTGATCACAGTATCCTCAAACGAAATTCCAAAAATTCCTGGTGACGGAGAGTCCAATCATACTGTTTCATCCACTATCCAGCAAAGCCAGGTGCGCCCACAGGATTACGCCACCAGCACAATTTCCTGGCTGTGTAATGTCAGGCCAACTGGCGCCTCATCTGTCTGGCCGTCACTTGGATTCCTCATCTGACTTGAATTCCCAATCTGATAAGTGCAGCAGCGATCTTGGTTGGCCACCGACGCGGTGCGTTCGCAAGGCATACCCACCAGCCGGTTGATGAGCAGTTGATCCATCAAGCATAGTTCATGATGCTCGCCCGACATGCCCGCGTATGGGCAATTATGTTTGTGGAGCACAAACCAGGCGTCGTCTTCTTCCTCACCAGGCTCCCACCGCGCCAGATAACCACGTTCGTTGAGAAAAGCGGTGACGCGCTCCAGACGTGCGGCAAGGGGCAGCGTTTCCAGCTCAGCAAGATTGATCTCCTCCGCCATCTCGTCGGCCAGCGCGTGAAAGACAGCATCCACCTGTTCGGGCGGCAGCAACTGCTTGAGCTGGCGCACCATGCCGGCGGCAAGCAAACCAAAGTTTTTTGGAAACAATTCAGCGGCGTCGTCAGTGAGTTGGTAGATCTGTTGCGGGCGCCCAACGCTGCCGGTTCGCTCGACGCGACCGACCCGGATCAAGTTGTCGCCCTGTAAGATGTCCAGATGATGGCGCACGGAAACTGGCGCCATGTCGAGCCGATCGGCCAACTCAGCGACGGTGGCGCCTCCGCTTTCTTTCAAGATCTCCAAAATATGCTTGCGAACAGCGTGCACGATGCAACTCTCTTTGACGCCCACGCGCCTGATCTCTACCTTGCCCGATCTTTCAAATCGCCTGCCATTTATAACACGACAAACGATTTGTGTCAATTATTATGAAATTTATAAGAAATATTGGGCTTTAGCCAAAATTACGCGGACCGACGGGCGCCTGCATACTGCCGGTGATGCGCGCAGCCAGCGCCATGCCTTTGTCAGTCAGGAGGAAGGTGGCCGCGGGGAACTTCATGTTGCTCTCGATCAGCCCGGCGCGCGCCAGCCTTGCGACAACCAGGCCTGCCACTTCGATCGCGCTCGCGTCGAGCGGATGTAACAAGTACTGTTTGACGCCATCCTTGGTGCGATGCACCTTGAGCTGATCGCCCCGCTGCAGCGCACGCAGGATAGTGCGCTGCTCTTCCGTAAGCCGCATCCGCTCCTCCCACGCTTACCCAAGCTCGCCGACGTATTGTTGCAGATCGCGCTGGTTGATCTTAATGAACTGGTCCGCAACGATCTCGCTCATTTCCTGCTCACTCAACCGGATGCGCAGAATCTCCAGCGCGTCCGCAGGGGACTGGCCGTACGCCAGCTTCTTCTTGCCACTCTTCAGAGCAAAGAGATACATGAAATGTGGGCTTGAAAAGCTACTCATAATTCCCACTCACGCCTTTACCAACGCGCCCTGATATAATTCCGCGCCGTGCATCGCAGCATCCACGCCCTCGTTGATCTCAGCGTCATATTTGCCGGCTAGCAGCTCGCGATAGAATTGGTAATTGACGCCTTTGACCTTTTCATCGTCGGGGAAGCGATGGTAGTTCTCCTTCGACATCAAACTCTTGCCCTCGGCAATCAACTGGTTGCCCAACGCCGAACCTGGGTAGGGCGCATAAAAGGCAATGGAGGGAAAGACTCTCTTCATCTGCTTGAGCATTCGCATGGTCTTGAACGCATCTTCCGGCTGTTCGCCAGGGATGCCCAGCATGATATTCGACCAGAACTTGGGTGGCTGTTCGCCCTTGGCTTCCAGATCATCGCCGATGCGATTGACCAGATCGATGGCGAAGTAATTGTCTTCTTCCGTGCATTCCTTGTTGAGCAGGCGCAACATCCGGTCGCTGCCCGACTCAAAGCCGATCGAAATGGTGCGCCAGTTGGTTTCGCGGATCAGCGCCTCGAACAGATCGGGCCATTGGCGCACCGTGTCGGCGCGACCCGCGGCCCAATAAGTCCAGCGCTTGGTCTTGCGCGGGTACTTTTCGATCCACTCCTTGAGCCACGTGGGATTCTGGAAGAACATCGAATCGTGGATGACCACCGAGCCGACGCCGTAGTGGCGGTCTAAAAAGTTCAACTCGTCGATCACCTGATCCACGGGCTTGCGCCCCATGTTGGGAATGTACGAATTCTCATTGCAGAAAACACATTGCCACGGACAGACGCGGCTGGTAATCAACGTCGCCACCGGGCCTGGCCCCCAGCCGCAGGCGGGTTCCAGCGGCCATTTCCAGTGCCAGCGGCGTTTATTGCGCCATCCCTGCGGCTGCGGCCACAGCGTGCGGTCAATCATCGGCCATTCGGCCATCGACTTTGCACCTACCCCCTGCACCAGCCGTGGGTAAGCAAGGGGATCCTTGACAAGATCGACTATGATTCCCTCTCCCGGCCCCTGACAGATGCGGTCGAATTCGGGAATGGCGAGCATCTCATCCGGCGCCACGGTGGCGTGCATGCCGCCTGCCACAATCAGTCCCGCAGGGTTCAATTCCTTGAAAATCTGCGCCGCTTTATAGGCCGGCGGAAAGGTGTAGCTGCGCACGTTCATGAGCAGCATGTCGTACCCTTTGATCTGCCTGGCGAGCTGTTCCCAAGATGTTACGGCGCGCGTCGAGGCAAGATCGGTCTGCACGCCATTTTGGTGCAAAATAGTGCGCAGCAAGCCAAGGCCATGATCCTGCCATTGCTCATGCGGCCCGCTGGGATTCACCAGATCGCCCAGGTCACCCAGGTCAAGCCAAAGAATTTTGCTGGCCGGCTGCGGTTTGGCTGGTTTGAACCAAGGCCAGGTAAATGTCACGATAAATGCCTCCCAAGCTAGGACATCGGCGGTCGCCGCGCACGCGGCGCATCACAGATGCTTGTGATTGATCGGGGCGAGTATAGCATGACGGCACGCGCGCTGTCAATTATTATGAAAATCGTGAGAATTATTTTGTGGATGGAGCGGTCAGTGGCAAACGTCAGATGTCCTCGAGGGAATGGACATCTGACAAATTAGGGGGCGCAGCGAGGGCAAAATCTGATGAAGCCTTCCAGTTATTGTAGGGCAAGGGACGGCGCGGCGATCTACAGAAAACCTATAGAATAACTCTGAATTGGTAAACATGCGCGGCTACGGTACACTGCATTTTGTCACTCATCTTTCTTTCCCTCTTTCAACTGCGCGTATGCAAGAAAATCTGGAAGTAAACGAGGATTTGATCGACCGGCGCGTGCATCTGGCGTTGCGCCATTGGCACGACCGCACGCGCCCCGAAGGGATGCTGGTTGATCTGCTGCTTTTCAAAACAGCGGCAACAGGCGAACAGAATGACCCACGCCTCTGCACCAATCAGATCCTGCGCCAGGCGTTGTTTCGCCTTGCCGCGGAGCAGGCGACGGAAGCGGCGCTGCTCGAGGCCAGGTTTATCGAGAAGACACCTGTCGACCATGTGGCGCTCGACCTGAAATTTGCCGAAAGTACGATCTACAGCAAGCAAAATCAAGCGATTAAACACTTGGCCGCCATCATCCTGCAAATGGAGAATGAGGCATGGCGCGAGCGGCGCCGGCGCATCAACGACCGCGTGCCCGCGCCGGCCGCGGTCGAACCGGTCGGTCACGACGCCCAGCTTGACCCGCTGTTGAGCCTGCTGCGCCAACCCACACCGCCGTGGCTGCTTTCCATCGAGGGCATCGGCGGCATCGGCAAGACAACGCTGGCCGCAGCCCTGCTTCGTCGCGTGGCGCAGACGCCGCACTTTGTCGACTTCGCCTGGGTGAGCGCCAAACCGGCCATCCTCGACCTGGGCGGCGCCATCCGTCCCATCGAGCGGCCCACCCTGACGGCGCCGGCGATGGTGGCCGAACTGCTGACGCAACTGGCGCCGGAGGAGAGCCGCGGCCTGCTCGCCTTTCCCGACCGCGCGTTGTCGCTTCTGCGCAGCCGGCTGCGCGGCGCCCCGCACCTGATCGTGATCGACAACCTGGAAACCGTCGCCGATCTGGAAGCGCTGGCGCCGACGCTCCTCACGCTCGCCAACCCGACAAAATTTGTATTGACTTCGCGCCAACGGCTGGTCGACGAAAGTGGCGTCTATCTCTATCCTGTGCCAGAGCTGAGCGAGCGTGATGCGCTGACGCTGGTGCGCCAGGAAGGCGCCCTGCGCAATTTGCCCGAAGTCGCCAATGCGGACGCCGCGGATCTGCGCCCCATCTTTGCCACGGTCGGCGGCAATCCATTGGCGCTGCTGCTGGTGGTTGGCCTGACGCACGTGCACAGCCTCACCGTGGTGCTGCGCAACCTGCGCGAGGCGCGCGGGCTGCCCGCCGAAAACCTCTACACCTATGTCTATCGCCAGGCGTGGGATGCCCTGGACGAACGCCACCGGCAGGTGTTGCTGGCAATGCCGCTGGTTGCAACGCGCGGCGAACCCCTGGAGTTCGTGGCCGCGGTGTGTGAGTTGCCGCTCGCGGCCACGGCCGACGCGCTGTATCGCCTCTATCAACTCAACCTGGTCACCGTCAACGGCGATCTGCACGCGCGGCGCTACGCCATCCACAGCCTGACGCGCACGTTTTTGCAGGAGCAGGTGGCGCAGTGGTTGTAAGAGGTTGACTTAAAGATAATCCTTAACGCAAAGGCGCAAAGAAGCAGAGGCGCAAAGGCATTTTCAGGTTCGATTGCGCCCTGCAGGGGCATGGACACTGTTTGAACAGGGACAAATTTTCCTCATGTGTCAACATACCAATTGACGGTTCACACTTCAAGTGATGGAGGGGCGAGACGTGAGCGCAGACGCGCAAGATACGCGCGCAGAAACAACCCAACCGAGTGACTACCCGGCGCTCTTCCGCACCTTTGTGGCGCGCAGCCTGGACGCTGCGCTGGCGGCCTTCGACCCGGCCATCGAACGACTGGACGAGACGCTGCGCGAGCGCGGGCTGCACGCGCTGAGCTACGGGCTGCGCCTCGAGGATGCCTGGCCCGCCACGCGCGAGCTGGCCCTGTCGCTGGCGCCGCACCTGGAGCGGCAGGGCTACCGCCGCGAGTGGATGGCTGTACTGGCGCAGGCGCTGGCGCAGGCCGAGGCGCAGCGCGACAACGCCGGCGCCGCGCATCTGCATCTGCGCCTGGGGCGGCTGCACATCCTGCAGGGCGACTACGCCGCGGCCGACGCGCACCTGGCGCAGGCGCAGCGCCTGGCCGCGGCTGCGGGCGACAACCACACGCAGGCGCAGGCGCTGGAGCGGCTTGGGTTGAGCGCGTTTGACCGTTCTGATCTGGATACAGCGCAGGCGCGCGCGCACGCGGCGCTGGCGCTGGTTGCGGCGGACGACCCGGTGGCGGCCAATGGCTGGCATCTGCTGGGGTGGGTGGCGCTGCGCCAGGACAATGCCGAGGCAGGCATCGCACGCTTGCAGCAGGCCCTTGCCATCAACAGGCTACATGGCCGCTACTATCCTCTTGCCTGCACGCTTAGAGATTTGGGAACAGCCTATCTCTATGCAAAACGCCATGCGCTGGGGGTTGCCGCATTTACGCAGGCAATCGAGCTCTTTACGGAACTGGGGGACGATTGGGGCGCGGCGGTGGCGCGCATGAATCTGGGCGTTGCCTGCTGGTATCAGGGCGACCACACCCAGGCGCTGGCCGCGTATGCGCCCTGCGAAGCGGTCTTTCAGCGTCTTGCCGGGCAGGCGTATCTGGCGCGGCTCTACAACAACCAGGGGCTGGCCTATCGCGAGCTGGGCGAGATCGAGCACGCGCGGGCGTTGTTTGCGCAGAGCATCGAGCTGGCGCGCGGCGCAGCGGATTGGCTGGAAACGGCCAACGCGCTCGACAGCCTGGCCGGTCTGCATCTGCGCCTGGGTGACAGCGCGGCGGCGCTGAACGCCTGGCAGGAAGCGCTGACCGAACTGGCGCGCCTGCCCGCGCCGCCGCGCTATCTGTACAATCTGATCCGGGAACGGATGGCCGCGGTGCAGTGTGCGTGAGGGCGGCTCTGGAAACCGGATCTTTTGGAGAAACCCAGTTTCTGTTCATCAACGAGCGGGTGGCTCCCCGGCGCCAGGAAGCCACCCACCCCCTATGCGGTCAGGCGCTTACGGCTCAGCCGCCGCCGCCGCCACCGCCGCTGCCAAGACCGGGGTCGGCGGTCTGCAAGCCGGCGTCGGGGTTGTGGCCGACGGTGACTCGCTCGACCTGCGCCGGCGCGCTCAGCACCAGCCAGCCGGCCAGGATGACGGTCAGGACAGCGAGCAAGAGGGCGCGTACACGCCCTGCGGGTGAAGACAAACCTTTGCGGATCACAACGAACCTCCTGAGAAAGTGAGGCGCGTTGGCGTTGGGATCCCCGCCGGCTTTTGCCGGCGCACGCGTGTCCCCAACGAGCGCACGGTTTGTTTGGTAAGGTGCGTAGTCCGGGCTACTTGCGACAGTCGTCGCTATCAAATAAGATACACAGACGCACGGTGATCTTTCATTGAAGCGCACGATGGCGGCGCGGACGCGCGCTTTCCTGGGCGCGTGCGTACGATGCGATGCGTGCACGGCGTCGCAACGCGGTCTACTCCCCAGCAGATATTAAAAAGCGGGGGACTCTACAACCCTGGCAAAAATCGGCCACAGATGAGCCGGATGCTCACGGATTCACTCCGAAAAGTATCCGGCGTTTTCCGTCAAATCCGTGGGCGATGGCAACCAGGTTGAACAGTTACAAAACGCGGCGAACATTGGGAAGGAAAAGGCAGCGACAAGGCAAAATCAGTAGCGCAAAAAGAGCGGCAAATTGCCGAAGGAGCACAAGTATCGGCAAGAGGACGAGCGCAAGGGATGAAGTGCTTGTATTTGGGTTAGCGCGACAAAGGCGGAAGGTAAGAAACTGGGCAGAGCGGGAGACTCTGCCCAGTGAGCGTAGAGGTTACTGACCGCCGAGGAATTTCTGAATAAAGGGCAGGAAGAAGTTGGTGATCGTCTGCGGCTCCGTAAAGCAGGAGGCGGACACGTTCACGTCCTGGCTGCCCACTGTATTGTTGCCGAGCGCGTCGGTAATCTGCACACGCACGGTGTAGACATTGTCGTCACTGCACGCGTAAGTGTGACCCGCCACCGGTGACGCCGAAGTCACATAGGGGCTGCCGTCGCCAAAGTCCCAGCGCCAGGCAATCGCATCGACGGCCTGCGCCGACACCTGCCCTGTCGCCGTGTAGTTGGCGGTCAGCAACGTCGTGCCCGTCGCACTGACCGGCGTCGTGTTGGAGATGACCACCGCGCCTGGTTCGGACGTCGCCCACGTGAGCGCGACGTCGAGCAGTTCCACCGGGGTAGTCAGCGTCACGCCGTTGGTCGCACCGACGCCCATGCCTTCCAGACCAAAGGCCGTATAGAAGGCCCGGCCCACGTAGGAGAGCTGCGACAGTTCGAGCGTAGGCTGGTCGCGATGGGCAAGCGCCACCGTGCCATTGGCTACGTTGAACGGTCCACCGTAGTTGAGCACCGCGCGCCCGCCGCGTCCATAGTCGTCAACCACTGGGCTGACCTCGTCCACATAGAGTTGCGTCAGGCTCACCACGAGGTTGTTGAAGAGCGGCGGCAGCCCAGGTGCGGAGGTCGCCAGGCCAGTGGGCGTTTCGCTGTTTGAGATACTGTCTTGCAGCCAATTGGCTGACAAGCCCCAGTTGTACATCCACACCGTGGATGACGCGGGCGCCGCACTGATCGTAGAGGCCAGGTCCTGACCCATAGCGATCACTTTGCCGCCATTGTTCAGGTAATCCAACAGTGAGTACTGGTCTTGAACGGCAAGACCGAGTTGAGAGACATAGTTGTCGCCTGTAAACCAGAGCACGGCGCCGTAGCCGGCCAATTCGGCAGGCTCTGGGATCTTCGTACTGGAGCCGAAGCTGTCGTCCGTATTGACGACGCTGTACGTTTTACCCAACGCGGTGAGCGTTTCCGTGTAGACGGACAGGTAATCCCCAAACGTCGGTTCAAGATCGCTGCCGTCGTTGTCGATGATCAGCACATCCGCGAGCGGTGCGGCCGGAATAACGCGCGCCCACGCGGGCAGATGTGCGTCGTGCATCGGGCCATCCAGCACGATATAGCCCTGGTTTTCACCGATCCCCATGCTGTCCGTCGTGGCAATCGTCACCGAGATCTGGGCGCTCTGGCCGACGCCCAGCGTGAGCGAAGCCGGGCTGATCGAGAAGCCGGGCAGCGCCGTGGTCATTGTAAAGCCGTTGCCGGTGTAGAGTGTGCTGAGTTGGTAGGTCTCAGTCTGCGTCGTCACGTTCATGACCGTCACCACGAGCGTCTTGGCCGTGCCCGTGGGCACCGCGCCAAAGCTCAGGCTGGGCGGATCGAGCAGCACGCCCGGATCGAGCACGTGCGTCAAGTCGAGGCGACCGGCGCCCATGTCCAGCGGCTGTGCTGGGCTGCCGTCGAAGTTGTAGACGTCGGTGTATTTGGCGGTGGACATCAACGCGGACTTGATAGCGGCGTTCGACCACGTCGGGTAGGCGGCGCGCACGAGCACCGCGGCGCCGGCGACATGCGGTGCGGCCATCGAGGTGCCAGAGGCCTGGCCATAACCAAGGTATTGTGCTTCGCCCGTCGCACTTGGCGTGTACCCTTGCGCCAGGATATTGACGCCCGGTGCGGCGATGTCAGGCTTGAGCACCTGGCCCACACCAGGGCCGCGACTGCTGAAATTGCTCACCTCATCCGGCGTATTGCCCAGGGAGAAGGCGTCACCTGACAGGACGACAGTCGCATTGGCCTCACCTTGAGCGTTATACCATGCGATCATAGCCGCGCCGTTGTTCTGGCCGACCATGACCGTCGGGATGGTGATGTCATCGCAAGGGACAGTGCCGCAGGCCATATTCATGATCGCGCTGCCGCCCGTGTTGTTGTAAAGTACAACGGCAACGGCGCCGGCAGCCTGCGCGTTGCGCGTCTTGGCGGAGAAATTACAGGTGCCACGGCTGATAAGAGCGGCTTTTCCCGTAAAGGCGCCGGCTGGGAAAGCTGCACAGCCATTGGTATTCGCAGGGGCAACCACAACAGCAGGCACGTACGTGTAGGTGAAGACCTGGCCTACCTCAATCGCCGGACCAAACTCGGCGGTGCCGTAAGGCATGATCTGCAGGTCCGGAGCAGCCGGCGGCACGGAAGCATAGCCGTCAGCCAACGTGCCGCCGCTCGTCGTCGCTGCTACGTTGATGTAGTCGGGCAGCGGGTGGTCGAGCGTCGAGTTGGCAGGGCCCGCGTTGCCCGCAGACATAGCGATAAAGACGCCGGACGCGGCCGTATTGGCCAGCGCAGTTTCCAGTGGGTCGCCCAGGTTGCCATTGGAGGTTGGGCCGCCGCCCCACGAATTATTGAGGACTTCGGCGCCGTCGATGGCAATATCTTCCAGCGCGGCGATGCCTTCGGCGTTATAGAAGGAGCCATCGCCTAGTACGCTGCCGTAGAAGACCTTGTAGCTCATTACATAGGCGCGCGGCGCCACACCGCTGATCGTGCCAACCGTGTAGCCGTTGTAGACCACGTCAGTGACAACATTGCCAGCCGCGGTCGAAGCCGTATGCACCCCGTGCGATGTGCCTTGCGGGCCGGGCCAGGCGCAGGCGTCGCCACAGCCATTCAGGCCAAGCTCGCTCGTCTGCGGCGGATCCCACGCACGGAAGTAAGCGCGCGAGGTGATGATCTTGCCGTTGTTGTTGGCGATCAAGCCTTTGCCATTGGGGCCAAAACCGTTCGGGTAGGTGTAGCCTGCGCCGCTGAACATGGGCGAGTCCTTATGCACGCCGCCGTCCATGGAAGCAAACTTGACGCCAGCGCCGGCATTCTCACGCCCGCCAAGCACATTCCACACCGCCGGTGCATTGATCAGCATCGTGCTGGTGTAGAGATCAGTAGTGTGCGGCGTGTCCGGGTAGACAGCCTTGACGCCAGGCAACTTGGCAAGCAATCTGGCCGCAGCGTCGAGGTCGCTATTGCCAGGATTGATCGCCATGCCGTTGAAAACTACTTGATAGGTCAGGTCTTTCACCTGCGTCAGTGCTGGATCGGCATAAAACTTGCCAACAGTCGCATTGGGCAACACGGCCTGCATCTGGCTGACCACGGCTGCCTGCTGCGCCTGCAACTGGCTGACGTACTCCTGCGCGGAGACGGAGTTGACGTCGAGCTTCCCATCGGCGGAAGCCGCGCTCAGTTGCGTCTTGTACACGGCCGCCAGCGGCGGCGCATCTAATTCGACAATCAGGTAAGGAGATTGCGCAGGCGCGGGTGGCGCGTCGCTGGAAGGCGATTCCACGGCCAATGCTGCACCGGTAAAACAGACGAGACAGAAAACCACCAAAGCGATGGTGGCGCCGATTCGTCGGTGAGACATGATAGGTTCCTTTCAAGAAGATTTACTGGCAGGATTAGTAAGTAAATTGGATGATCTTAAGCTCACTAGGCATTCTCCTTGGGGAGTAAAGATTAAGGGGCGCCTGCAGCGTCCAATGACGCATCGGCGCCTTCGCCGAAACAGCCAAAACCAGAGGATGAAGGAAATTTTGCCGCAATCCCTCGCGTAAGTCAAATCTTAAGTGAATATACGTTCTAACAAAAAACTTAAAGTGGGTGCATGCTTCTGTCTCAGCCCGGCGCTTCAACCTCATGCTCTAGCAATACAGGTTGCCAGGGTTTGATGTTCTGCCTGCTTGCTTCATCCAAGTGACGGAATCCACCCTGGGTGTGCGGAAAAGTTGCATTTCAGCCTTGTCTCATGTACAATCTCGCACCAACGCATGTATTTCCATTCGAGGAAACCGAGACTTATGGAATCTACAATGGTAACCGATTTCAAAGATATCAAACAGGAGCAGATGCAAGAGTTCCTGCACGATTCGATCCAGGTGCCGGACGACCTGCAGTCCAACGTCATGGTGACGACGCTGGACAAGGTCTATAACTGGAGCCGCAAGTCCAGCATGTGGCCGCTGCTTTTTGGCCTGGCCTGCTGTGCGATTGAGATGATTGCGACCGCGGCCAGCCGCTACGATCTGGCGCGTTTTGGCATGGAGGTCATGCGCCCCAGCCCGCGCCAGAGCGATCTCATGATCGTTTCCGGCACGGTCACAAAAAAGATGGCGCCGGCGATCGTGCGCATCTACAACCAGATGGCGGAGCCGCGCTACGTGCTGGCGATGGGCGCGTGCGCCACAGGCGGCGGCCCCTTCAAAGAAGGCTACAGCGTCGTCAGCGGCATCGACAAGTACATTCCGGTCGATGTCTATGTGCCCGGCTGCCCGCCTACGCCCGAGGCGCTGATCTACGGCCTGCTCAAGCTCCACGAAAAGGTCGAGCGCCAGAGCATCACCACTGTGCCGTGGTACCGCAAGGGCGCCAATGAAGCCATCCCGGTGCCGGTGCTGGGCCCGGACATCTTTGACCCGCGCAAAGTCCAGATCATCAAAGAACAGACGCTTGGCGCGGCTGCCGCGGCAAAAGGCCCAGCCGTCAGCAAGGCGCGGCTTCAGCCGCAGCCGATGGCCGAGGACGCTAAAGCGCGCATTCGGGCCGCGCAAGCCAAGTATCGGGCGCAGAAACAGCCAGCATAACCAGGGAGTTCTTTCATGAGTGAAGCTACGATGGTCGCCGCCCCTCCGGTTGCAGACCCCTCGCTGCCGTATAATGATACTGTGGCAGGCGCGGTGGTGGGGACGTGGGCTGACGACACGGACCAGGCGCTCTTTGTGGCGCCCGATAAGCTGTTGGCGTTGCTGACCCACCTGCGCGACGCCGAGCAGTACGATTTGCTGTCCAGCGTCACCTGTGTGGATTATTCCGCCTATAAAGGCAAGGCGCGCGCCGGGATTTCCGAGCGTTTTGACGTCGTCTATCATCTTTACAGCACAAAAAAGGGGGGCGGCCCCGTGCGGTTGCACGTGCGCGTCCCTGATGGCGATACAGTGCCATCGGCCACCGGCGTCTATCCAGGCGCCAACCTGCAGGAACGCGAAGTCTACGACCTTTTTGGCATCACCTTCGAGGGGCACCCCAACCTGCGTCGCGTGCTGACCTGGGAGGGCTTCAACGGGCACCCCTTGCGCAAGGATTGGCAAGAAGCATATTTCGACGAAGAAACTAAACCGTTCAAGAACCGCCACCCTGCCGGCAGCTATCAATGGCATGAAGACAAATTGCCGTGGGGCGATAACAACACCTACCCCGCGGGTTGGGACCCGGATTCGTGGGAGGCGCCGGTCAGCTATGTGCCGGTCAGCCAGGCGCCGCATCGCGGTTTTGGCGAACTCGACACACAATCGATCGTCATCAACCTGGGGCCGCACCATCCGAGCACACACGGCGTCTTTCGCATGTTGACGCGCATGGAAGGCGAGACCATCCTGGCCTTGGAGCCGGAAATGGGCTACCTGCACCGCAACCACGAAAAGATCGGCGAGCGCAACACGTGGCTGATGAACATGCCGTTCACCGACCGCCTCGACTACATCAACTCGATGAGCAACAACCTGGGCTATGCTTTGGCTGTGGAAAAGCTGCTCGACATCGAAGTGCCGGAGCGGGCGCAGTATATCCGCGTGATCATGGCGGAATTGACGCGCATCATCAACCACACGTGGTCGATCGGCTTTATCCTCAACGACCTCGGCGCGTTGCAGACGCCGGCGCTCTATGCCATCGAAGAACGCGAGATGATCCTTGACCTCTTCGAGGAGGTAAGCGGCGCCCGGTTGATGTGCAATTACATGCGCTTTGGCGGCGTTGTGCGCGATCTGACGCCCGGCTGGGAGGAGCGCGCCAAGTATCTGGTGCACGACCGCCTGCCGCGCGCGCTTGATCAGCTCGACGAACTGTTGAGCGGCAACGAGATCGTCAAGGCGCGCGGGCGCGGCGTCGGCTATCTCTCGGCGCAAGATTTGATTGCCCTGAGCGTGACCGGCCCGATGATTCGCGCGGCTGGCGTGCCCTACGACATTCGCAAAGCCGAACCCTATTGCATCTACGACCGTTTTGATTTCGACATCCCGACGCTGGCCGAAAGCGACATCTACGCTCGCTACTACATTCGTTTGCTCGAAGCGCGTGAGAGCGTCAAGATTTTGCAGCAGGCGCTGCGCGATCTGCCCCCCGGACAGATCAACGCCTATGCATCCGCCACTTTGAGCCAGGGATTTGGCACGATCATGGGCGGTAAAGGCGGTTACACTTTCCGCCCAGTCGAAGGCGAGGCGTACGCCCGCGTCGAAGCGCCCAAGGGGGAGCTTGGCTACTACATCGTCAGCGACAACAAGACCAACGCATATCGCTATCACGTGCGCAGCCCCAGCTACATCAACCTGAACGCATTGGGGCCAATGTCGGTGGGCTACAAGATCGCCGACGCCGTCGTCATCCTGGGCGCGATCGACATCGTGCTCGGCGAGGTGGATCGGTAACGAATCTCTGGAGGGATTTGCATGTTTGGAACCGGACTGCTCAAGGGGCTTGGCGTCACGCTCAAGCACTTCACTGATACGTTTACGGATGACCGCCGCAAAGAGCCAAGTCGCTACGAAGGCAGCATCAAGCTCGACGACGGTCGACGCATCATCGACCAGCCGATCACGCAGGAAGGGCTGCTGACGATCCAGTATCCGGAAGAACGGCGCCTGTTGCCTGAACGCTTCCGCTACATCCCAATGCTGCTCTGGGACACCGAAATCGGCGAGGATCGGTGCACTGCGTGCGGCATCTGCGCCAAGGTCTGCCCGCCACAGTGCATCTGGATCGTGCGCGACAGCGACGAAAATGGCAAGCCGATCACTAGACCGGCCGAGTTCTACATCGATGTGGCGGTGTGCATGAGCTGTAGCTTCTGCGCTGAATTCTGCCCGTTCGATGCCATCAAGATGAACCACGATTACGAGTTGGCCGTCTATGATCGTTACCCGCAGCTCGTTTACGACAAGGAAGAGCTGACCGTGCCGCTGGAATATTATGCGGCGCTGTGGCCGACGCAATTTGCCGAAGAGCAAGCGCATCGCGCCAAAGAGAAGGAAGAAGAGCTCCGTCGCAACGAAGAAAAGAAGAGGGCCGCGGCCGCCAAGGCGCAGGCAAAAGCAGCCGGGGTCGCCGAAGCTGGCGATGGCGCGGCCAAGCCCAAGCGCAGCAAGGAAGAACTCGACGCGCTGAAGGCGCAGGCCGCGGCCAAGGCAGCGGCCAAAAAAGAGGGCGGCGCCGACGCGGGCGCTGTCGAAACCGGAAATGCTGAAGCGCCGGTTGCCGAGGATGCAGAGGCTGCGGCGAAGAGGGCGCGTCTGGAAGAGTTGAAGCGCAAGGCCGCGGAGAAGGCAGCGCAGCGCAAAAAGGAAGGCGGCGCGTAAGCGATTGGCGTGGCCAATTGCGCAAGGTTCAGCCACGCGCCAACTTATGGTACACTTATCCAGACTTGCCGCAGCGGCAAGTCTGGTTTCTATTGGCTCGCAGCTCGCCCCTCGCACTTCCAAGGAGGTGAATCGATGACATTGAAAATTACCTGGTTTGGACATTCAACCTTCAGCATTGACGCTGACGACGCGAAGATCGTGGTTGATCCGTTTTTGAAGCCTCATAGCCCAGTCGCTTCCCTGACCGCCGAACAGGTGACAGCCGATTTCATCCTGGTGACACATGGCCATGGCGATCATGTCGCGGATCTGGTGGCGCTGGCGCAACACACGGGCGCGCAGGTCATCTGCAACTTTGAGATTGCGGAATGGCTGGGCAAACAAGGCGTTGATAAAACGCACGGGATGAACACCGGCGGCGCGCACACTTTCCCCTTTGGCCGCGTCAAGCTGACCATCGCCCATCATAGCAGCGTATTGCCGGATGGCACGTACGCCGGCAACCCCTACGGCTTTCTCATCAATTTCAATGATGGGTGCGACCTGTACATTGCCGGCGACACCGCGTTGACTTACGACATGAAACTGATCGGCGAGGTTGGCGGCGTCGATCTGGCAATTCTGCCGATCGGCGACTATTTCACCATGGGGCCGGATGATGCTGTCGTTGCCGCGCAGTGGGTCAAGGCCAAGCATGTCATTCCGTGTCATTACAACACCTTCCCGCCGATCCAGGTCGATGCCGCGGCTTTTGCCAGGCGACTGGCGCGAGAAGCTGGCATCGATTGTACAGTGCTGGCCATCGACGAGGCGGTCGAATTTTGACGACTTTTATCAGTATAGTTGCCCTGGTGCTGGCTGCGGCTGCACTGGGCTATGCATGGAAGCTGAACCGCGAGCTTGATACGGCCCGTGAACGGCTGGATCGTTATAATCGCAGCCTGTTCAACGCCGACGAGGCCATCCGCAACCTGCGCCGCGATCTTGACGACACGCAGGTGCAGGCGCGCGTCGAAATGCTCAGACGCACAGGCGAGGCGCGCTTCTTGCCCGGCACGACCGTACGCGAGGCGACGTTGTTGCATCCACAGGCGCAACAGGTGCTCGCTGGCTTTCACTTGGGCGGCTGTAACAGTTGCGCGGTGGATGGAGATGACACGCTTGCCGCACTCTGCCGCGACCGTGGGGTGGATACAGCAGTGTTGCTGACGAATCTGAATCGCCTGCTTGAAAGCGCGGGAGCGCCCTCCACCCATGCTGTTACAAGCGCGCCGGAAAAGACACCCAATATCGTCTTGCACTTGGAAATGTGAAGATTATGCTTTCGAGAGAAGGAACTTACTCTATGTCAGATATTAGCGAATATGGCGTTCATACAAAAGCTGAACTACTTTTCCCAGCCCACTTGATCCCAAGCCTGCGCGATCTGCGCGGGGAAGAGTGGAAGACGCTCGTCGACCGTGTTGCCGCGCTGCCGGAGACGCACCCGGACAGCCTGGCGTTTGTGTTGATGATGATCGAACTGGACGGTTGTTTGAAGTGCAATAGCAATAACTACAAATTTCTGCGCGGCTGTTATCTCTGCGCGACGCAGACGGTGCAATCTTTCAAGGGCAGCGACCAAGATCTGATGATGCTTTATGACAAAGCGCGCCAGGAATTGAGCACGCACCTTCAACACGGCGTCCGGCCTGGGGAACTTTCCCTCGCGGCGTGAACCGATGACACGCACTCTATGACCAGACCAGCGCTTGCCGAGCGCTGGTTTTTGTTGCGCGGAAACCGGCGCAGGTCGCAGCAGGTTTGATGAATTATGAACATTGAGCACCAAGACGGCGCGCACGATCCGACGCGCATCGCCATTATCGGCGGCGGCGTGACCGGGCTGACCACGGCATACGATCTGACGCGGCCTGCCGGACAAGAGCGTTACGCTGTCACCATCTTTGAGAACGCGCCTGCACTGGGCGGGTTGGCCGCCGGTTTCAGGGGACGCCCTGCGTGGGAATGGCCGCTCGAACATTTCTACCATCACCTCTTCCTCTCCGACCGCGCCATGCTAGGGCTGCTCGACGAGGTCGGTTTCCGCCACGCATTAAAAAGTTACCGCCCCAACACCGCCATCCACGCGCAGGGCAAGAACTATACACTCGACAGCGTTAGCCGCGTGCTCGGCTTTCCGCTCATCCCATTGGTGGATCGCGTGCGCATGGGCATGGTCATCGCCTATCTGCGTTACCATCCGGCCAGGCCGTGGCGTCGCTTTGACAAGATTGGCGCCGATGCATGGCTGCGCCGGTGGATGGGGCGCAAGGCGTACGAGGCGGCGTGGGAGTTTCAGCTCCAGGGTAAATTTGGTGACTCCTATCAAGAGGTCAACCTGGCGTGGTTCTGGGCGCGCGTTTTTGCCCGCACGCCCAAGTTGGCCTATTTCGACGGTGGTTTCCAGGCGTTCATCGATCACCTGGCGCAACGCGTTCAGCAGCAGGGCGTCGAGATTTTCACAAACTGTGCAGTGGAAGCGATCCGCCCACAGACCGATGGCGGCTACACGGTGGTCGTCGATGGGGAGGCGCGGCGCTTCGACCAGGTGCTCAGCACCGTCAGCCCCGGCGCCATGCAACGGCTGGCGCCCGACCTGCCCGCCGCGTATCTCGGCCAGTTGGCGCGGCTCAAAAGCATGGGCGCGGTCGTGCTGACAGTGGCGCTCGACCGCAAGCTGACCAAAGACATGTACTGGATCAGCCTGCCCAAACGCGAGGGCATTCCCTTCCTGGCGCTGGTCGAGCACACCAACATGATCGATCCCAGCCACTATGCCGGCGACCATCTGCTCTACCTGGGCGACTATCTGCCGCCGGATCATCGCTATTTTGAATTTTCCACCGAGGAATTGCTGGATGAGTTTGCGCCGCATCTGGTCAAGTTCAACCCCAGTTTCCGCCGTGAATGGGTCACCGGTGCGTGGGTGCACAAGGCGAAGTATGCGCAACCCGTCCCACCCATCGGTTATCTGGAGATGATCCCCGCACTGCGCACACCGCTGCCGGGTCTGTACTTTGCCTCAATGAGCCAGGTCTATCCGTGGGATCGCGGGACGAATTACGCGGTGGAGTTGGGGCGCAAGGTGGCAGGAATGATAGACGCGTGAGGATAATCCGCTACAATCACACACGCCCACTAGCCCTTGCTTGCTATAGTGGTTCGCCGCGCCCTCTGTTCTTTGCTATAATGGCTTTGCATCTATAGAACATCGGTTCCGATTATGCAAAGTTCTTGGTAAACAGGCGCAACTACGATGGCCGACAATTTTGTTCACCTGCATGTCCATTCCGAATATTCGCTGCTTGACGGATTGGGTCGCATCAAAGCGCTCGTCAAAGAGGCGGTCAAGTTAGGCCAACCGGCCCTGGCGCTGACCGATCACGGGGTGATGCACGGTGCGATCGAATTCTTCCGCACCTGCCGCGACGCTGGCATCCGGCCCATCATCGGCGTCGAAGCGTACGAAACCGCGTGGGGACGGCCCATGGGCGGCCGCGATGCACAGTTGGACCGCGAGAATTATCATTTGCTGCTGCTGGCCAAAAACATGACTGGCTACCGCAATCTGCTCAAGATCGCCTCGCACAGCCAGTTGAATGGCTATTACTACAAACCACGCGTCGATCATGATTTCCTGGCCGCGCACGCCGAAGGCATCATTGCCAGCACCGGCTGCCTGGGCGCGGAGGTGCCGCAACTGCTCATGCAGGGCAAGGAACGCGAAGCCTACGAGCGGCTGGGCTGGTACGTCGATGTTTTCGGCAAGGAAAACTTCTTTATCGAGCTGCAGGAGCACACGATCCCAGAGCTGGTGCAGGTCAACAAGACGCTGACGCCCTGGGCGGAAAAGTTCGGGCTGAACCTGGTCGCGACCAATGACGTGCACTATGTGCGCGAGCAGGACGGCGGCCCACACGATGTCCTGCTCTGTGTGCAGACCGGTGTGACCATCGACCAGCCAAACCGCATGCGCATGAGCGACGGGAGCTACTTCCTCAAAAACCGCGCGCAGATGGAGGCGACTTTCCGTCCCTTTATGGACCTGCCGGCCAGCGCCTTCGACCATTCGCTGCGCATCGCCGAGATGTGCGAGGTCGATCTCGAAGACCCGACCTATCACCTGCCCGACCTGCCGATCCCAGAGGGTCACACCTACGAAAGCTACTTGCGCCAGCTTACCGAGGAGGGCTTGCAGCGTCTCTATGGCGCGCGCGCCACCGAAACCGAGGTGCAGGAGCGCAAGGAGCGCGAGCTGCGCACCATCCATGAGATGGGTTTCGACGTCTACTACCTGATCGTGGCCGACCTCTGCAACTTCGCCCGCAGCCGCAACATCTGGTGGAACGTGCGCGGCTCTGGCGCCGGTTCGCTGGTCGCCTACTGCACCGGCATCACCGGCATCGACCCGCTCAAGAACAACCTGATCTTCGAGCGCTTCCTCAACCCAGGCCGCGTCACCATGCCCGACTTCGACCTCGACTATCCCGACGACCAACGCGAAGAGATGATCCGCTACACCGTCGAG
>JACSRH010000419.1 GCA_014879855.1 Caldilineaceae bacterium | reverse complement strand
GTGCGCCAGAACCAGACGAACCTGGTCCCTCACCCCGCCGCGGTCAAGCGCAAACACCACGGTGTCGACTTGGCCGCCCGGTTCGATTGTCATGCCGGCGATCGCCTGGCGCGGAATGCGGGTAATGAGCAGTCCGAGATCGTTGCTGCGGCGCACCAGGGCCTTTTCCTCGGTGAGGATCAGCACCGAGGCGTTGGTCAATGCGACCAACGTATCGGGGGCAAGTTGTTCGTCGAATGCAATGAGGTGATGCTGCCAGACCGCTGGCTGGAAGACTGCGGCTGACAACGTCTCGCCGGTGTACAGGCCATACTTGAACAGCCCGTCCACAAACTTTTCGGGCGCAGCGTGCAAGATGGCTCGATCCTGTTTGCTCGGCACAGGCGTTGTATCAGATATAAGCGGTGGCAGCCCGATGCTGCGAGTCACCAGGTTGCGCCAATTCTGATCTTTCTGGCGCCAGCCGACCGCGTTAAACTCAACATCCAGCAGCACCCGCTTGCCTTGCATGGCGCCTGCAATTTCTAGCCGTCCGTAGAGCAGCAGATGGCTCGACCGGATCCAGCGGATGGCGTCCGGGGCGATATAGACAGGCGCGGGGGCCGGTTGGCCATCCGCGGGCGCCTGCACCTGCCACATGCCGTCGCGGGTGAAAATCAGCGCCTGCGCAGGAACAGGATGTGGATCGCCTTCCGGGGCGTCGGCGCGGTAGTTGGCGGGCACGACCAGTCCGCTCGCCAACATCGAGCTGGACGTGAGCGCTTCCTCGACGAGGAGGCGCAGATTGTCGGGCAGTTCGTCAAGAGAAGCGATGAGATAAGGATGAAACTCCGACGCTTTTGTCTGCCACGGTTCCATGCCTGTTCTCCTAACGGTTCTTGCGTTGGTCGATGATGACCGCTACAACAATGATGGCGCCCTTGACGATGGTGATCCAGTACTGATCGACGTTCAACAAAATCAAGCCATTGTCCAGCACGCCGATGATCAGCGCGCCGACGATCGTGCCCCAGATCGTGCCGATGCCGCCGGCGAGGCTGGTGCCGCCGATGACAGCCGCGGCAATCGCATCAAGCTCGATGCCGACGCCCTGGCCAGGCTGGCCGGAGCCAACGCGCGAGGAAACGACCAGGCCCGCCAACCCCGACAACAGACCGGCTAGCGTGTAGACGCCGATCTTGACGCGATCGATGTTTACGCCCGAAATACGCGCCGCTTGCTCATTGCCGCCCAGCGCATAGATGTAGCGGCCAAAAGGCGTGTTGTTGAGCATGATGTGCGTAGCGACCGCCACGACAATCAAAATGATGACAGGAAATGGCACGCCCAGAATGGCGCCTTGTCCGATGAAGTTGTATTCGGGCGTTAACTGAGACAACGGCTTATTGGAATAGATCAGGGCAAAGCCGCGCGCAACGGTCATCATGCCCAGGGTGGCAATAAAGGGTGGAATCTTGAACTTTGAGATCAAAGAACCATTGATGACGCCGGTCAACGCGCCCACGGCCAATGCAGCAATGATGGGTGCGATGATGGGCAGGTTCAGCCCTTCATACTTGAGCGTCGCCGAATTGGGCAACTGCGCAAGACTGGTGGCGATCACCGCGCAAAGCGCTAACACGGAGCCAGAGCCAAGATCGATGCCGCCGGTGATGATCACCATGGTGACGCCGATGGCAATCAACCCCATAAAGGAAATCTGGCGGATGATGTTGAAAATGTTGCGCGTCGTGAAGAAACCTTCCGAGAGCAACGAAAAGGCGATAAGCATTGCCAACAAGATCAAAACAATGCCGTATTTGTTCAGGAAGGCGTTGATGCGCTCCCAATTTGCGTTTTTGGCGTGGATTTCTCTGCTTGCCTTGACTGCCATAGTCCCTCTTCTCCTCCGATGGCGAAGGGCGCCTTAGACGACTTCGGCTGCAGCATGCTCCTGCTCAGCCTGCTGTGGGGCGGCATGACCTGTCGCCGCACGCATGATGCTTTCCTGCGTCGCGTCCTGGCGGGCAAACTCGCCGCTGATGCGGCCTTCGTGCATCACCAGCACACGATCGCTCATGCCCAGAATTTCGGGCAGTTCCGACGAGATCATGAGGATTGCCTTGCCTTCCTGGGCCAGCTTGGACATGAGCCGGTGAATCTCGGACTTGGCGCCGACGTCGATGCCGCGCGTTGGCTCGTCCAGGATCAGGATGTCCGGCGTGGTGAGCAGCCAGCGCGAGACGAGCACCTTCTGTTGGTTGCCACCAGAAAGTAGCTTGATCAACTGATCCATGGTGGGCGTCTTCAGCTCCAGCCGGCTCTTTTCGCGGCTGCAAGTCTGGTTGATGATGCGCATGTTGAGAAAGCCGCCCTTGGTGTAGCTGCCCAGGCTGGCGATCATCATGTTGTCGCGCACGGAGAGCACGCCCATAATGCCGGACAATTTGCGATCCTCCGTGAGCAACGCCAGACCGTGCCTGATGGCGTCGCTGGGCGCTTTGATCTGCACGCGCTGGCCGTTGATGGCGATCTCGCCGGCGTCGATCGGCTTGATGCCAAAAATGCCCTCGATCACCTCGGTGCGCCCCGCGCCCATCAGCCCGGACAACCCCAAAATTTCGCCGCGGCGCAGGTCAAAGCTGACATCATGCACGATGCCATTGCGCGTTAGATTGCGCACTGACAGCACCACTTCGCCGATCGTGGCCTCCTCTTTGGGAAAGAGATTGGTGAGTTCACGCCCCACCATCATGGCGATCAGGCTGTTGCGGTTGGTCTCGGCAGCGGGCACGGTGGCAATGTACTGGCCGTCGCGGAAGACAGTGATGTCGTCCGCAATCTGAAAAACTTCGTCCATCTTGTGCGTGATGTAGATGATCGCCACGCCCTGCTCTTTGAGCACACGCACCATTTGGAAAAGGTGCGCCACCTCGCGCTCGGTGATGGCCGAGGTCGGCTCGTCCATAATGATCAGGCGGGAGTTGTAGGAGATAGCTTTGGCGATCTCCACCATCTGCGTGTTGGCAACGCTCAGCTCGCGCATGACCTTGTTCGGGTCGATCCTGATCTCCAGCCGCTCCAGCAGGGCGCGGGTGTCCGCCATCATTTTCTTCTTGTCGATCAGGCCAAAGCGTCCCAATGGCTCTCTTCCCAGATAGATGTTTTCCGCCACCGTCATGTAGGGTTCAGGCGACAATTCCTGGTGGATCATTGAAATCCCCATCCTGAGCGCCTGCTGGGTGTTTTCGATTCTGACTGGATTGCCCAGAAAGGTGATGTTCCCTTCGTCTGGGATATACATCCCGATCAGCACCTTCATCAGCGTAGACTTGCCCGCGCCGTTTTCACCCATGAGTGCGTGGACCGTGCCGCCGCGCACCGTCAGATGGACGTCGTTGAGTGCTTTGACGCCTGGAAAGGATTTGGAGATGTTCTCCATCACCAGTACGTTCTCTGGGTGCATGCTGCCTCCTGTTTGCTCCGCCGGTCGTCACCTTCCAGGAAGCTCGCAGCTTCCTGGAAGGTTGAAAAACGTTTTTACACCAGCTCGCTTTACTGCATGTAGTCCTTGTAGTTCTCGGGCGTCACCAGCTCGTAGGGAATCCAGACGACCTGCTCAACCGGCTCGCCGCGCGCCAGCGCGATCGCCGTGGCAATGCCGCCTTCACCCTGGCCGACTGCATTCTGGAAGACGGTCACGTCCAGGCGGCCAGCGTCCATCTCGGCCAGCGCATCGGCTGACGCATCCACGCCGCCGACGATGATCTCACCCAGCTTGCCCGCGGCATCGATGGCGGCGATGGCGCCGATTGCCATTTCGTCATTGTTGGAGGCCACCGCGTCGATCTGGTCGCCCGTGGAAAGCCAGTTCTCCATGAGCGCCAGACCTTCATC
This sequence comes from Caldilineaceae bacterium, assembly GCA_014879855.1. Lineage (GTDB taxonomy): Bacteria > Chloroflexota > Anaerolineae > Caldilineales > Caldilineaceae > Caldilinea. Next base: position 1,080 of record JACSRH010000419.1, on the reverse strand, counting down.
GCGCGACCAGTTGCCCGACTGCTCCTTGGTGATCGTGATGTCCGGGAACTTGGTCGCCACCTGCTTGACGCCTTCGGTGCGCATCTGCGCCGCCTCCTGGCTCAGGTTGCCATTCATGATCACAACGTTGCCTTTGCCGCCCAACTTCTCCGCGATGTACTCCATCTGCATGATGCCGGCATCGATCGAATCCGAACCGACATAGGCGGTGCCTTCCGGCAGGTTGGCTGGCTTGCGGTTTACATAAACTAACGGAATGCCCGCGTCGACCGCCGCCTGGGTCATCGGGTCGGTGGCGTCAGTATTGGCTGCCACCAAGACGATGGCGTCCATGCCTTGCGTGATAAAATTCTCCACCTGGCCCAACTGCACAGCTACATCTTCCTTGGAATCGACAAAAGTCACTTCTACGCCTTCTTGCGCGTCGCCGTAAGCCTGCATCGCCTCGCGCATCGAGGTGAGCCAGCGATCGTCGAAGAGCATGCTGACGCCGATCTTGATGGGTTCTGTGTTGCCAGCCGGCGCGGCTGCGGGGGCGCCTTCCGCCGGCGCAGCCTCAGTGGCGGCGGCCTCGTCAGCCGCCGGTGCGGCCGGCGCGGCGGCTGGTGCGGCGCAACCGGCCACCATTGAAAGCATAACCAATACAGCGATCACGAGCGATAGGTGCTTCTTGAATGTCATCGAGAACTCTCCTTTTGGGTTGGTTGGGGTAAAACACAACAAACTGTACACACGTTCACGCAACAGATCAATCAAAGTGGATTGCGCCTCCTTTCCTCACGCGCACGACGCCACCGCAGCGAACGATTTCTGATGGCCGATGCGCCGTTTTCTCCTTCATCGCTTGCTGTCTTTCCCGTCACGGTTCGGTGCATAGTATCGAGCTTGCTGCACCACGCCGTCGCTGCCAGATTAAGATTAGAGATTGGAGATTGGAGATCGAAGATCAGCGTTCAAGCCTGACAGTCTCTAATCTCTCAGTCTCTAATCTCTCAGTCTCTAATCTCTCATTCTCTAATCTCCTAAAATTTCCGCTCCCACGTTCCCAGCCAGCGTTCCACCACCACCTTGGTCTGCGTG
>JACSRH010000277.1 GCA_014879855.1 Caldilineaceae bacterium | reverse complement strand
GAAATGCCTTTGCGCCTCTGCTTCTCCGCGCCTTTGCGTTAAGAAACTATTTTCAAGTCAGTTTCTTAGTAGATTCCCGCAGATTTTAGTCGTGCTGTTGTGGCGCGGCGGACATGGCGGGAGCAGGCGTCTTGACCTCCCTTTTGGCCACCTCGCACAGCAGCGCCTTGTAGACTGGAAAACCGGAGATCGGGTCGCGGCGCGCGAAGTCGGTCAGCACATTGGCGTTGGCCTGCTGCCACGCGGCCGGGCCGAGCGGCCCGCCGCCGCCCGCGTTGACTTCCACCGCGCCGCGCACGATGTTGGGCGTGACGCACGCGTAGAAGGGAGCTTCCCCGCGTGGCGTCATCACCATAACCGCGTCGCCGTGCGCGATATGGCGCGCGGCCGCGTCGTCGGGATGCAGATGGACAAGCGGCAGCCGCTGTTTCGCGGCCAGCCCTGGAATGTTGTGATGCTGCGAACGGAAATCGAAGTTGGTGCGCGCGCCGGAGTTGAAGACGAGCGGGAAGCGCTCCGCCAGGGCTGGCTGCGCCAGCGGCCCTTCGCCCGGCTCCGTGTAGACGGGCAGCGCATCGTGGCCATAGCCCCGCAGCCACTCTGATGTGATCTCGAACTTGCCCGTCGGCGTCTCAAAGCCCGGCTGACCGTCATCGCGCAGGTCGCCGCTGGCATATTTGCGGTAGCGCGGCCGCGGCGCCGGATAGTGGACGCCCTGCGGGTTGGCCAGCAGATCGTCCAGCGCCACGCTCGTTCCTGCCAGCGCATATTCGACCATTGCCCGCTCGCTTTGCGGCCAAAGCTGGCCGTAACCCAGGCGTTGGGCCAATTCGGCAAAGATCAGATAGTCATTGCGCGCCTCGCCCAGCGGCTCGATCACCCGCTGCCGGTGCTGCACATAGCTGCCGGCGATGCCATAGGATTCGATCTCGAACATCGTCGTCGCCGGCAGCACGATGTCGGCGTACTGCATGTCCGCGGTGGGGAAGCGGTTGATGACGACCAGGAAATCGAGCGCGGCCAGCGCGCGCCGCCACAGCGCGGGGTCGGGCCACGCGGTGATCAACGACGCGCCGCTGACGATCAGACTGCGCAGCGGGTACGGCTTGCTCTCCAGAATGGCGCGCGGGAAGAGCGCGGCGTGCGCCTCCTGGCGCACCGCGTAGTAGATCGGATATTCGTCGGCGCCAATGGGTTGGCGAGCATTGGCCGGCGCCGGCGTCAACTTACGGTTGAGCTGGAGCCGGCCGCGCGGCTTGAAGAGCTTGCCGCCTGGAACATCCAGGTGACCGGCCAGCGCCTGCAGCGTGTAGAGCGCGCGGATCGCCTGCACGCCGCTGTCGGAATATTCCAGCCCGGTGTAGGTCAGGATCGAGCAGCCGCCGGCGCGCGCCAGCGCCCGCGCCAGTGCGCGCACCGTCTCCGCGGGAACCCAGGTGATCTGCGCCACGCGCTCCGGGGTGAAGTCTTGCACGTACGCGCGCAGCTCGTCGAGGCCGTGCGTCCAGTTGTCGGCAAATTCGTGATCATAGCGATCTTCCGCCAGCAGCACGTGGATCGCGCCGAGCGCCAGCGCGCCGTCCGTGCCCGGGCGCACGCCGATCCATTCGCAGTGCAGCGCCTGTGCGGTTTCGCTGCGCCGGTGGTCGATGACGATGACGCGCGCGCCGCGCTGCTGAAGCTGGCGCAGCCGTGGCAGCATGATCGGCGACGAGTCGGTGGCCGGGTTCTCGCCCCACACCAACACCAGGTCGGCCCGATCGACATCCTCATCTATGTCCATCATATACGCGCCAAAGCAGGCGCGCGGCGCGATCATGCCGTAGGAGACGTAGCAGAGCGCGCCGACGCCGCTCGTATTGGGCGAGCCAAAGGGGAAAAGCACTGCATTGGCCGAAGACTCCGCGGTGTCTGCTGGCGCAAACATCTCGTTGAGGCCAAATTCAAAGTTGCCGCGGCCGGTGTAGATGCCCACCGCCTCCGGGCCGTGCTCGTCCGCGACGCGGCGCAGGTTGGCGACAATCGCATCGTACGCCTCGTCCCAGGAGATGCGCTCGAAGCGGCCCTCCCCGCGTGCGCCCACGCGGCGTTGCGGGTAGAGCAGCCTGTCGGGTGAATAGACAATTTCCGGCGCCTTCATGCCGCGCGGGCAGAGCACGCTATACGGGTGATCCTTGAGCGGCGTCAGCCGGGTAATGCGGCCATCTTTCAGATGCACCTCGGCGCCACAGCCGGCGGAGCAGACGCCGCACATGCTGATGATCGATTCGTGCTGCAAAGCGTCCATATCACCTCCTGAAACGGAAATAGAACGTGGAGGACGTGGATTGGGCAGATACACGCGGATCAGATCAGCGAAAACCAGCTTAATCCGCGTCCTCCGCGTTCTATGCCTCTTGATTACCGCGCCAGAATATAGTCGATCTCCGCGTCCACACTGGCCGGCAGCGGCTCGACGTGGTGGCTGTCGAGAATCGCCAGCGTTGCTTCGCGCACGCGCGTGCGCATGGTCTTGCTGCCCTTTTCCATCCACGGCTCCAGCCGCTGGCGATCAAACAGAGAGGGCGTCCATAGCTCGCGCCAGTGGCGCATGGTGTGGTTGTGGTCGAGAAACTGCCCGCCTGGCCCCACCTCGTCGATCACGTCCAACGCCAGCGCTTCGTCGTCAAATTGCACACCCTGCGTAAAGACGCGGTTCATGGCGATCAGCTCGTTCGCCAGCACCATCAGCTCCGGCGAATTGGCCAGCCCTGCCTCCAGATAGCCGACATCGTGGTTGAGATTGGTCTTGGCGAGCAGCGCGGTCTGGATCGAGAACTGCGCGTCGATCGCGGCCTGCTCGTCGAGCACCGCGCTGTCGCTGTGCGCGGCATAGCCCCAGACCGGCAGCTTGTAGAAGTGACCCATCTCCGCGGCCATGACGCGCGCCAGTTGGAACTCCGGCGCGCCGTAGACGCTGATCATTTCCTTCATGTCGAGGTGATGCGCGCCGTGGCCGTAGAGGAAAGGCGCGCCGGGGTTGGTCAACTGGTGCATGACCAGCCCGCTGAGCATCTCAGCGTTGCCCAGCGCCACCGCGCCCGCAATTGTGACCGGCGCGGCGCCGCCCATCATCGGCGCGGGCGAGTGGGTGACTGGTATGCGATGGCGCGCGCAGAAAAGCAGTTTGTCCACCGCTTCCAGCGAGTGCGAGAGCGGCGTCGTCGGCTCGGAATAGACGAGGAAGGTCGGCGCGGCCGAGAGCTGGCGCATCCCGCCGGCCACGGCCGCGGCCATGGCCGCAATCGCCTCGATGTCGGCCAGGTCGTTGCAGACGACGACGCTGGGTTTGGTGGTGTGGCGCAGCATGGCGGCAAACTGGTGGCGGAAATAGCGTTCGGTCGGCGCGTCGCGCGGGATGCCCACTGACATCACAAAGCCGATCTCCGGCAGCGCATCGCAGACGCGCAGACAGTCGGCGACGTCGGCAAGCTGGAAGTCGCGACGCTGGCCGCTGCGCGGGTCGAGATAACGCAACGTGTCGGAGCCAGGGCCAAAGTAGATTTGCTCGCGGTCGAGCACGCAGCCGATCTCGCCGTTGCGTCGATGCAGCGTAAAGCTGCGCGGCGCGGCGGCAAGCGCTGCATCGACCATCGCCGCAGGAATCCTGACCAGGTCGTTGTTCACCTGCGCGCCGGCTTGTCTGAGCAGTGTGAGCGCGGCGTCGTGATAGACGCGGATGCCCGTGCGCTCCAGAATCCGACAGGAGGCTTCATGCAGACGGCTACAATCCGCTTCACGCAACATGGTCAATTGGGGGTGCAGGCGCGGCGCGGCGACTGGCGCTGGCGCTGGGAGGTGTTCTCGTCTGCGGCCGCGCAATGGGGATGGACTCATGCCTCGGTTTGCCTCGTTTCGTGTATGGTCAGGACATCGAGTATATGCGCTTGTGACTATACGTGGAAAGCGAGGCAAGGTCAACAAGGAATGCGGGTTTCACCAATTGTTCTGTGCTTGAATTGACTTTGCTCTCTTTACAAGTACTATTTCAGCGCAGAATGGCTTGCTGCAACACCAACAAAGCGTTATCGCGCTGTTACACCGATGCTACAATCTGGCCGCCGGCCCTCAGTCCGACGCCCTTCGAGGTGAATATTTTTCATGAGTACACACGCACCGAGCGCGCAGTTGCCCCCACTGGGACGCCTATTAAAGCGGCTGCGCGCACAACAAGACCTCACACAGGAAGCACTGGCCGAACGCGTCCATTGTTCTGTGCAGGCCATCCGCTTCTTTGAAAGTGGCCGGCGGCGCCCCTCATGGGAAATGGCCGAACTGCTTGCCGATGCGCTGCAGGTGCCCGCGGCCGAGCGTGAAGAATTTATCCGCATGGCGCGACAAGCCGCGCCGCACGCGGCGCCTGCAGATGAACCCGACTTATCGCTCACGCCGCCTGGGCCGCAACCCGCGCTCCCCACGCTTGGGCCGGCTACGCGCCTGCCACGCCCGCTGACGCCGCTGATTGGTCGCGCGGCGGAATGCGAGCTGCTGGAGACGCTGCTGATCCAAGAGCAGCGCCGGCTGGTCACGCTGATCGGCACTGGCGGCATTGGCAAGACCCGGCTGGCGTTACACATGGCGCACTGGCTGGCTGACCGGTTTCCCGACGGCGCGGCCTTTGTTTCGCTCTCATCATTGCGCCAGAGTGCGGAAATGCCGGCCGCGATTGCGCGTGTGCTGGGCGCCACCCTGGCCGGCGATCAGGATCCGCTCCAACAACTGGGTGAATTGCTTGAGCGCCAGGCGCTGCTGCTTGTGCTCGATAACTTCGAGCATCTGTTGAGCGGTGGCGGCGACGAGGCGACTGATCTGATCAGCCATCTGATGCGACACACGGCAGGCGTGCAGTTGCTGGTTACCTCCACGGAACGGCTGCGGGTTGCCGCGGAGTCGGTTGTCGAACTGAGCGGGTTGACGGCTACGGGTAGCAGCATGGATGCTACGCCAGCCGAGGCGGTCATGCTCTATGTGGAACGTGCACGGCAGGTTTCGCCTGATTTTGCGCTGACGCCGGCCAATGCCGCCGCGGTTGAACGCATCTGTACGCTGCTCGAGGGGCTGCCGCTCGGGCTGGAGTTGGCAGCTTCGTGGGCGCGCATGTTGACCGCCGCGGAGATTGCGGCCGAGATTGAACGCAGCATCGACTTTCTTGCGCTTGCCGAACGCGGCGCGCCTCATCGACACCGCAGCCTGCGCGCAGTCTTCGATTATACGTGGCGCTTGATGGCAGCCGAGGAACAACACATTCTGCCACGCCTGGCGATCTTCCGCGGCGGCTTCGACCGCATCGCGGCTTTTGAAGTCGCCGGCGCCACCCTGTTGCAGCTTGCAGCCCTGATCGATAAGTCTGTGCTGCGCGTGGCCGAGGAGAAGCAGGATGATGGAACGCAGCGTGTGCGCTATTCGCTGCACGGATTGTTGCGCCACTTTCTGCTGGAAAAGCTGGAGATGGCAGGAGAGTTGGAAAACATCCAGCGTGCGCACGCCAGCTACTTTACGGGCTTTGCCGAACATGTCCATTCCCATCTGTTTGGCAAAGACACGGCAGGTTGGCAGCGCCGGCTGGATCAGGAACAAGGCAACCTTGCACTGGCGCTGAATTGGACGCTGATCGAGGGACGTGACGCCGCGCTGGGGCTGCGGCTGGCAGGCGCCCTGAGCCGATTCTGGCGTCTGAGCGGCGAGTGGCGACAGGGGCGCGCCTGGCTGGAGCTGGCATTGGCTCAGCCCGAGCAGGGCGCCGTCGCGGCACGCGCGCGCGCACTGGTGGGGCTGGGCGCGTGCTATCACGCCTTGGCGGACTATGGGCAAGCTGAGCGTTGCCTGGACGAGGGTCTGGCTTTGTGGCGGCAAGTAGGAGACGCCCAATGGATTGCGTGGGCGCTGTTTCAAAAAGGCACGCTTTACTCGTCACAAGGGAACCTGACGCAGGCCGTTGTCGACTTGGAGGCAAGCCTTGCCTTGTATCGCGAACTTCCCGATCCATGGGGCGTCGCCACTGCGCTGAATCAACTGGGCGCCGCGGCAATTGTGACAGGTGATTACGCGCGCGCGGAACGCTGCCTGCATGAATCGATCCCGCTGATGCGCTCGCTTGGTCAGGGCCGCACTGGATTGGCCGTGGCTTTGAATGCACTTGGGCGCACCGTGTTGGCGCACGGAGAAATTGCACGCGCTATCACCCTTTTTGAAGAGGCGCTCGCCATTTTTTCTCAGCGCAACATGCGTGAAGGGCGGGCCTGGTCGCACATCAACCTTGGACTGGCATGGCTGCAAGCCGGGGAGTTGGACGCCACCCAACACCAACTGAGGATTTCTCTCGACCTCTATGTGGAGCTTGAAATGATGACCGGCGTCACCGCAGCGCTCAACGCGTTGGCGGCCGTGGCAGCCGCGCAAGCGCGCTTTGCCGATGCGGTCCGGCTGGCTGGTGCGGTCGAGACGCTCTGCCGCGAACATGACTGCCATCTTACGCAGTTTGAGGAGAACCTTCACGCCGCGGCTTTGTCTCAAGCGCGTCATGGCCTGACCGCGGACGAGTTTGACGCGCTGCACGGTGAAGGATCTCAGCTTCTGTTGGCGCATGCGGTCAGTTTGGGGCGCACCATCGCTGATGATCAAGGCGAAGAGAGGAGGTGACGGTGAGAAAAGGACAAAAAAGTACCCGTTTGCTGTCCCCCGAAGGCCGGTTTGGGGCCGGCCACAGCAAACGGGTAAGCAGTAGTATACCACCATCTACAATAGAGCGCAAATCTCGCCGCAAACCGTTTTGAATTAGCTTGTTTGCGCGGGCCTCACGCTCGACGAACGGGCGTTTCGAGCAATCCCCAACCTACCTGGCGCCCATCGCACCGCCATTCGTCACACCGCCGCCCATTGCTCCCTTAGGCTCATTGCCGGCCGGCGTGGCTTTGCCCGCACTGGGATCAACGCCGCGCAGCATCATGCCCTGCCCGCGCGAGAGGTGTGTGAGCACGCTGGGCGGGTCAAGCGGGTCGCGCATCTGCACCAGCAACGTCGTGCGCGCCTCATTGCTCACATTGATCCCCGACCCATGGATGGTCAGATAGCTGAAAAAGAGCACGTCGCCCGCCTTCGCCTCGCACGCGACCGACGACTCGATCGGGTACTGGTCGAGCGGTAGGTGCCAGCCACCCTCCTGGATGTGCGGGATCGCGCCCTGCTTGTGACTGCCGGGGACCATGCGCACGCACCCTTTCTCCAGCGGCGCGTCGTCGAAATGGATGATGGCCGCGATCATCGAGTCCTTGTCGTGCGGGAAGAAGGGCTGATCCTGGTGCATGGGGAAGGGGGAGCCTTTTTCCGGCGGCTTGATGAAGAGCTTGTTGTGGTGAAGCTGCACATTGGGCGTGCCCATCACCTCGGCAGCAACGCCGGTGAGCCGTTCGTCCACGAGCAGCCGGGTGAGCAACGCCGACTGAAACTGGACGTCGTGACAATGCAGCAGTGCGGTCTTGGTCATTGTCACTTCCCTGGCGCTGCCCCAGGTGGCATCGACGTTAGACGTCTTCTGCAACCGGTCGATCAGGGCATGAGCTTCGGCGCGGAATGCCGCGGCTTCCTCACGGGTAAAAAGCCCCTTGACATGCAGATAGCCGTTCTCCTGGTAAAAGTCGAGTTGGTCCTGTGTGAGCATTCTGTTTCTCCTGCTTGACATGTGGTTGAGCACTCTGATGGGTTCAAAATAACGATAACGGCGACGCAAACTTCTCGCCAGGGCATAACTTATTGACTTTTCACATCAAGAGGCGCGTGCTCCGCGTCGCCAGGGGCTTTTCGATGGACCACGCGAAAACGTTCGCAGACCAGCGGCATCTCCGGCGTGAATTCCTTGCCGATGGCGCTCAGTGTGCGCGTAAAAAAGCGGCGATGGGCGTCGCGCCAATATTGCAACGTCTGGTCACCCTCGCCTTCCGCCGCGGCAAAGTCTGCGTCGACTTCATCGTAGCGGCGGAAGGTCACTTCGACCGTCTCGACAATGCACTGCGGCTCGCCGCGGCCGTCCAATACCATCCACAACAAGCCCGGCTGCGGTGGCGGGTTGCCTTCCGCCTCCCACTCCCACAGCGCCGAACAAGTGGCCGTTTTTGTGTCCGACAGCACCAGCGCCAACAGTTCGTCTGCCAGTTCCGGGTTGTCGCCAAACCCTTCAGCGACGTAGGTCATGCCGCGCGCAAGGGCGGCGTCGGGCAACGTCGCCAGATAAGTCTGCCAGTAGCTTTCGATAAGAGTAGAAGTCATGGGCCTGCTGCTCGATTCTCTTGTGCTTCAATGGCGGCTTCCAGTTCTGGGTGGAGTTGCCATTGACCTGCGTGAATGATTGATTTATCCCACGGATTTATTCCACGAATTTATCCCACGGAAAGCTGACCAGGGCAGCGGCATATAGGGTCTCATACGCAGCTCTTTGCTGGCAAATGCGAGCTGTGACCGCATGTCCCCGGCTGTGTCTTGTGCAACTGCAAGCTGTCTATGGATCGTAGCGCAGCGGCAGCTCCAGCAGATTCTCAAACCCGTCTGCTGTCGCCCGGTACACGATTAGCATAACACCATTTGCGTCCGCGGGCATAGGAAGGCGGTAAAAGTCGACCAGCGACATCGTTCCTGGCGCTGGCTGGATCAGCCCGTGCGCGGGTGCAGCTGCATCGAGCTGGATCACAGCGCCAGTTGCCGCATCGGGCAGAAAGGCGCCGTCGCGCGTCGGGCGCAGGCTGATGCCCAGCCCAGCAGGCCAGTTGTCAGCCAACTGCCAGAAGAGCGTCACATCCACGGCCTGTCCAGCCGCGGCCGGCGCGGGTTGGAGCGCATAGCCAGCCAGGGTCACGCCGGCGGTCAGGCCGCGGTCGATGTGCTCCTGAGGCTGGGCGCTGGGGGCGCGCGCCGCGTTGCCCAGCGCCAGCCAATCCGCGCTGAAAGCCTGGCGCGGTGTGCGCAGCCGCGCGGGCAGCTCCTCCAGCAGCACCGGCGCGGCGTCAAAGGTGGTCAGCACTGTTCCGTCCGCGGCCAACATCTGCGCGGCCGCGTCGCTGCTCACCACGCGCAGGTCGGGCCGGATGCCCCAGATGTTGACGAGATAGTCGAGCGCCAGCGCCTCTTCGACCTGCGCAAACAGGCCGGCGCGCGGGGGCAACGGCTGGTCAAGCAGGATCGCGGCGCGCGCCAGCCCCGTGTCCTCTGGCCGGTTGTGGCTGTTGACGCGCGGCCAGGATGCGTCGAAGCGCCAGACAATGGCGACGACGAGCAGGGCCAGCGGCGCATAGCCCAGCCAGCGACTGCGCGGCCTATAGCGCGCTTCCCACCAGTCCGCCGCCGCGCCCACGCCGATAAGGATCAGCGGATAGGCCGGTAAGATGACCTGATACCAGTTGCCGCAGCGGTACATCCAGTCGAAGACGAGATAGAGCAACAGCGCACCGTAGAGGACGAACGCTGGCTGGCGCCCCAGCCGGGCGATGCCGATCAGCCCGACGATCAGCAGCGGGACGCTCAACTCGCCCCAGATCAACTGGGGGAAGCCGCCGTCGAAGAAGGCGCAGCCGGCCTGCCAGCCGCGCGCCAGCTCGTCGCGTCCCTGCGCGGTGCTGACAAAGGCCCAGAACCACTCCCCTGCGTTTGCCCAGTCGCCCGCGCCCCACCACTCCGGGTGCGCGGCGCCACGTGTGTAGACATAAATGTAGCTCAGCAGCGGCAGCAGCGCGGCCACGCTGCACGCCAGCACGAGCCGTCCGTTGCGCAGCACCTGCGGCCGCTCCCACAGGATCGCGATCAGCAGCGGCGGCACGATGAAAGCAACCGTCAGCATGTGCGCCAGCGAGAGGCCGCAGAGAAAGGCGAGAAAGATGAGGAGATGGGGAGCTTGGGGGATGGAGCGATTAGAAGATTGGAGAGATTGGAGATTGGAGATTGGAGATTGGCGCAGGGCCTCATTCCCATCTCCCAATCTCCTAATCTCCCAATCTCCAATCTCCAATCTCACTTTTTCGCGCCAAAGAAAATACACATACACAATCGCCAGCGTCTGGGCGATCGCGCTGGTGTACTGCTCAGTTGTGGTGGCGTAGTACCAGAAGAAATAGGTGACGGCGTAGAACGCGCCCAGCAGCCAGGCGAGCGGCCAGTGGCCCGCTGGGCGGTGCGACGAGCGGGTGACGTGACATAAAATTGCATAGAGCAGGGCCAGCGCCAGCAACGCCCACAGTGTGCTGTAGCTGGAGAGCATGGGGAGCGGGTTGGGCGCAGAGACGCCCACCGCTTGCATGATAGTGCGAATGCCGTGAAACCAGAGCCAGCCGCCCATGGTGTAGAGCGGATAGCCGGGCGCGTTGCTCGGTCGCGCCTGCACCTGCGCGTACTGGTGGGTGATGAGGTCGCCGCCGATCAACTCGCTGGACTGCAAGCCATTGTCGAGCGTCAGCGCGTAGAGCAGCAACGCCAGCCCCAGCAGGAGCACACCGGCCAGGTTGCGACGATTGGTTTCGGTGATAGACGACTGCTCCTCAGCGCGTGGCACGCAATTTCTCCTGCACCCTTCCCAGGCTTTTGCTGAATCCGTCAGCTTTACGTTTCGTGCATGGTAACGCAAAGTGGGGAAGGTGACCAAGGTTTTGTCTGGCATTGCGCAGATCGAGGCGCGGTGCAGCTTGCAGTACACCTCAGGGATTCATATAATTGCGCAAAACCTGGAACGGGGTTTTCTGAAGAAAGGTCGTAACCGCGCTCTATGAATCGTGATCTGCGCAACCAATTGCACCTACAAGTGACTGACGGCGTGCCAATGATGCATCGCCCGCTCATCGGCGTCACGATGGGTCGCGAAAAATCCCAGCGCTTCTTTGGCCTCAACCTCTTTATCATGAACCAGACCTATGTGCGCACGCTCGAACAACTCGGCGCGCTGCCGGTGATGATTCCGCTGCACATGACCGAGGAGTCGCTGCGCGGCATCTTCGAGCGGCTGGATGGCCTCTTTCTGCCCGGTGGCGAGGATATCGACCCGGCCAACTACGGCGCGGAGCGTCATGATCTGCTGGGCGCGACCGACAAGGAGCGCGACCGCACGGAGCTGCTGCTGACGCACTGGGCCGTCGAGATGGGCATGCCGGTGCTCGGCGTCTGTCGCGGCGCGCAGATGATCAACGTGGCATGTGGCGGCTCGCTCTATCAGGACATCCTGAGCGAGCGCTCCGACCTCGCCAAGCACGATTACTTCCCGCCCAGCTTTGAGCGCTTCCGCATCAGCCACCCGATCGATATCGAGGCGGACAGCCGGCTGGCGCACGCGATGGGGCAGATCCACGAGGTCAACTCGATGCATCACCAGGGCATCGACCGCGTCGGCTATGGGCTGCGCGTCGTGGCGCGCGCGGACGACGGCCTGCCCGAAGCGGTCGAAGCGCCGGCGCTGCCCTATATCGTCGGCGTGCAGTGGCACCCCGAAGAGCTGGCCAAAACCGACCAGATGAGCGCCAACTTGTTCTACGATTTTGTCAAAGCCGCGGCGGGACCGTGGCGCAGCCAGGCGCCGGAAGGGTGGTCGCAGCAATTTCGGGCGGGGTGCGCGGCGTTGCGCAATGGGGAGGGCACTGGGGAGGTTAGCAATGGCGGCGCGAGTGAGGGATTCCACCGGTCGCCTGCTGTTATGAACTGATTAGACAAAGATACCATTTAACTAGCGGGTCAAAACGTGTCAGGTCTGAGATCTTGGTCTCCAACATTTTCATAATCTGCTCAATTCCGATACGTTGATCCACTTGCAGTCCAAGCGCCATTGCGCCATCATCTGCATCTGTGCTGTATCGAGTTGAAAGTTGTAATGCATAGTCGCCAGTGTCTACATTCTGATCGAGTCGGTACGCATGAATCTGTAACGAATCTTTGCTCATTACATGCTGCACATGACTAAAGTTAAATTCCCTTCGAACATACTCCATGAATACGTCTTGAATAGCGAGAACCAAGTATTTGTTCATACCTTCAAATGTTTGTACCTTGTGATGCAACTGCACCAAGATGGTTTTAGCTGTCATTTTCCAGTTCATCCCAAAGCGCGCTCCCAAATTGCTCGTGTCGGTTGAATACTCCGATCCGACTTCTCTAAGCAGCAGCTGCCTATCAGACCAGACGGCGCCCGTTGTATCGAGTGTTTGAAATTCAATTCCAACAAAGTCCATGACCTTGTTCCCTAGAGCCGATACAACAAAATAGTCGACGCTACCCCCTGGCACCGTCACTTCGGGCACAAGATGTAACTGATTGCCTGGTTCGTGTAAATGCAGCAAGTGTAGACAATCCACGAAAACCTGTCTACGTTCGAGCAAGCGGTGTGGACAAATAATAATGGGTCTTGGTTCCCGTCCATAGTGAACAACACATGTGCCAATGGTCTGCTCTGGTTCGCTTTTGCGAACTTTAATGCACTTTCGCCTCAGGAAAGGACAGTATTGATGGTTGGCAATCGAATTCCAGCGGGCGACTGTTTGGTCGAAGTTGACACCCTATAAAGCTCGACAATTCTACTCATAGTAACCGCCAACATCGCTCTCTGGCAATAGCAAGATATTCTTCCGAAATGTCGATTCCAATAGATTTGCGCTTTAATGTTTGCGCGACGAAATTGGTGGCGCCAGTGCCGCAAAAAGGATCAAGTACAACGCCGGTTGGTGGACAGGTCGCTAGAATGGGGATCCGACACAGGCCTTCAGGGTACGGCGCAAAGTGCCCGTCTCGTTTCTGAGTATCTTCAGGCAGAATATCCCAAACGTCGCCGGGTTTACTGCCTTTTGGATGATAGAGCAAGAAATAGTATCCCCTGTCCCGCAGTTCTTTGGCGCGCCCCGAAACTCGCTGCGAGTCTGAGTGTGTCGTTCGTTGTTGTCCTCGGATGATCCCACAACCATCAATACATCCACAGAGTTGAAGCTGTCAAAGATTATTTCTTGCACATTTGTTCCATACCCAACTTGGGATAAGTGCGTCTTGTGGGGTATAATTCCTCGGCTATCGTTGATGGATTTCTCAGGTGCAGGAGCCTCTGGATGGATGACAATTTGGAATTCCCCCGCAGTGACGAGCCCGAATCTGATGCCGATGATGGCATGGAAAATGAAGCGCGCAACGCACCGCTGTCACCGGTGGCCGAAGGCGCCGGACTGAACGGCAATGGGCCGGGCGAGGCCGTCGCGGAGTTGAATACCGGCCTGGTGCGCAACGTGCTGATCGAGCAGGAGATGCGCTCAGCCTATCTCGACTACGCCATGAGCGTGATCGTTGCGCGCGCGCTGCCCGACGCGCGCGATGGGCTGAAGCCGGTGCATCGCCGCATCCTTTACGCCATGCACGACATGGGGCTGGCCGCTTCCAGTTCCTATAAAAAGAGCGCGCGCATCGTCGGTGAAGTGCTCGGCAAGTACCACCCGCACGGCGACACCGCGGTCTACGATGCCATGGCGCGCATGGCGCAGGATTTCAGCCTGCGCTACTGTCTGGTCGACGGTCAGGGCAACTTTGGCTCGGTGGATGGCGACAGCCCCGCGGCCATGCGCTACACCGAAGCGCGCCTCTCGCGCATCGCCGAGACCATGCTCCAGGATATCGAGATGGATACGGTGGATTGGACCACCAACTTTGACGACAGCCTGGAAGAGCCGACCGTGCTGCCCGGCATGTTGCCCAACTTGCTGGTCAACGGCACGAGCGGCATCGCCGTCGGCATGGCGACCAATATCCCGCCGCACAATCTGAGCGAGATCGCCGACGCCGTGGCCTTTGTGATCGACAATTGGGAGCGTCGTAGCGAGATCGGTCTCGAAGAATTGATGGAGTTCGCCAAGGGGCCGGACTTCCCGACCGGCGGCATCATCCTTGGCACGGAAGGCATCAAGCAGGCCTTTGCCACCGGACGCGGCAAGATCCTGGTGCGTGCGCAGACTACAATTGAGGAGATCCGCGGCGGGCGCTTTGCCATCATCGTCACGGAGATTCCCTATCAGGTCAACAAATCCACGCTGATCGAGCGCATGGCCGAGTTGGTGCGCGAGGGCAGGCTCGACATGATCAGCGACCTGCGCGATGAGTCCGACCGCACGGGAATGCGCATCGTGATTGAGTTGAAGCGCAACGCCGCGCCCAAAAAGGCGCGCAACCGGCTCTTCAAACACACACAGTTGCAGGCTTCCTTTGGCGTCAACACGCTGGCGCTGGTCAACGGCGAGCCGGTGACGTTGGGCTTGCGCCGTGCGCTGGTCGTCTACATCGAGCATCGCTTTGAAGTGCTGACGCGGCGTACGCAGTATCAGCTTGCCAAGGCGCGCGAGCGGGCGCATATCCTCGAAGGGCTGCGCATCGCGCTCGAATTCCTCGACGAGATCATCGCCACTATCCGTCGCAGCGACAGCGCCGAAGCGGCCCGCGCCGCGTTGATGGAGAATTTTGGGCTGTCGCAGGTGCAGGCGCAGGCGATCCTGGACTTGCAGTTGCGCCGCCTCGCCGCGCTCGAACGCCAGAAGATCGAGGACGAATATCAGGAGATTCTGGCGCGCATCGCCTATTACGAAGATCTGCTCGCCAATCCGGATAAGCTGCGCGCCCTGATCCGCGCCGATATTCTGATGCTCAAGGAGAAGTTTGGCGATCCACGCCGCTCGATGATCGTGGGGGACGCCAATGGCGAATTCACCGAAGAAGACCTAATCGCCCAGGACAATGTGCTGATCAGCTACAGCGCCGGCGCCTACATCAAACGCATGAGCAGCGAAGCCTTTCGCGCACAGAACCGCGGCGGGCGCGGCGTCAAGGGCATGGCCACGCGCAGCGAGGACGAGGTCGCGGACCTGCTCTTTGCACGCACGCTCGATCACATCCTGTTTTTCACGAATAAAGGGCGCGTCTACTCCAGCCGCGTCTACGAATTGCCTGAAGGCAGCCGCACCGCACGCGGGATGCACATCGCTAACGTGCTCAGCCTGATGCCTGACGAGACAGTCACGACCATGCTCGTCGTGCCCGACTTCGAGCACGCTGACTACATCACCCTGCTGACGCGGCAGGGACGCATCAAGCGCATGGAACTCAACGTCTTTGCCAACATCCGTTCGATCGGGTTGATCGCCATGAGCCTCGATGAGGGCGATTCGCTCGACTGGGCGCGGCTTACCAACGGCAGTGAGGATTTTATCGTGGTGACGCGCCATGGGCGTGCGCTGCGCTTCAGCGAAAAGGATGTCCGCGCCATGGGACGCACGGCCGCGGGCGTGATGGCGATCCGGCTGCAGCCACAAGACGACGAGGTTGTGGGCTTTGATGTGGTCAAGCCGGAGGCCGAACTGCTCGTGGTGCACGAGCACGGCTACGGCAAGCGCACACCCCTCGCCGAATATACTGCACACAGCCGCTACACCCAGGGCAACTGGGCGACCGACCACACGCGGCTAGACGAAGTCGGCCCGATCGTGGCCGCGCGCGTTGTCGAGCCGGCGGATCAGATTACCGTGATGACGGCCAATGGCATTGTGTTGCGCACGCGCGTGGATGGCATCCGTGCGGCAGGACGCATCACACGCGGGGTGCGCGTTGTCAATTTGCTGGAAGGCGACACAGTGGCCGCGGTGGCGGTGATGACTTATGCCGACCTGAACCGGGGCGTCGATGACGGCGGTGAAACCGGCGCGGACCTGGCGCTCAACGGCAGCGAGAGCGAAACCAGCCTTCCTGAAGTTGAAGGAGCTCCTCTACTGGAAACTTAGAGCAGCCTTTTTTGAGAAACCGAGTTGCTTGTGTAGAGATAGTCCCAGAAGCGGCTGGGGCTATCTCCGTCGGTCGGGCTGCCAAATCTTAGAGCAACCATGCGGTTTGGCTTGGCTGCAATAAAACAAAACGCAAATTTTCGATAGCTGGGCAGTGATGAGGAAGTCCACACGCGTCGCCTCTCGCCCCTTACAACTCTACTCACGCCTATGTCAACCACGCTTTCCGGTCTGCAAAAACCCGGCAACCAATGGGCCTATATCGCCAACAGCGAACCGGCCGTGATCGCCGAGACGCTGGTGGCCCTAGCCAACAGCGATGGCGGCTGGCTGGTGCTAGGCGTCGATGCGGATGGCGTGCTGGGCGCTCTTGCCACCGACGACGAAATGGCGGACGCGGTGCGCAAGGCCGAACGCATGTGCCGGCCGCCGGTGCGCACGCTGGATTGGCAGCAGCGCGATGTGGCCGGCGGCGCGGTGGCGGTGATTCGCGTCGAACGCGGCGGCGATCTCCACGCACTGGAGGATGGCCGCGTGCTGGTGCGCCACGGCGCCGAGAACGCGCCCGCTGGCGGGGATGTCATCGAGCGCCTGCTTGCCAGCCGTCCCGTTGGCGACTTTGAGGTGCAGCCCGTACCCGGGGCCACACGCGACGACCTCGACGACGACATCATCGATGAATATCTGGAGCTCCGCCAGAAACGCAATCCGCGGCAGGCCATCCTCCCCAAAGACAAACTGTTGCAACAGATCGGCGCACTGACCGAGGAGCGTACGCCTACGGTGACGGGCTTATTGCTCTTTGGCAAAGAGCCACAATTTTTCATGCCCCAATGCCGCGCTGTCTTTGTGAAATTTGCCGACACGCAGCCGCGCGGTCCTGAAGGCGGGCTGGGCTATGGCCGTCGCGAGGAATTCACTGGAGCGCTGCCGCTAATCATCGACCGCGCCTGGCGCGTCATCTGGGAAGAGATGGACAAACGCGCGGTCGTCAAAGGCTTGCAGCGGCAGGAAGAGACCGAGTACCCTTCGGATGCGGTGCGCGAGGCCCTGGTGAATGCAGTGGCGCATCGCGATTATCGCATCACCGGCCGTGGCATCGAGATCCGCATGTACACCGACCGCATGGAGATCATCAGCCCTGGCGGGCTGCCCGCGCACATCACGCTCGACAATCTGGTGGAGGAGCATTACAGCCGCAATCCACGGCTGGTGAACGGCCTCTATCAGTGGGGATATATTGAGGAACTGGGCCTGGGCATTGACCGCATGATCGAGGACATGGTCAAAGCCGGCCATCCGCCGCCCAAGTTTGAGTGTCCCGGCCATCGCTTTACGGTGATTCTGTACAACCTGCGCGACCAGACGCGCGCGACCGAGCCTTGGGAAAGCAGCATGAACGAGCGACAGTTCAAGGCGTTGGAGTTTGTCCAACAGAATGGCTCGATTTCTAATGGCGATTACCGCCAACTTTGTCCGCATGTGGGTGCGGAGACGCTGCGTCTCGACCTGGTTGATATGGTGACGCGCGGCATCCTGCTCAAGATTGGCGACAAGCGCGGGACGCGTTATATTTTGAAGTAATCCCAAGTTATCCCAATTGGGAAATCAGGGGAAGGGTTTTATCCCTACTATCCCAAGTTATCCCAATTGGGATAATGGCGTAACGCGTCTCACCAGAGAAAGCGTTTTTCTTGGCGGCCCGTCCTGAGGATGGTATACTGCGTGCGCTGTACGACCGGCGACCCTCCCACCGATGGCGTTATCGCCTGGTGATCAGTGGGGTCACGTTTTTTGCACGGATTGAATGTAGGTATTGCATGACTGAATCGACCAAACCTGCCGAGGATTTGTACGCCCTCCAGTCGGATCCAACGGCTGCGGAGTCGCTGCGGCTAGAGCCAGCCGAAGGAGAGGCCGAGGTTGCCGGCCAGGAAAAAGAGCCGGCATATGGCTGGATCATGGTGCGCGAACTTGTCGAGACAGTAGTGCTGTCGCTGATCATTTTCTTGCTGATCCGGCAGGTCGTCCAGAACTATCGCATCGAGAACCATTCGATGGAGCCAAATTTCTACGAGGGGCAGTTTGTGCTGGTCAACAAGCTGGCCTATCGGCTCGGAACGCCAACGCGCGGCGATGTCGTCGTTTTTCATAACCCGCGCAACACAAACGAAGATTACATCAAACGCATCGTCGGGGTGTCGGGCGACACGGTGGAGGTGCGCGATAAAACGGTCTTTATCAACGGCCAGGCGTTGCCGGAGGACTTTACGCATTTCCCGATCCCTCCCGGAGAATTTGTCGGGCCGATTGTGGTGGGCGATAACCAGTTGTTCGTTATGGGTGACAATCGGCCGAATTCGAGTGACAGCCGCGTCTTTGGCCCCATTGACCAGGATCTCGTCGTCGGTCAGGCGTGGCTGCGCATCTGGCCGTTGAATGTATTTGGCATTGTCCAGCACGAAGATCTGGCGCCAGCAGGCGTATTGAGCCAATGATGAACGGAGGGGAGCAAGCGATGACACTTGAAGAGCGCATCCAGGCTGTCTGCGCGCGCATACTCGCCGAACCACCCGTGGCCGCGATCGAGCCGGCCACGCTGTCTCCGGACGAATTAGCGGCCATGATTGACCATACGCTGCTCAAGCCCGAAGCCGGCGAGGACCAGATACGCGTTCTGGCGTCGGAGGCTGTCGAGTTTGGGTTTGCCAGCGTCTGCGTCAACCCCATTTGGACGCCACTTTGCGCGGAGCTGCTCGAAGGCAGCAGCGTCAAGACCTGCACCGTGGTCGGCTTCCCGCTGGGCGCTACGTTGCCATCGATCAAGGTCTACGAAGTAGAGGCGGTTGCGGTGTTGGGCGCGGATGAGGTGGACATGGTGCTTGCCATCGGGCGGCTGCGCGACGGCGACTATCATCTCGTCTATCGGGACATTGCCGAGGTGGCCGACGCGGCCCACGAACACGACCTGCTGCTCAAGGTGATTTTGGAGACTGGGTTGTTGACCGACGCGCAGAAGATTGCCGCGTGCGTCATTGCCCAGGCTGCCGGCGCCGATTTTGTCAAGACCGCCACCGGGTTCAGCGGCGGCGGCGCCACGGTCAGCGACATTGCTCTGATGCGCAGCGTCGTCGGGCCGGCAATGGGCGTGAAGGCCGCGGGTGGCGTGCGCACAGCCGCGGACGCGCTGCGCTTGGTGGCGGCGGGCGCCACGCGCATCGGCTGCAGCAGCAGCGTGAAGATCATGCAGGAGCTGCGCGGCGGCGCGATAACGACTCCTACGGCGCCGGGAGAAGGGTATTGATGTCGGATCGCGTCTCCGATTTTGCGCTCATCATCGGGCACATTTGGCGCTGCACCAGTTGCCGCGACGCGTTGGTGGATAATCCTTCCGCCATGTGGGTTGGCTATAAACTGACAGAAGCGCAGCGTACATGTCTCACCAATTTAAGTGAGGACGATTTTCATACCATCATGCGCCTTGCCGAGCTCACCGGGCTGACTGCACGTGAGATCGACGCGGCTATCGACCACCCGCGTGCACGCCTGCGCCACCTCGGCAGCATCAAAGGTGAACTCCGCTCCGGCTTGAGCTGGTAAGCACAGAAAGCCACGATTCAGCATGAAACAGATCCTGCCCGGTTTGTGGGAAATCGACGAGATCGGCGATGTGGTCCATTGCTATTTGTGGGAGTGGAGCGGCGGCTTGACTTTGATTGACGTGGGGATGCCTACTCACGTGCACGCGCTGCTTGACGCACTGACCGCGAAAGGTTATGCGCTGCACAACGTGCGACGCATTCTCATTACCCACGGCGACGCCGACCACATGGGGGGCGCGGCCAAGTTGAAAAAGGCCACCGGCGCGGTGGTCGGCTGCCATTCGGTGGAAAAAGTGTTGCTGGAGCATCCCTCCAAACGCGTGCCTGCCTCGCTCCTCCTGCGCCCGGTTTTTGCCTTGCTTCGTTTCACCCCTCAATTCAATGTGTTGCCGGTCACGCCGGACGAACTCTACGTTGATGGACAGCAGACGCCCGAGGGTTTCACCGTGATCCACACGCCGGGTCATACGCCAGGCCACATCTCGCTGCTGCATCGCGAGAAACGCTTCCTCATTGTCGGGGACGCGCTCAACAACCGGGGCGGTAAGTTGCAACTGCCGCCCCCGCTCTTTACGCCGGATATGCACAACGCGCAGCGCAGCGTCTGGAAGCTGGCAAAAAAATATGGCGAAGATTTCGACGTGATGGTCTTTGGACACGGCCCGCCGATTCTGCAAAATGGCGGGCGCAAGGTGCAATCCCTGGTGACGCAGATTTTCTCGTCCGAAGTATAAGCGTTGCCCGCGCATGGCCCTCAGCCGAAATGCTGCTCAGCAGCGGCCCGGTTTTCTTCCTTGCCAACGGGCGCCTGATCCGGTTATAGACTGAACACGGGCTCGCCGCCAAAAATAGTCGTCACCACTGTGGTCGCCGCCACCGCTCCCGCGGCAATTTCGTCCGCACGCAGAGCAAAGAGGTCGCGATCCAGCACGATCAGATCGGCCAGCTTGCCAGGGGTGATGCTGCCGATCGTCTGCGCCCATCCGGCCGCACGCGCTGCTCCCAGCGTATACGCGTAAATTCCCTGCTCCAACGAAACGCACTCCGCTCCATACCAAGCCGCCGCGGGCAGCCTTTCCACGCGCTGGCGCACCAGCGCGGCATGGAGTCCGACAAATGGGTTTGGGTCGGCGACCGGCGCGTCGCTGCCAAAAGCCACGAGCGTCCCTTGCGCAAATAGCGAGCGGAAATTGTACAGGCGCGCGGCGCGTTCGCCCAGGAAGCGGTCGGCCGTGTCCATGTCATCGATGGCGTGGATCGGCTGCACGCTGGCAGTAATGCCAAGCTGCGCCAGCCGCGGCAGGTCGGTCGGGTCGATGATCTGCACGTGTTCGATGCGGTGTGGAATGGAAGGCGCCAACCCGCTGCCAGCCAGCTCCTCGAAGATGTCCAGCACGACGCGATTGGCGCGGTCGCCGATGGCGTGTACGCTGATGGGGAAGCCAAGCTCGGCGGCGCGGCGAAACTCCGCGGCCATCTGCGCGGGCGGGGTGACGCTGACGCCGGTATTGTCCGCCTCGTCCGGGCGGAGCTTGACAAAGGGCGCCAGCAGCCATGCGGTGCGGCTGCCCAGGCTGCCGTCGGTAAAGACCTTAACGTGGCCGAGACGCAGAAAATTGTCGCCAAAGCCGGTGCGCAGCCCCAAACCGGCCAAATGAGACAGCTCGTGTGCGGCCACATTGCAGGCCACGCGCAGGTGCAGGCGACCCGTCTCACGCAGGCGCAGCAGGCTGGCCCACTCGCGCGGGCCGTCGTCGCCGTCTTTGATGCGCTGCGCATGCACCGCGGTGATGCCCAGCCGGTGCAGCGCGGTCATGCCCGCGGCGAGCGCTGTGTCCAGCTCCGCGGCGGTCGGCGGCGGTGCGTGCTGCGCGACGAGATCGATCGCCAGCTCGCGCAGGAAGCCGGTTGGCTGGCCGCTGGCGTCGCGGTCGATTACGCCGCCGGGTGGGTTGGGCGTCTGTGCGGTGACGCCGGCCAGCCGCAACGCCGCTGAATTCACCACCGCGCTGTGCATGTCGCTCCGGTGGAAGATGGCGGGAGATGCTGCGCCGGTGGCCGCGTCGATCTCGGCGGCGGTCGGGAAATCCGTATCGCCCCACCAGCTTTCGTTCCAGCCCTGTCCGACCAGCCAGCTCCCTGGCGCGGCTTGCGTCGCGGCTTCACGGATGCGTTCCAGCATCTCAGCGCGCGTGCGTGCACCCGCCAAGCGCACTTCGCGTAGCCCCAACGCATAATGAGACAAGTGAATATGCGCGTCACAAAAACCGGGCAGCACGAGCCGGCCACCTACGTCGATGCGCCGTGTGTCTTCGCCCGCCAACGGTAGAATTTCGTCATCGGCGCCGACGGCGACGATCCGATCCTGTTGGATCGCCACTGCCTGCGCCCAGGGCAGCGCGTTATCCTGCGTGTAGACGCGGGCGTTGTGGAGGATGAGAGTCGGGGCGCAAGCAATACGCTGCATAGAGTTTCCGCCTTTCTTGAGCATGATGTCTGGTGTGGACACCGGATGATCGCCAACAGCAGGGTAGACCAGCTTTCGTCTATCCTGAGTGTAGCAAATTTGATGCCAAATGCATAAGACGTTTTATTTTATTGAGAGAGGAACCATGAAATCAATTCCAAATGCAGTACTGGACAGACCCGTAGCTGGGGTCAATCTGGCGCCGGGCGCGCTGCGCGTGCAGCTTGGCGAGCGGCCGACGGTGCTGGTCTTTTTGCGCCACTTTGGCTGACCGTTCTGCCGGGAAATGGTGAAGGATTTTCGCACGCTTTCCACCTCTATGGCGGAATATCCACCCCTGATCTTTGTGTATATGGGGTCGGTGGAGGAAGGCGAGGCGTTCTTTGCTAGTGCCTGGCCGGAGGCGCGTGCCGTCTCCGATCCAGCAAAACAACTCTATGCAGCGTTTGATCTCAAGCGAGGCTCTATCGGCGAGGTGTTTGGGCCAGAGGTGATGGCGTGCGGTCTGCGCGCCGGCGCCAAAGGTCATGGCATCGGCAAGCCGGTTGGCGACCCCTGGCAGATGCCAGGCCTCTTCCTTGTGCAGGGGCCGGACGTGCTGTGGTCGCATGATTTCGCCCATATTGGCGACCACCCTGATTTTACAGTGATACCGCAACTCGTAGCTGACTTGGGTGCACCGGCGCCCTGATTTTTTGCGCTGAAATCCCCTTCGATTTGACAGTGGCAAGGGGCCATGCTATTCTTCACAACGTCGATTGATGCAGTCGCATGATCGACCTGGAGACGTGGTGTAGCGGTTAGCATATTGGCCTGTCAAGCCAAAGGTCGCGGGTTCAAATCCCGTCGTC
>JACSRH010000338.1 GCA_014879855.1 Caldilineaceae bacterium | reverse complement strand
GCAAGCAGCACTGTGGCAAGCAGCACTGTGGCAAGCAGCACTGTGGCAAGCAGCACTGTGGCAAGCAGCGCTGTGGCAAGCAGCACTGTGGCAAGCAGCACTGTGTCAAGCAGCACTGTGGCAAGCAGCACTGTGGCAAGCAGCGCTGTGGCAAAGCTGACTTGGCGGCAATGGTTGTTGTTCGGCGCCGCCCTGCTCATCTTTGCCACGCAAGCGGGCTGGAGTTCAACGCGCAAGTCCGCGGCCTTCGACGAGCAGTATCATCTGGCCGCGGGTTATAGCTATCTGCGCACCGGCGACTTCCGGCTGGCCACCAACCATCCGCCGCTGGCAGGGTTGCTCGCAGCCCTGCCACTGCTTGCCGACAGCACGATCACGTTGCCCACCGACCATTCCTCCTGGCAGAACAGCGACCGTTTTCTCTTCTCTGACATCTTTCTATGGGAGAGTGGCAACGCTGCGCAATCCATGCTGCTGCGCGCCCGCTGGATGGTGACGGCGCTTGGCGTGCTGCTGGTCGCCAGCATCTTTTTTGCCGCGCGGCAGATGCTCGGTGTGCGCGCGGGCTGGCTGGCGCTGCTGCTGACGATCTTTGAGCCAAACCTGATCGCGCACAGCCGCTTTGTCACCACTGACCTGCCGCTGACTCTCTTCATCTTTCTGGCAGCGTGGTGGTGGTGGCGCTGGCTCGTGCACGCGCGCTGGCGCTATGCGATGCTGGCCGGTCTATTTGCCGGGCTGGCGATGGGCGCGAAGTATAACGGTGCGCTGGTCTGGGCGATTCTGGCGCTGACCGCGTTGCTCCAACCCATCACGCCAGCAGGGGCAAGCTGGAAGCAGCGGCTGGCCAGTATGATCGTGGCTGCGCTGGCCGCTGTGGCCGTGATCTGGACGCTCTTTCGCTTCAGCGTCGGGCCAGTGACATTTCTCCCCGCGTGGCTGCCGCTGCCGGCGCCTCACTACGTTCAGTGGTTTTGGAACACCGTGGTGCGCATCATCGACCTGCAAGGCGCACGCGTGGACTTCTTCCTGGGCGAGGCCTCCAGCCGCTCCTGGTGGAATTATTTCTTCGTCGCGGCTGGCGTCAAGCTGCCGCTGCTGGAACTTCTGTTGGCGCTCATCGGATTTGTGCTGCTCGTGAGAGACCGCAGTGTGCGCCGCCTGTGCGTGCTGTGGCTGCCGCCCGCGCTCTTGCTGTTGCTGGGCGCAACGCAGGTGCTCAACATCGGCTTTCGCCACATGTTGCCGGCTATCCCATTTCTGCTGCTGCTGGGCGCCAGTGTGGCCGAACGCGTGCCCTGGCTCACGACGCGTCCGCGGCGCACTGCGATCGCCGCTGGTCTGCTGGCGCTCTGGCTCGTGCTTGACGTCGCGCGCGTTGCGCCGCACTACGAGTCCTATTTCAACCAACTGGCTGGGCCGTGGCAGAACTGGAGCAATCTCCTCGTCGATTCCAACCTGGACTGGGGCCAGGATCTGATCGAGCTGCGGCAGGTCATGGACGCCAATGGCATCGAAAGCGTGAATCTGGCCTATTTTGGCAAGGCCGCGCCGGAAGCTTACGGCGTGCGCTATCAGCCGCTGCCCTCCTATTTGCGCTTCATGGAGGGGCGCGAGATTTACGCGTACAATCCGTACACGCCCATGCCGGGCTGGTACGCCATCAGCGCCACCGCCCTGCGCACCGGCACGATGACCCCAGAAACCGTCGACCTTTACAAGGTCTTTCGCGACCTGGCGCCGGAGGCGCGCGCCGGCTTCTCCATCTATCTCTACCACCTCGCGTATCCGCCGACGACAACGGTGGCGCGCCCCATCGTGACCGGCGCGGCGCTCTGGACGCTGCCGCCCGCCGCGCTCGGCATCGCACTGGATAGGCGCGCCGCGGTCAAGTGGCTGGAGACATCCGCTTCGACCGTCTATCCGCAAGGCGCAGGGTTCACGGCGACGCGCGATGAAAATTTTCAGCCAGTGGCAGCCAATTTTGCTGATGTTCTGACTTTGCTTGGCTATACGAATAATATGCAGCCTGTGAAGCCCGGTGAGACCCTTGCCTTGACTTTGTACTGGCAGGTGGGCGAGCAACCAATGCCACAGCCCGCGCCGACGCGCGGCGCGCCGCTCTCGATCTTCGTGCATGTAGTCGATGGCGACCCCGCGCGCAAACTCGCGGAATTCGACAGTTGGGACGCCGCGCTGCGCGGGTTGGAACCGGGCGACGTGATCGCACAGCACGTCGCGCTGGAAATTGCCGAAGACGTCGCGCCCAAAGCTTACGACCTGCTGGCTGGCGTTTATTCGCCACAGGATTGGCAACGATTGGTCACTGCCCAGGATGGCGCGACGTACGATTATGTCCGCATCGGCGCCGTGGAAGTGACGCCGTGAATGGCGCCGATACGCGCCGGCTGGTGCTGGCCGCGGTCGCGGCCAGCCTTGCCGCTCAGGTGCTGGTCTGGATCGACGCGCTGCCACTTGTCCTGCGCGTGGCGCTGCTGCTCGTGCTTGGCTTTGCGCCGGGTGTGCTGGTGGTCGAATGGCTTCTGGGGGGGTGCTACGGCAACGACGACGCTTCCCGTCTCGAAAAGGCGCTCTACGGCCTGGGCAGCGGCTACCTGCTGCTGATCACGACCGCGCTGGCGGTGAGTTATCTGCCCGGCGGCGTGGCAGCGTGGCAGATCCTGCTGCCGATGGATGGCGTGTTGCTCGTGGCGGCTGGGGCGCTGTGGCGGCGCGCGCGCCGTCAGCGGGCTTTGCAACCTGCCTCGCAAAGTGATGACCAGGCAAATCGCAGCGCCCCCTGGCCGGATCGGCGCACCTTCTGGGTGAGCGTGTTGCTCGTGCTGGTGGCCGGCGCGCTGCTGCGCGCCCCCAATCTCGACTATAGCGAATTTCAAGGCGACGAAGCGCGCGTGATGCTGCGCGCCAGTGAGGTGATCGAAGGCTACGAAAATGCCCTTTTCGCGCATCAGAAGATGCCCGGCGAGATTCTGGTCGAAACTGCAACCTACGCGGTCACGCAACGCATAAACGAGACCGCGGCGCGGCTGCCCTTCACAGTGGCTGGATTGGCGGCGCTCGTGGGCGTGTTGCTGCTGGGCGCACGGCTCTTTGGCGCGGTGGCGGGCGTCGGCGCGGGGCTGCTCGCCGCGTCGACCGGCTATTTTGTGGCGTTTGCGCGCATTGTCCAGTACCAAAGCCTGGTGTTGCTGGCCGTCGTGCTGACCATCCTGGTGCTGTGGCGGATGCTTGATGCACGGCGCGCGCTGGCGCGTTATCTTGCCGTCGCTGCACTGCTGATGGCGTTGGGGGTGCTGGCGCACTATGAAGCAGCCGGCATTCTGGCGCCCGTGCTGTTCATCCTGTGGCGGCTGTGGCGCAGCGGGATGAAGCTTACTATCCTTGCGCGCGCCTTGCCATTGCCGCTACTGCTCTTTGCGGGGCCGGTGCTGCTTTTTGCGCTTCCCTTTGTGCAGGATCCGACCTTCGCGGCGGCCTACGCCTATGCGGTCGGCTATCGCGTGGACGCGGGCGGTTTCCCGTACAACAACCTCGTCGATTTTTTCCAGCGTGCGTCACTCTATAACACAGCCTATTACGTTTTGTGGATGACCGTCCTGGCGTTCACAGCGATAGTAGGGGTCTACCGCCGCAATCTGCCTGCGTGGCTGGCCTGGACGTTGATCTTGCTGGCGGGCGGCGGGTTGGCGTTCACGTTCGCCCAGCCGTCGTGGCTTCTGATCCGCGGCATCGATCACACATGGCTGTTCTTTATGCTGCTGTTGCTCGTTCCCCTGTTCGCACCAAAGGTCTCGCCTGCGGAGCGCCTTCTCTGGTGGTGGTTCGGCTCGCTGGCAATGTTCTCACTCTTCGTTGTGCAGCGGCCCAATTCGCACGTGTACACGTTTTTCATCCCGTGGGTGTTGCTGGGTGGCATGGTGCTGGAACGGGCAGCTGGCTGGGGCGCACAACGCTTCTCGCCGCGCGCGGCGCGCGGCGTTGGTCTCCTCGTGGGCGGGACGCTGATGCTGCTCTTTGGCTTCTATCTTCACCGGCTCTTCGTCTACACTGGCGTTGAGGTATTGCGACTGTGGCCAGAGCAGCGGCCTATCGGCTACTGGATGCCCTTTGACAGCCCGCCGGAAGTGGCGATCTTCGGCTTTCCCCACACCAGCGGCTGGAAAGCAATCGGCGTACAGTACGCGGACGGCAAGTTGGCGGGAAATTTCCTCACCAACGAAAAGCCTGAAGTGGTGGATTGGTACACGCGCGGCGCCGGCGTTTGTCCACGCGGGGATAGCCTGCACCTCGTCGCCAGCCGCACCGAACCGCAGGCCGACCGCGCCGCCCGCGAGTTGGTGGACAAGGTCGCCAATGAGTTTGCTTTGCGCGGGATTGTCGAAGTAATGGGCGAACCCAAGCTGCATCTTTTCGATCAGCCGGGCGAATATGAGGTGGAAAGACTGGACCTGGCGCAGTTTATACGCCGTTTTGATCAGGAGCTGACCGGCCCCGCCTTGATCAACCGCCGCGGCCGCGTCGTCGATCCGGCGATTCAGCACCGGCTCGGTTATCGGCTTGGCGACGAGATCGAATTGCTGGGCTACGATCTCGACACGACCACGGCCGCGCCCGGCGACGTGGTGGCGCTGACGCTCTACTGGCGCGCACTGCGCCCGATGCAGAACGCCTACACCGTCTTCAATCAGGTGATCGATCTTGCCACCACGGCCAAAGTCGGTCAGGTCGACGGGATGCCGGTGTGCGACCGCAACCCCACCGGGCAATGGTTTGCCGGCGACATCATTGCCGACCCGTATACAATTCCGATTGCACCCGACGCCGCGCCAGGCGCGTACACGCTGATCAGCGGCATGTACAATCCGGCGACGGGGGCGCGGCTGGAGATGCAAACAGCCGGCGGTGACGCGATCGGCGCAGAAGCGGCGCTGGCGACGATCGAGATTCA
>JACSRH010000272.1 GCA_014879855.1 Caldilineaceae bacterium | reverse complement strand
ATGGCCTGGCGGGTCATCACCTGCAAGGCTTGCCCATACCCCTCGATGGCGCGCTCGATGTTCTCCGCCCGATCTCCCTGCAGGCTCTGCCCATAGCCGTTTGCCAGTTCGCCTTGCAGCGCTGCCCATAAGCGCGGATGGGCAGATCGATCGACCAGCGCCAATGCCTGGCGGCAGATCCCGATGCGCCTGGGCATGTCGGTGCGCCGCGTCAGTTGCCCCAGTTCGGCGATGAGCGGCTGCACCGCCGGTGGAATTTCCATACCAGCACCGGACTGCGCGTCCGTGCCCTGGGCCAGCCTGGCGCGCAGGGCCGGGCGGCTGGCCAGGGCCGCGTCCAGGTCTTCCTGGCTGTGAATCTCCACCCCTTCCGCGGCCAGCGCGGCCAGCACCTCGCGCAGCGCGGGCGGCAGTTGCGGTTGCGCCAGGAATGCCTCGGGCGCCAGGCCCTGGCGTGCGGCGGCGGCCAGGCCATCGGCGCCTAGCACCTGTTCCGCAAAGGCGCGGGCAATGCCGGCCGCGCGGCCGCGGCGCAGCAGATCGCGGTGGACGGTGAGCATCTGCACGGCGTCGGGGTTGGCGGCGTTTTCGACCAGCGCCGCGGTGAACAGCGCATCGGCTTCCTCGCGCAGCAGTTCGGGATGTTCCTCGACGAGGCGCTGCGATTCGTCCCAGGTCTCGGCGGCAAGGAAGCGGTTGAGGAGGTCGGGCAGGCCGGCGGGGTCCTCGTTCCCCCTCCCGGAAGCTGCGCAGCTTCCGGGAGGGTCATCTGGCGGCGTCTCAGCGTCCATGGCTTCCTGCAAAGCGGCCTCCAGCCGCGCCTGTAAATCGGGGCGTGCGGCCAGCGCCGCCTCCAAATCTTCCTGACTTTGAATCGTCGCCCCTTCCGCTACCAGCGTCTCGACAAGCGACAGCAGCGCAGCCGCCATCGCGGGCGGCAGCTCCTCGTCTTCTGTCTCGTTTTCCGTCTCGTTTTCTGCGTTCAGCAACTCGCGCAGGGCCGCGGCCGGGTCGTCGCTCAGCGCGGCCGGCAGCAGATCGCGGCGCACGACGGCCACCTGCGCCAGCCAGTCCTCCTGCCACGCGTCGCCTAGCCGCTGCGCCAGCTCGGCCAGCAGCCCGTTGGCCTGGGCCTGATCCTCGTCGGCGCTGGTCTGTTGCGCGGGGGAGAAGATCAGCGGCGGCTGGCCCCGGGCCGGGTCGTGGCCGGGCAGGTAGAGCAGCAGCGGCGCGTCGACCCTGCCGAGCGGCCCGCAGGCCGGGCAGGCCACCGCGTGCAGGTCGTGCGTGCGCGCGCGTTCGATGAGGTCGGGCCGCGCGCCGGCGTCGACGATCAGCCACAGTTCAGCGGCAAAGGCGCGCCCGCACTGCGGGCAGGTGAAGTCGGACTGCTGCGCGTAAGAGTGCATGGTGGGGTCTCTCCTGGGGTAGGCGCCCTCGGCAGGCGACGGCGCCGGCGACCAACTGGCTGGCGCCATTATCGCGCAGGGTGGCGCAAAGGGACGATTCGGCCTGGCTTCAATAGATAGACCGCGGATTTGACGGATTGTGCGGAAAAAGCCGGATAAACTCCGCGGGAATCCGCGCAATCCGCGTCATCCGCGGTCTATTCTTCCCGCTCTCTACCTCGCCCGAAGCGTGTAGGTGCGCCCTCCCTGCGTCGCAAACTCGACCACACCGGGCGCAATCTCGGCGGCGGACACGGGCTGACCGTCGCAAGCAACTGTTACCGGCGCGGCGACTTGGACGCGGCAGGGATTGCCCTGATGCGAGTGAAAGGTGGCCTCGGCGAGCGTGCCGTCTTGCCAGACGAGATCCACCTCGAACGCGCCGCGTGCGCGCAGACCGGTGACGCGCCCGTCCGGCCACGCCGCGGGCAGTGCAGGCAACAGGTGCAGCGCGCCCTGGTGGCTCTGCAGCAGCATCTCGGCAATCGCCGCGGTGGCGCCAGTGTTGTAGTCCATCTCGTAGGCGTGGCGCGGCGCGAGCTTTGGCCCCATCATCAGGCTGCGGTCGCCTTCGACGCGGAACAGGGTGGTGAGGCCGGCATTGGCTGCTTCCCCATCGCCCAGGCGCGCGTGATAGAGCGTGAGCAGGTTGCGCCCCCAACTGCCTTCTTCGTAGCCGCCTGGCGCGTTTTCGCGACGTGCGATAGAAACCTGGGCCGCGGCCGCCAGATCAGGCGTCGTCTCGGGCGTGATCTGTGCAAAGGGGAAAAGAGCGAGCAGGTGCGTCATGTGGCGGTGGTGCGGCAGCGCCTCGTCGTAATCTTCCCGCCACTCCTGGATCTGGCCGTGTTTGCCGATCTGGAAGGGCGGCAGCTTTGCCTGCGCCGCTTCCAGACGGGCGCGCCATGCTGCGTCACGCCCCAATACCTGGCTGGCTTCGATGCACGCGGCAAAGAGTGCGTGGATGAGGATGCGATCGGCGGTGGGCGCCAGACAGACGGCATAAGGTTTTCCCTCGAACAGAAACTGATTTTCGGGCGAATTGGAAGGCCCGCTCAGCAACCAGCCGGTGGTGGGGTCGTCGATGAGGTAGTCGAGAAAGAACGCGGCCGCCTCTTTGAGAACCGGATAGGCGTGCTCGGCCAGAAACTGCTTGTCGCCGCTGAAGACATAGTGATCCCACAGATGGGTGGCGACCCAGGCGCCGCCGGTCGGGTGCAGCCCCCACCAGATGCTCCAGCCCGGTGCGGAGAAGCCCCACGGGTTGGAAAAAATGTGCGCCACCCAGCCGGGCAGATCATAGAGCGTGCGCGCGGTCTGCCGGCCCGAGGGAGCCAGCGTCTCTTCGATCCAGCGCAGCAGCGGCGCGTGGCATTCGGGGAGGCCGGTCAGTTCGGCGATCCAATAGTTCATCTGCGTGTTGATATCGAGATGATAGTCGCACGTCCAGCCGATGCGGCAGGCGACATTGTCGTTCCACACGCCGGTCAGGTGCGCGGGCAGCGGCGAGTCGGGCCGCGAGCTGCCGATCAGCAGGTAGCGGCCAAACTGGAAGAGCATGGCGGCGAGGGCCGGATCTTCTTCGCCGGCCTGCACCGCGGCCAGGCGTTGGTCGAGCGGCGCGTCGGGATGGGGCGACGCGCCAAGGTCGATGGCGACGCGGCGGAAGAGCGCGCGATGGTCGGCGATGTGACGTTCTCTGAGCGTTGCGTAGGAGAGCGCGGCCGCGGCGTCGATGCGCGCGCGGCACGCGGCCACGGGGTCGGCGCCGCCGAAGGTGCTCTCAAAGGCCAGCAGCAGCGTGACCGCGTCGCTGCCTGCCACCACGATCTGCGCGCCCACTGTCTGCACCTCGCCCCCGTCGGCGATCACGGCCAGCCGGGCGTGACCCTCCACACCGCACGCGCCGTCGCTGTGAAAGTGCTCGCGCGCCAGCACATCCATGCCGATCGCACCGCCCTCGACGATGGCGGCGGCAAAGGGCTGTTCGTCGCCGTCCAGATGCACGCGCATCCCCAGCGCGCCCGGCTGGCTGCAGGTGATGTGCATGACCAGCAGGTTGTCCGCATGGCTGGCAAAGGTCTCGCGCTGATAGGAGACAAGCACCGGCGCGTAGCCGGGATCGTAGGCGCCCACCACGGCGCGCCCGATAGAGAGGCCCCGATCGGAGACACTCCCGCTCACCGTATAGCTGACGCTGGCGATGCCGCTGTCGAGATCGAGCTGGCGCCGGTAGTCGGAGAGCGTCTCGTCGCCGTGCGCCAGGAAGAGGCGCAGGTTGCCAAAGGGCAGGTTGGTGCCGAAGTTGAGCTTGCGGCCTTCCATCTGCTCGGATAACTGGTTGGCCGCCGCAATCTCGCCTGTCAGGAACAGACGGCGCACCTCGGCCACGACAGCGGGGCCGCCGGCATTGTTGTTTTCGGACGATGGCTCGCCGGACCAAAAGGTGGCGTCGCTCAGATAGACGCGCTCGGCGCACGCGTCGCCGTAGACCATCGCGCCGAGACGGCCATTGCCCACCGGCAGCGCATCGCACCATTGTGCGGCTGGCTCAGCAAACCAAATGATGTTTGGGTGGTTTGTCATTGTTTTTGCTCCTAACACCTGATGTAAAAACAACTCTGACGCAGAGCGGCAGAGGCTCGCAGAGAAAAGGTTTTCATCGTTATCAGGGCCGGTATAGCCACTAAGCCTGGCTTCCGATGACAACCACATCTGCTGCTCGTTCTGCTGGCGTCACCTGAAGTGACGCCAGCTTGCCCGCCACATAATGCCCTTCCACGGTAGTGTTGAAAGGTGCATGCAACTTGAAGTCGACGTCCCAATCCGCGGGCCAGGCGGGCAGCAGCAGAATCTGCCGCCCGTAGCACTGCATCAGCATCTCCTGCAGGCCGATCATGCCGGAGCCGCCCCAGTTGTGGTCGGGAACCCAGTCGTGGCCCGGTCCCCAGAAGGCTGGAAAACGCCGGCCCGAATCCGCCAGCTTGCGCAGCGTGTAGCTGGCGGCCTCCTCGGTCAGCCCCAAGCGTGCACAGAAGATCGCCTGCTGGTGCCAACTGACATGGCTCAACTGTTCATCGGTGTAGTCGCCATAGCGCCAGGTGTCAATCGCCACTTGCAGATCAGGCTTGCCCAACCCGTATTGCTCGTAAGGGTAGACCGGGTAGAGCTGCGGAATTTCAACGTTGATGATATCCGTCCACGATACGGCCGGCGCAATGGTCTTGCGCCCGTGCAGTTCGCGAAAGGACAGTGGCGGGATGCGTTCGAGCAGGCCGCGGTAGTAGACATGCGCGTCCTCGCTGAGTAGATCGCCGGCAATTTCGAGCAACGCTTCGACCGTGCCCTTCAGCCCCGCCACCAAATCGGCCGGGTTGAGCGCGTCCTTGTAGGTCTCGCACGCGGTGGAGGGATAGAAGACCAGATGGCCGTTGGCGTCGAGCGGTCGCGTAGCGTTGATGAAGTGTCGCCACTGATAATGCTCGTCAAAGAAACGGATCGCGCTCTCGATGAAAGGCAGATAGGCATCGATCGCCAGCCCGCTGTACTGGCGGTACTTGAGGATCATGAGCGCAAATTCGAGCTGGCTCAGGTAAAGATAGCGGATCCACGGCGCGATCTGCTCGGTCGGGTCGAAGTGCGGCGGGCGGCGGTGGTAGGGGTCCGCGGTCTCCGGCCAACCCCACGACCAGCCCAGCGGCAGGCCAAAGTTCTCCAGTTGCTCGGTAAAAGAGCAGCCTCCGTGGCCCCAATAGTGGCGCGTGCGCGCCTCGGCGCCGGGCAGCGCGCGGCGATAGTACTCGAACTGCGGCGGCATCAGGTCGAAGTCGCCGCTCTTGAGCAGCGGCCAGTAGAGCAGGCGCTGATTCTGCGCGGTGTGGCTGCCGCCGCCCCACAGGCGAAAGTCGGCCGATTCCTCGGTGAGGTCGTCACGCACAAAGCCGGCATCGTAGGTAAACAGCCCGCCGTTGAACTTGGTCGGGTACTCGCCGGCGCGGTTGCAGCCGAGCAGGTAGCGAAAGAGTTGATAGTTGCGCCCCACCTGCCAGACCGGGTGGGCGGGATCGGGCTGCGCCGGGTGCAGAGAGATATAGCTGCGCTCCCAGAACGCTTCCCACCAGGCCAGCGTGGCGGTGCGCGCCCCATCGATATCACGGCGCGCGGCTCCTGCCAGTTCATCCAGCGCCGCCTGCCAGTCCTCCAGCGCTTCGCACTGATCGGTGTGCAGGGCGAGGTCGAGCCAGTGATGGGTGGCAGGCTGCCGGCTGCGCAGGGTCCAGCCGCGATAGGGCGTCTGCCCATAACGGCCCTGCGTGACGCCCGCGGCCACCAGCCCCGGCCCGCTCATCAGGCCACCAAAGGTGCGGTCGCGCTGCGTGTTAGGAATCTGCGCCTTAACCGGTTCCAACCCTTGCTGCTCGACCAGAAAGTCGTACAGCAGGCGGTCGTTGCGGTTGCGGTGGTAGAAGTACACGGCGTCGCCGGCAAACGCCACCGTATCTGGCTCGGTCGTGACTTCCCCTGGGTAGCTCACCCAGCTTGCGCAGGGGTGGCGCCGCGCGTAGGGAATGGATCGCTCGGTCAACCGCCAATTTTCGTAGCTGGCGTCAAGCGCCACCGGCTGGGTGGCAGCCACCTCCACGTGCACGACGGGGCGCTCGACCTCCACCCACACCACGATCTGCAGCGCCGGATCGCCGGCCACGATCTCGACGTGACCCTGGCGCAGCTTCAACTCCTGGCGGAAGGGCAGGCCGTCGGCGAATGGATTGGGCGTCAGCCGCAGCCGCACGCGCCCCAGCTTGAGCATCTGGTTGTTTTCATCGAAGCTGCCAGCGCGATCGATATAAAAGAGGAGATCGCCGTCACCGGTCGCCGGGTCTGCCTCCACCCACACATTGAGACCGATGTCGTGGCCGCCGCAGGGCATCGATTCGCCAGCATGGCGGCTCGGCGACGACCAGACGATGTTGTACTGTTCAAGAAAGTCATGCATGGCGTTTCTTTGTTTCAGAAAAGGGTTGGATGGGAAAGGAATATTTTCGATTTCTAGTCAACCGTGGATCTAGCGGATTGGACCGATTTGCACGGATCAATGTGAGTGGATAAGAAAGCGCCACCCAGCGTATCGATGTCTGGATGGCGCTTTGTGCACTACTGTTGAGAATCTGTCTGGCAATTACTTGACGGCGCTGGCGTCGTAGGCGGCCTGCATCGTCGCCAGATAGCCCGCGAGATCCAATTGTTCCAGACCGGCGACGTAGGAATCCCAGTCAGTGTCCAGGTTCTTGGCGCCGGTGACAAACTGCAGCGCGTTCTGGTTGATGTAGTCGGTGATGTTCTGCCGCTGGAGTGCAGCCGCGTCGGCCGTGGCCGGGTCGGGCCAGAGCGCCCAGAACGGGAAGTGGTCGGGCGATTCTTTGCCGGCGTAGAGGTCGGTGGCATCCTGCAGGCGGCGCTCGTAGCCAGGCCAGTTGTAGTACTCTTCCGGGTCGGTCGACTGCACCCATCCGTCACGGAAGGCCTTGGGCTGGAAGTATTGCGCCATGGCGCCCCACGAGGAGTTGTGCGGCTCTTCACCCGCAGGCGCCGGAATCTGGAAGAAAATCGGCTCGACCTCCTTATTCAAGGCGACGTCGCCTTCCTCAGGCCGGCGCCAGTCTCTGCCCTCTTCCCCGTAGTGGGCGCGCAGTTGGCCTTCCTGCGTAAACATGTAGTCGAGCAGCTTGATCGCGGCAACCTGCGCTTCTGCACTGGCCTTGTTGGTCAGCACGAAGGTCGCCCCGGCCACGCTGGGGTAGAGGTAGGTGGCATAGTTGGCATTCGGGCCAGTCAGCGGCGGAATCGCGTCGTAGTCCGCGCCGTAGGGCGCCTCCGGACCGACAGTCACGAAGATGGCGGGATGCATCCCCGCGCCCGCGCCCAACAACTGCGCGTCGGCGTTGTCGCCAATTTTCTTGTAAGCTTCGGCATTCTGCGTAAACGCACCCGGATCGATCAGGCCGGCGTCGTACAGGCCCTTAATATAGGCGAGGCCTTCCTTCCATTCGGCCTTGTTGGCGACCGTGTCCACCTGGCCGTCGTTCAGGATCAGGAAGGTGCGGTCGTCGTCATAGGTAAAGCCATTCATCAGGTACGGGATGGGGCGCACGCCGTAGTCCTCGACGGAACCGCTGAGCGGCACTTCGTCGGCTTGGCCGTTGCCGTTCGGATCCTGGGTTTTGAAGGCTTCCAACATGGCGGCAAACTCTTCGGTGGTCGTCGGCACTTCAAGTCCCAGCGCCTCGCGCCACTTCGTATTGACCCACAGCTTGTTGGCGTAGGAGCAGTGGTAGCACTCGATCAACTGCGGCACGCCGTAGATGTTGCCATCCGGCGCCACCGTCATGGCTTTGAACGAGGGATAGTTGTCCAGCGCCGCCTGAACGTTGGGGGCATACTCCGCGATCAGATCGTTCAGGGGCAGAAGCACACCCTGCTGTCCATACTTCAGCAGGTCAAGTTGCGTAAACTGATCGACCCACGGGATCAGCAGATAGAGATCCGGATAGTCGCCGCTGGCCAGCGAGATTTGGCGCTGCTCCCTGGCCGAATTGCCATCCATGGTCGTCGTCTGCCACTCAAAGTCGATATTGAACATCTCCTCCGCTTCCTGGGTAAAGGAATTGGTCGCCAGATCCGTGTCTGGCCCCTGCGGAGAAAAAACTGTGATCTTGACAGCGCCGTCCGCCGCTGCGCCGGTGTCCGCAGCAGGCGCGGCGCCGGGAGCAGGCGCCGCACAACTGATAACCAGCAAGCTCATCATCATGAAGAATACAAGCAAGAGCGATCGCGATGCTTTCATAGGTCCAGAACTCCTTTTTTCTGTAGTTAGATGTAAAACTGTCGTCTTCGAGACTATCGGGCTCTCCAGTTTGCGCGTGCCGCCATCACCTCCTCCACAGTCGTACGCCTCCTTTCTCGTAGGCCGCGCTACCAGCGTGACGGGCAGTTGTTGCCGCAAGACACGCCGACCCTCACTGCACCTCGACTACCCCTTCACCGAGCCGATCAACATGCCGCGCACAAAATAGCGCTGCGCAAACGGGTAGATCATCAACACCGGCAGGCTGCCGACCACGATGAGCGAATACTTGAGCAGGTCCGCCATCTGCTGGCGCTCGACCATCACCGACGCTTCCATCGAGCCGCTGGTGGTGGTGTTGAGAATCAGGATGCTGCGCAGCACAAGTTGCAGCGGATGCAGAGAGGCGGATTTGAGATAGAGCAACGCATCAAAGTAGGCGTTCCACTGTCCCACGGCGTACATCAGCACCAGGACGGCCAGGATCGGCTTGGAGAGCGGAATCACCACCGACCACAAGAAGCGCAGGTCGCTGCAGCCATCCAATTCCGCGGCCTCGGCCAATTCTTCGGGGATGCTGACCTGAAAGAAGGTGCGTGCAATGATCACCTGCCACGCCGCCATGGCCTGCGGGATCAACAAGGCCCAGCGCGTGTCGAGCATGCCCAGATTCTTCACCACCAGGTAGGTGGGGATCAGCCCGCCGTAGAAGATCATTGTGAACACGATAAACATCATGATCGCGTTGCGGCCAAACAGGGTGCGCCGCGACAGCGGATAGGCCACGAGCACCGTCAGGATGACGCTGATCAACGTTCCGAACACCGTGTAGTAGAGCGAGTTGGCATAGCCGGTGACGATCTGTGGATTGCTGAGCGCCACCTGGTAGCCGCGCAGCGAGAAGTCCACCGGCCACAGCCACACCTTGCCCGAGGAGACGGCCGTGGGGCTGCTGAAGGAAGAACTCACCACATAAACGAGCGGGTAGAGCACGATCAGCAGGATAATCACCAGGAACAGATAGACGCCGATAAGGAATAGCCGGTCGCTGAACGATTCGCGAATGCGGATCGATCGTTTTACGGAAGTGGTCGCTGCCATAAGGACTGCACCCCTAATTTGCAGATGGTCTTGCGTAAGTCACAGCCATGCGTTTTACCAGAGGCTGAAATCTGAAACCCGCTTTGCCCACGCATTGACAAGCACCAACAAGATCATATTGATCACGGAGTTGAACAAGCCGACCGCGGTGGCAAAGCTGAAGTTCGCATTCAGCAGGCCGACTTTGTAGACATAGGTCGGGATGATCTCGGACGAAGCGAGATTGAGGGGGTTTTGCAGCAGATAGACCTTCTCGAAGCCGATGGCCAGGAGGCTGCCGACGGTCAGAATCAGAATAATTACCGCAACCGGCATAATGCCCGGCAGGTCGATATTGATGATCTTCTGAATGCGTGAGGCGCCGTCGACCTTGGCCGCCTCGTAGAGCGTAGGATCGATGCCGGAGAGCGCGGCCAAGTAGACAATCGCCGCGTAGCCGCTGTTCTGCCAAACCCCGGACCAGACGTAGATCGAGGGGAACCAATCCGGGCTGCCCAGAAAATTGGGGGGCTGCACCCCCAGCGATTGCAGCCCGGTGTTGACAATGCCCAGGCGCGGGGCAAAGAGCAGCATGATCATTGAGACCATCACCACCGTTGAGATAAAGTAGGGGGCGTAGGTGACCATCTGCACCGAACGTTTGAAAAAGCCATCGCGGACTTCGTTCAGCGCAACCGCCAACAGGATTGGCAAGGGAAACCCTACCAACAGGGCATAGAGGCTGAGAACCAGCGTATTTTGAAGCAGCGTCCAAAAGACCGGATTGTTGAAGAACAACTCAAAATACTTGAAGCCCACCCACGGACTGCCCCAAATGCCCGCAACCACGTTGTAGTCCTTGAACGCAATCACCGCATTGACCATCGGGACATATTTGAATACGATAAAGTAGAGCAACCCTGGCAGCATGAGTGCGTACAGTTGCCAATGCCGGCGCAAACTACGCTGCGCCACGCGCCAGGTGGCAGCGCGGTTTGCATCGCCCGCTGCGGAGCGGACAGGGCTTGAGTCTGCGGTGGTAGTCTGCACGGTTTGAGCCATCAGAATGCAGGCGCCTCCTTGTGGCGCTGGGCAAAGCGCCGCACACGCCATAAACGCAGCTTTTGCGTCCGCGCACCTTGCAGAAACGCTGACGGCGCTGCGGCCCTCTTCAGTTGCTTGGGTGGAAACTTGTAGATTACTATAGCAGGATTATCAAGGAAATGATATTGTGCTGCGGCCAGATTCCGGCCAACTTCTGACCAATTTCTCCTCACGAGATAACCAATACCATGGATGGACTTTCCTACGACCAGTTCGTGGCGCAATTGCGCAGTGCACTGCATTATCTCTACGATCCCGTCAATTTGCGCCGCAGTCCGCTCGTCGAACTGCTCGGTTTCAGCGGCGAATTTGATCAGGCGGCCGCCCTCCACCAGGGGCTGGTGGCGGCGATCGGCAAGCTTAAACCGCCGGGCGACGAACCTTCGCAGGCGCGCGCCTGGCGCATTTACGACACCCTGAACTTGCAGTATGTGCGGCAACTCGAACGCACGGCAGTGGCGACCCAACTCGGCATCAGCGAGCGACAGATGCGGCGCGAACAGCGCCTGGCCATCGAAGCGCTTGCCCAGCAACTCTGGCAACGCGCTGCGCCTGCCTTTCAGCCCCCCACAGACACAACCAGCACGACGGCTCTGCCGCCCCATCAGACGCTCTCCACCGAATTGAGCTGGCTGCAGACGCCAGCCGCGGAAGAGCACGTCCCCCTGCGGGAAGCGCTCGAAAATGTGCTTGCGCTGGCGCAGCCGCTGGCGCTGCGGTGGCGCGTTGCGTTGTCCATCGATCTGCCCGACGACCTGGCTGGCTTGCCTGTCTCGCCCCTGGCGCTGCGCAGCATTCTGCTCACCCTGCTGACGATTGCGCTTCCTCGCGCGGGCAGTGCACGAGTCGTGGTGGCCGTGGCGCGTCAGGATGCGGCCATCCAGCTTTGCATCACAGGCGCCGGCCACCATGACGACCAGGCGGCCTTCTCTCCCAAAGAGCAGGATGCGCTCAACACGGCGCAGGAATTGGCCTCCTTCTACGGCGCCACGCTGGAGTTTGCGTCCTTGCAAGCCGCTGGCCTGGCGTTTACGTTGATGCTGCCGGCGCCGGCGCAACTCACGGTGCTTGTGATCGACGACAACACCGACTGGCTGGAGTTGATGGCACGCTACAGCAGTGGCTCGCGCTATCACATTGTCGGCGCCAGTGATCCTGCATCCGGGCCAGCGCTTGCTGAAAAGCTTCAGCCCGCGCTCATCCTGCTCGACGTGATGATGCACAATATCGATGGCTGGCAGGTCTTGAGCGAGCTGCGCCAGGCGCCCGCCACCGCATCCATCCCCGTCATCGTCTGCACGATCCTGCCGCTCGAAGAAATGGCGTTGTCGCTGGGCGCCAGCGCCTTCTTGCAAAAACCAGTCTCGCAACAGCAGCTTCTACGCATCCTCGATCGGCAAAGCCGCTTGCTGGAGTGAGTTAACCATTCCCCTGGTCAAATAACTTTTCACAGGAACCGATTATGTGGCACTTTGAACGCAAAACCGCACACAGCCAGATGGAACATGCGGCGACCATCCGTGATCTGCTGCAAACGACCGCTGGCAATCTGATCGTCGCCAGCGGCGTTTTTTGGCTGGTGTGCGCCGTCACCCTCACCGCGCATTGGAGCGGCGATCGTATCATCGGTCTGCTCACTTGCATGGCTGTGGTCGCCACAATTTTCACGGCTTCGCATTATCTCATCGCACGCAACTATCTGGTCGCCTTGATTCTGTGGCTCGGCGGCGCCCTCCTGGCCATCCTGTGGGCCAGTGTGCTCTTGCAGGACCCGCACCTCCTGCTGCTCAGCGCCGTGCTGCCGCTCGTGGCCGTGATCACGATCAGTGGCTGGGCAGGGGTTGCCATGCAACTGATCGTGATCGGGCTGGTGTGGGGCGTCAGCCAGAGCGCCTATGGCGCGTCGCTGGCAGGAACTACCGGAGGAATCTTGATTGCGGCCGGCATTTTTTGCGGGCTGCTGGGCTGGACCGCGCGCAGCGAGCTGCTGGTGCTGGCCGACTGGTCGATGTCCAGCTTTGACCGCGCACGCGCAAATCTGCACGAGATGCGCGAGCAGCGCCTGGAGCTCGAGCAGTCGCGCGAGGATCTTGTGCTCGTCAATCGGGAGTTGACGCGCCTTTCGGAGCGCCTGAAGGTGCTGGAACGCATCGCCGAGGAGGCGCGCCAGGCCAAAACCGAATTCGTCGCCAATGTCAGCCATGAACTGCGTACGCCCCTCAACATGATCATCGGCTTTTCTGATATGATTGCCCGCTCGCCCCACGTCTACGGCGGGCGACTGCCGGCATCGCTGCTGACCGACATCGCGGCCATCCGGCGCAACGCCGAGCATCTTTCCACACTGGTCAACGATGTGCTCGACCTCAGCCAGGTGGAAGCCGGGCGCATGGCGCTCAGCCGCGACTGGGTGGAGCTGGCGCCGCTCCTCCAGGAGGCGCTCACTGTGGTGCAGCCGCTCTACCAATCGCGCGGGCTTTATCTCCAGGCGGAGATCGAGCCAGGCATCCCGCCGGTTTACTGCGATGAGACACGCGTGCGCCAGGTGGTCATCAATCTGCTGGGCAACGCTGGCCGCTTTACGGAGCGCGGCGGGGTCATTTTACAGTGCCGACAGTCCGGGCGCGACGCGGTGATCAGCGTTGCCGATACTGGCCCCGGCATCGCCGAGAAGGATCAGCAGCGCATCTTTGAACCCTTCCAGCAAGCTGATGTCTCGACCCGCCGGCGCCAGGGCGGCAGCGGGTTGGGTCTGACGATCAGCAAACAATTTGTAGAAATGCACGGGGGCGCGATGTGGCTGGAAAGTGCGCCAGGGGCGGGCGCCACCATCAGCTTCAGCCTGCCGATGGCGCAGCCTCTGTCCCCAGGCATGGAGGAAGCGTCCAGCCTGCGCCGCGCCATCGTTGTCGACGATGAAATCGGGTATCGTGTGCGCACGCGGCCCTCACGTGCGCACATGTCCACGGTCGACGAACGGCTCGTCATTGTCGATCCCGAGCAGACACTCCAGCGCCTGCTGAGTCGCTACCTGCCCGGCGTCGAAGTGGAAGCGGCGCCCGACCTTGCCCAGGCGATTGCCGCGCTTCATCGCTCGCCGGCGCAGGCATTGGTTGTCAATGATTCACCGCTACAAGCGTTACCCGCGGCTAAGGTGGGTGACCTCCCCTTCGGCACTCCGGCCATCACCTGCTGGCTGCCCGGCGAGCATGACGCGGCCCAGCGGTTGGGCGTGGTGGAGTATCTTGTCAAGCCGCTGGCGACGGAGAAATTGCTCGCTGCCCTGGCTGCTCTGGGAAACGCTATCAGGACGGTGCTGATCGTCGACGACGAAGAAGACGAGCTGCACCTTTTTGCGCGCATGATCGAGGCCGGCGCCCACCGTTATGCGATCCTGCGCGTCACCTCCGGCCAGCGCGCGCTGAGCATGTTGCGCAGCCGCCAGCCCGATGTCATGCTGCTCGACCTGAACATGCCAGGCATGAACGGCTTTCAGGTGCTGGCGGAAAAGGCGCGCGACCCTGCCATCGCCGCCATTCCCGTGATCGTCATCTCTTCACGCGACCCGGTCGGTGATCCTATTCTCAGCAACACGCTGAGCGTCACGCAGAGCACAGGCATCTCGCAGCGCAATTTGATTGAGTGTATTCATGCCCTCGGCACAATTCTGGCGCCGCTGGCGGTGGAAGAGAAACAGGGAAAGCAGTGGGCAGGGTCGTGACGATATTTGAGCAAACTCCTTCCTCTGGTGTGGAGCGAGTTCATCGCGAGGCAACACGACCTCGACTTTTCTGCTATACTTGCAACCAAGCTGCAATCATGTCAGCGTCAACAACAAAGAGAGGGCTGAGTCCAGAAAAGGAGGCATCCTTAAGCGACGACCTGGAAGTGCCAAAGAGATTCTCAAGATATTATCTGAAGACGACGAACATCTGGATGATTTCAAAATGTATATGCCATGAATTTCTTACTGGATACCCAGGTGTTGCTCTGGTTTATCTTGGACGATGCTCGATTGAGCAGAGTGGCGCAGGAACGCATTGTTGCCACAGATGGGCTGGTTTTGAGCAGCCCGGCAAGCCTATGGGAAATCGCCATCAAGATCAGTATAGGCAAGTATGCACTACCAGCACCTTTTGCAGCGTTTTGAGATGGTCAGTTGCGGATCAACGACTTTGTCATTTTACCAATCTCTGTGTCTCACACCGCAAGTGTTGCCGATCTGCCCTTTTATCACCGCGACCCATTTGATCGTTTGATCATCGCGCAGTCGTTGGTGGAAAGCATCGCTGTGGTCAGCAGCGATGGAATTTTTGATCAGTATGGCGTGGAGCGAATTTGGTAAAACTCTCTGAGATCATCGTCGCGCCTTGGGTAGCGCTGAAGAATATCCACAGGTTGCCCCGGTGAAGTGTTTGCACTTGCCGCTTTGGAATCACGCACTGGCAAAGCGCGCTTGAGTATCTGCACCATCGAGCGCAGATGGCCCCGGCAACGTTGAGGCTGTCAGCGTTCAACTTCATCCAGGAAGCCCGCAAAGAGTTCACCCACCGATTCGGGAGATTCAAAGATGGCAGGCAGGGGTGGATAATCGATCACGCGGGCGCAGGGCAGTGCGGCCGCCATGCGCTG
This sequence comes from Caldilineaceae bacterium, assembly GCA_014879855.1. Lineage (GTDB taxonomy): Bacteria > Chloroflexota > Anaerolineae > Caldilineales > Caldilineaceae > Caldilinea. Next base: position 7,715 of record JACSRH010000272.1, on the reverse strand, counting down.
CGTCAACTCGGTGGGATGGAGCGGATCGTCCGGCCAGGTGATCAGGCAGGTGGGCGTGGTCACGCTGCGTAAAAGCTCCAGGTTCGGCAGCGGCGTCCAGCCGATCACGCCGCGGAGGGCGGCCACCAGGCTGCGTTCGTTGTGCGCACGGAACATGCTGCCGGCATAGGCCACGGCGGCGGGCGACCAGTGCAGATCGGTGCGCCAGGTGCTCTCAGCAGCGATCAGAAAGCGTTCCATGCCATAGGTTTCGATCGCCTCCGCCAAATCGAGAAAGCGCTTGATCTCGCTGTTGGGCCTGTCGCCAAAGGCCGGCGCGGTCAGCAGCAGACGCTCCACACGCGCCGGATGGTGCAGCGCAAAGTGCAGCGTTGTGGCCGCGCCCATTGATTCGCCGCCGACGATGGCCCGCTCGATGCCAAGCGCATCCATCACCGCGCCGAGGTCCGCGGCCATGGCGTCGATATCGTAGCCAGCCGGATCGTACACCGGCGTCGATTCGCCGTGGCCGCGCTGGTCATAGACGATGATCCGGTGCTGCGGCGCCAACGCAGCAAACTGGCGTTTGGCGCCGCGCCGGCTGCCGGTGAGACCGTGTGCAAAGATCAGGGGTGGACCGGCGCCAAAGGATTCCACCGCCAGTTCAACCGAACCGGCAGGGACGCGCATGAAATTGGACATTTGTAACTCCGAATGCTGGTTAGCTACACCACCATGACATCAATGCCAAGCTGACGAAGGGCGTGTAGCATCGCTTCTGGCGCGCCGGCGTCAGTGACCAGACGCTGGATGCAGGCAATCTCGCCGAATGGGGCGAGCGTCACCTGGCCGAGCTTGCTGCCGTCGGCGACGACGATCACCTCCTGGCAGCGGTCGAGCATCCTGCGCTTGACGTCGGCCTCTTGCAGATTGGCCTCGGTGAGTCCCTGTTCGACAGTGACCCCGCGCGCGCCAAAGAAGCCGACTGTGGCATGAATCTTGCCCAGCATATCCCACGCAAAGGAGCCGGAGAGCGAGACGCCGCTGGCGCGCAGGTGGCCGCCGGTCAGAAAGGTGTTGATATCGAGCCGGTTGGCCAGCTCCAGCGCGGTGTTGATGCCGTTGGTGATGACGGTCACATCCTCCAGGTCCGCGCGCAGCGCCAGCGCACGCGCCACGTGCAGCCCGGTCGTGCTCGCATCAAGCAGCACCGAGTCGCCTGATTGCACCAGGGTGGCAGCCAGCTCGCCGATGCGCTGTTTGACCTCCGCGTTGATGGCCGCGCGCGCGGCAAAGGTGAACTCCGACGTCGCCCGGTTGGAGAGCATTGCGCCGCCGCGCGTCCGCACCAGCATTCCTTCCACTGCCAACTGATTCAAGTCCTGACGGATCGTCACTTCCGACACTTCACAGAGATCGCTGAGTTCGGCTACGGTGGCTGACGAGTGATCGCGTAGAAAGCCGAGAATCTTATCTTTGCGTACTGCCCCGAGGATTGCTGCCATGCGGCGATTGTAACTGTCTTTCGGAAAAGTGTCAATAAGGTTACGAAGATTTTTGAAGTGTTGACATTTGCCCGCCACAGTGCTAGGATTCTGAAAGTTTCCACAATTTCCCAAGAGGAGAAGAAAAGATGAAACAATCAATTGCTTGGCGCAACTTGGCTTTATGGCTTTGCATCGGCGTGCTGGCGCTCACGGTCAGCGCCTGTGGCATGGTGACGCCGCCCACAGAGCCGCCCACAAATGCGGAGCCACCGGCGACGACCGAGGCTGCCGCGGCCGGCGCTCCAGTTGCCACCTCATCCAGCGACAAAGTATTGAGCGGCGAGCTGGTCATCAACACCTGGAACGACATCACGGCTGATCCTGCGCATCCCTCCTACGTGTTGCATGAATTGATCCAGCAGTGGGCGGCCAGCCATCCCGATGTCACAGTGACCTATCAGCCCATGCTCGGCACGGTGCCGGAGCGCTTTGGCTATATCTCGACCAATCTGCGCTCGCAGACGCTGGCCGATGTGGTGATGCAGTACTTCCCCTCGCCGGCGCAACTGGACGGCGACCTGCAGTACGACTTCAGCGCGGATCTCGACCAGCCCAACCCCTACAGCGACAACGCCACCTGGCGCGAGGATTTCCCGCTCAATGGCGTGGCGCTGCGCGATGTCACCGTCGATGGCAAGGTGCTGATGGTCGGCTCCACCTACAGCGGCGACCTGGGCGACACCGCGGTGCTTTACAACAAGGACATCCTCAAGCAGGCGGGCGTCGAGGAATTGCCACGAACCTGGTCTGAGTTCTACGCGGCGATGGACAAGATCAAGGCCGCGGGTTACGAGCCTTTCTACATGCCGACCGCCGGCGCCGATGGCTACATCTTCACCTGGTACACAGTGCTGCTCAGCGGGCAGTTGATGGACGACGTGGTGGCCCAATGTGATGGTCAGGTGGGCGAGGAGCAGGACGGCGTCATTTCGCAGAAGGAAGCGATCTGGTGCATCGAGAAGGGCTACTGGAATGCGCGCCATCCTGGCGTCGTCCAGACTTTTGAAGAGATGAAGAAGTGGTCGCAGTATTTCCATGAAGGCTACCTGGCGCCTTCCGCGCCCGGCAATCTCTTTGCCCAGGGCAAAGTCGCCTTTCTGCCCACCGTGCGCCTGACCATGGCGGTCTATGAGAATGACCCCAACCTAACCTTCGAGTGGGGCAGCTTCTACCTGCCGGCGCTGAAGGACGGCGAGACCTCGCCGCGCCTGGGCAATTCGGGCGCGGGCCAGGGATCGCAGTATCTCTTCATCCCCAACACCACCGTGGACAAGGGCAAGCTGGATCTGGCGCGCGACCTGCTGCAATACGTCACCAGTCCCGCGGCCATGGAGTACTGGTGCGCCAACCAGCCGATCCCCTGCTTTGCGCCCGGCACGCCGATCGAGGAGATTATCCCCGGCGACCCGGTGAAACAGGAGCGCTATCGCGGCTTTATCGAACCGCCAACCATCGACAACATGGTCGCCCGGCTCGATGCCAACGATGTCTTCGGGCCGGCCATCGTGGTCCAGGAGAACCAGATTCTGCAGGATTATCTCGCCGGCAACGCCGACCTGGAGCAGACGCTGGACGCGTATCAAGCCTTCCTGGAGCAGCAGGCGAGCAATATTCTCTTGCAGCACCCGGAATGGAACGCCGACAGTTGGTAAATATCCTGGTGATCATGAGGTCAAACGCGTGAGGCAAAGCGAACGATCCGCTGTAGGGGAACCCTCGTTTCCCTACGGCCAGCGCCGGGCAGGCATCATGCAGGGCGTGCGCCGCTACGGTCTCTTCTATCTGCTGCTGGCGCCGACCTTTCTTTTTGCGATCGCCTTCTACTATTACCCGCTGCTCTCCGGCATCTACCACTCCTTCACCTACTGGGACATCAAACGCACCGTCTGGGTCGGGCTGGACAACTACGCGCGCCTTTTCGCCGACCCCGCGACCGCGGCCGCGTGGCGCAACATGGCGCTGATCGTCGGCTCGCAGATGATCGTGGTGCTCACCTTTCCTTTGCTTGGCGCGGCGCTGGTGCATCATGTTCGGCGCGGCCAGTACTGGTGGCGCGTCGCCTTTGTGCTGCCGATTGTCGTGCCCGCGACCGTGATTGTTTTTGTGTGGCGCTGGTTCTACGGCGTAGATGGCGGCATCAACTATCTGCTGCGGCTGGTGGGGATGGAGGAGCTCACGCGCGCGTGGCTGGGCGATCCGGCGACCGCGCTGTGGGCGATCATTTTCGTGGGCTTTCCGTGGGTGGCGGGGCTGAACTTTCTGATCTATCTGGCGGCCTTGCAGTCGATTCCCGAAGAGGTGCTCGATGCGGCGCGCGTCGATGGCGCCACCGCGCTGCGCACCTTCTTTCAGATCGAGCTGCCCATGATCCGGCCGCAGATGTCGCTCCTGCTTATGCTGACGATCATCTACTATCTGCGCTCCTTTGACGCGCCGCTGATCATGACGAATGGCGGCCCCGGCACGACCGGCACGCTGGTGCCCGGCCTGCAAATGTATCGCTCGATTCGTGATGAATTGGACCTGGGCTATGGCTCCGCCATCGGCACGCTGCTCTTTGGCGTGCTGCTCGCGGTCTCGCTGCTCAATCTTGCCATTCGCCAGCGATTGGAGAAAACTGTATGAAGCGCCTGCACCGTCGCGCCGGCCAGTGGGTGATCCAGCTTGTGCTGCTAATGCTGGCGTTCATCACGTTTGCGCCGCTGGTGACGCTGCTCTCGCTCTCGGTCAAGGATATCTACCAGTTCAATGTGGCGCCGATGGGTCTCACCTTTCCCATGCGCTTCGAAAACTACACCCTGGCCTGGAAGTTCATGGCTGAGCCCATCTGGCATAACATTCTGGTGGCGACGGTGGCGACGCTCGCCAGCCTGAGCATGGCTTCGATCTCCGCCTTTGTCTTTGCACGCTTTCGCTTCCCCGGCCGCGATCTGCTCTTCTTTGCCATCATGATCCTGCTCTTCATCCCCAATACCGTGCTGCTGGTGCCGACTTATCAGCTCATCATCAGCTTCAGCCTGCAGAACACGCTGTGGGCGCTGATCCTGCCCTACTGCGCGTTGCAGGCGCTGGCGATCGTCGTCCTGCGCACCTTTTTTCTGGAGATGCCCGACGAACTCTTCGACGCCGCTATCGTCGACGGCGCGTCGGTCGTGCAGCAGTTCACGGCCATTGCCGCGCCGCTCGCCAAACCCGTGATCGGCGCGATGGCGATCTTCCAGGTGTGGGTGATCTGGAACGACTATGCTTGGCCCTCGCTGGTCGCCAACGCGCCGCAGGCGCGCACGGCCGCGCTGGCCCTCATCGTCTTCAACGACTTCACCATGCCCGCGCCCGGCGCGGGCATGGCGGCGGGCGTGCTGGCGGCGCTGCCCATGCTGGTGCTCTTCTTTGCGACGATGCGCACGTTTATCGCCGGGCTGACGGCAGGGGCGATCAAGGGGTAGGGGTTCAATCAAACCATAAAAGTACGCACGGGGTGCACCAAGACCCAATTTTGTTGTTAACCTTAAGGGTCATTGGCACTGCATATCGGATGCCGAACGCTCGCCGTCCGCCGTCGGGGATGCCCGTCACCATCCTGTACAAATCAAGATCGTCCCCGGTCGGCTGCACGAGATGTTGGGCGGCTGTTGTCAGCGAGCTATAGATGTTTCAACATACGGATATACTCATCGTGAGGACCTATCCAAAACCAGAGAATGGCTTCCCCTTCAAGAATGCCAAGTGCGCGGTAGCCCTTGCCGATGCGGACAGAGTACATTGGCTGTTGTGCACCGACGCGCTTAAAATAGAGTCCATGCGCTTGAGGGGTTGATCTGTCATAGTTCGTAAGCTCTGTCTGCCTGACGTTGCACATCCTCTGGCAGAGAGTGGTAGCGTTTCCAGAACTGCGAGGTCGCGACTGACTTCATCCTGGCACAATCCGTCCCTCATCATCGAAAGCCATCGGCCTTGTCTTGCCCGCTCGGTGTTCTGCCAGCGCCTCCTCTGCTAGCTTTTCTAGCAGTGCTTGCGCCTCATCTGTCGCCATGAGTGCATCCCATCGTGCATGATCGGCTTCAACCTCAGCCGCACTTTCTTCTTGGAGTAGCTCCTCACTCAGAATCTGCGCTTCCAAAAAACGAGCGAAATCTACCAATTGCTCTACCCGGTTAGGTGGCAAGACGCGAGCGATTTTGATCAATGTCCGTTCGTGTTCTTGGTGTATAGTCGTATCCATGTTCACGGTTTTACCTCAGGTCACTTGAGAAGCATTTACTGTTTTATAGGGAGATATGCAAATGCAAGGCGTTCAAATTCTTGCCCACTGCGATCTTCAAAGCGTATGACTGTACGCTTATTTCAACCATTTACGATTATTCAATGTCCCGCTCATTTCGCCTTCCCAGGTTCATATCCGGATTGTCAATCAAATCGGCGAAATAATCAATCGTTTTCTTTGGATAGAAGCGTCGTCACCCGCACACCCCCTGGCAAGCATTCGATCTTGAGCACGCGGCTGGCAGCCTCAACCAGTTCTTATATCGCCGCCTTATACGATATACTTGTCTTTACTTCCACCAATCAACCTGATCTCTCTTTATCTCCGGTCGCTCAATACAAGTCAAATGCGCTGGCAAGGCTTTCCAATTTGCCGCAGGAGTGGGATCCAGCAAGCCTCACGAAAGGAATTGAAAAATGATAAACCATGCTGGACAGGCCATTGTGCTTGCCAATCTACTGCTTTTTGCCGCGGGCTGCGGCGCCAACCAATCGACGCCGCCATCACCCACCGCTACCCCTACTGTAGTCGCGACCATGCCGGAAACTGCACCGCCCTCTCCCACAGAGCAACCAATCGAGCAAACGGCGAGTCAGGCTAGCCCCAGCACAGCCCAGACAGCCGAGCAAGCAGACGCCATCAGCAGCTATCGCCTGCATATTGTCACCCAAAGCGAAAGTCCGCGCGGCGCAGACAAGGTGGAAGTCGACGGCGCCTTTGTGAAAGAGCCGCCTGCCCAAGAACTCACCATCCGCTTTCAAGAGGGCGAACAGGTGATGGCAATGACTGTCGTGGATGGCGTACGCTACATGCAGATGGGTGACCAGTGGTTTGAGACGCCGGAGGCAACCATCAATCTCAGCGACTTGACGCTCATCACACCGGACGATGTGACTGGCCTGCTGGCGCGCATGACGCAGGTGGGCGTCGAAGAAGTCAACGGCGTGCAGGCCATGCACTATCGTGGCGGCCAGGAGATGATCCCTGTGGTCGGTTCGCCTGGTGACACCCTGGACGTAAGCGCCCTTGCCTTTGCCCAGATGGATGTCTGGATCGATCAGGCCACCAACGTGGTGACGCGCCTCCAATTACAGGCCAACGACGACCAGAATGACGCCTCCACGCTGGAGGTTGTCTTCGACTATTATGATTTCAACGCGCCGATCACCATTGAAAAGCCGGCGGTGACTGTTGATGCGTCCTCGCTGGGTGAATCCAGCGCGGCCAGCAACGACATCCCGCCCGGCGATACATTGAGCCAATTGCTCGGCTTTCGTTTCATGCTGCCCACAGGCTCCACCGTCGAGGCGGCCGTTGGCGCTACGCTGGTGACGGCGCTGACGCCCTACACGGTGGCCGAGGCGCAAAGGCTGATCGAGCAGATTTTGCCTGCCAATGGCTACACGCTGGTCACCAAAGCCGAGACGACGCCGGGGCAGACTACCTATCTCTTTCAGCAAGGAGAGAAAGTGGTCAATGTGACGATCAGCGACGGCGGCGGGGACGCGGCGCGCCTTCACTTTGTGGCGGCGCCATGAGTGCCGACCATGCCGCTCGCGGGAACGCATAAATCATGATTGCGCTACAGCGAACCAACACCATCCTCTATTGCCGGGCATGGGCGGCCACCGTTCACTTCTACAGAGAACAGCTATGCCTGCCAGTCACGTACGAGAACGATTGGTTTGTCGAGTTCCAACTAACCGTCGGCGCCTATCTTAGTGTGGCGAATGCGGCGCGCGCGTCCATCGCGGCGGTCGAAGGCCAAGGCATCACACTGGCTTGGCAGGTCGATCAGCTGGAAGCCATGCAGGCGGAGCTACAAAGCTACGGGATTGTCTCAACGCCGATCCAGCGCCGTTGGGGCGCGTGGGTCTTTTACTGTCACGATCCCGAAGGACATCGGCTTGAGTTCTGGACGGATG
>JACSRH010000094.1 GCA_014879855.1 Caldilineaceae bacterium | reverse complement strand
CCTTGCAGCACGGCAAGGGCTTCCTCCACCGTGCGCTGCGCCAGCATCTTACGCACCACATAGACCCAGTGTACGCCGGCGCGTCCCTCCGCGCCGAGCAGATTGTTGATGCCGACTGCCACGCCGTGCTCATTCATGCCGATCATGGCCACGCAGCCGGTGATGGTAAACGTCATGAGAGCAGGGCCAGTCTGCGGCCGCACATCCAGCATCAGCACATAGGGTGTGGCCGTGCTGTGCATATCCCACGTCTGCCCCAAGTAGCCATGGCCATGCGCCGAAGCTGCCGGCGCGACAATGAAGGCGGTGCAATCGCTCGCGTCGCCAGGCAACACGATTTTGGTGCGAGCATGGGCCAGCATAGCAGGGTTGGCAATGATGTCCACGAAATCGGTGAAGCCATTCATGATCACCAATTCGTTGACGCCGATGCCGGTGGCGTCGGCCATGCCGCGCATCTCTTCCATCAATTCGGGCGCAAACGTTTCATGATGGCGCAGGCAGGCGCGGCCGATCGCCAGCACCTCGTCCAGCGTCGCCCTCTGCCCGCCCGTCCAGAAGGGGTCGCAGCTCAGATGCAGCCGTTCTTCGGTCAGCTCGCTGATCTCTTTCGCAAACGCCTTGCCGTGGGTGTAACCCATCTCGTAGGGGCTGCCGGAAATTGTTAAGACGCGAATGTCAGTCATTGCTTGAATTCAGTCATTTCTTGAATATCGGCTTTATGTAGAATGCAGCAGAATAAGCCCTCTGGAAGCAGCAACGTCATAAATAAGTCGATTTGCTTCCAACTGAATCGGATCCAGCAGGTCGATAATCTCGCGCAACTCCACAAAATAGTCAAAAGGCTGATCCAACAGTACAACCAGATCAATATCACTTTCTATAGGTTGTCACACCTGATCCCTTACCTGATCCCTTTACGATGCCAATACTCTTCTAAAAACTGCCATTCCAGTAGTTGCATGGCGCCATTATCGCACAGGCTGGATGGTTTTCAATGGCTCTGACTTTCGACGCCCTCTATGCTTCTACCCGGCGCTCAACAACGCCATCACCTCCTGACGCGTGGGAATGCCGATGCGGGCGCCATGTTTGGTGCAACAGAGCGCGCCCGCGGCGCTGGCAAAGCGCAACAGGTCTTCCCAGGCCATGTCTTGCGCAACGCCGGCCGCCAACGCGCCGTGAAAAGCGTCGCCGGCGCCGGTGGTGTCAAGCACATCGACTACAAACGCAGGCAGCGCGCCCGTTTCCGCCCCGCGCTGCCAGATCAGACCGCGTTCGCCCAATGTGACGATGACCGCGGGCGCCAGCGACGCCAGATGCGCCAAGCCGGCTTGTGGTGTGGCCGCGCCCGTGTATTCCTGCGCAAAGCGCTCGGACGCGGCGACGAGGGTGCAGCGGTGCACCAGGGCCCGGTTGCCGTCATTGACCACATCAGCGTCGAGCACAGTGGCGATCCCCTGCGCCGCTGCCCACGTCGCCAGCGCCGCCGCAAACGCCGGCTGATGGCCGTCAAACAACACGACCTTGGGCCGCAACTTGGTAAATTCGATGTTCTCTGCCGTCAGCCGGTTGGTGTCGCCCCGATAGTTGACGATCGAGCGCGCGCCATCGGGTTTGACGAAGATGGCGGAAATTGGCGTCGCCTGCGGCCCGCGCACAATCAGGCTGCTGTCGACGCCCGCGGCATGGAGTTCGGCCAGGTGTTCCTCGCCATAGATGTCGGCGCCCAGATACCCCGCCAGAGCAGTTGTTGCGCCGAGACGGGCCGCGGTGACCGCAGCATTGGCGGCCGTGCCACCACCACAACTGATAAACGCGTGCGCCCGCGCCTTTTCATCCGGCCCAGGATGATGATCCACGGCAAAGATCAGGTCATAACAGGCATGTCCCACACACAACACGTCGATCGGTGTCATAGTTGTAGCTTCTCTGGCGACAAATCATCCTTGATCTTGGGGATCCATGCTTCCATTGCCTGTTTGCCGGTGGCCAGCAATTCGTCAGCGGAAAACAGGTCGGCCAGATTGATGTGGCCGATCTCCGGCGTCACCACGATGTCGGCATACTGCTGTTCGGACTGCGTGGCGCGCGCCAATATGAAGAGGGAAGTCATGGCCGCTTCGGCTAGATTGCGCGGTTCGACCGAGCGAGAAGCAAACGCCGCGGTCAGCGGCAGCAGCAGATCCACAGCGATCACATAGTCGGCGCCCATCTCGCGCGCCACGCTCACTGGCAGGTTATTGGCGACCACGCCATCCACCAGCAGCCGGCCGTTGCGCCGATAGGGCGTGAAGACGCCAGGCACCGCGCAACTGGCGCGGATCGCCGGCGCCAGCGGCCCACGATTCATGGCAACCACCTCACTCGTGACGAGGTCGGTGGCGACGGCAGTAAAAGGCAGGTTGAGTTGTTCGAACTGGACATCTTTACCGATCAGCGAATCGATCCAGTTGATCATTTTATCCAACTCCAGCAGGCCAAGCGGCAAGCTTTTGGCCAAATCCGGCAGATGCAACGAGGGCAATTTGAGGCTGACCAGATCGAGCCAGGAGATGCTTGTCACCAGCGATTTGAGCCGCGTCGCGGAGATGCCGGCTGCATAGAGTCCACCCACCAGCGCGCCCACGCTCGCGCCGGTGATCACATCAGGATAGATGCCATTCTCTTCAAGCGCCTGCAATGCGCCGACATGGGCAATGCCGCGCGCCGCGCCCCCGCCCAGGACAAGGCCAACGCGTCTGGGTTTCGGTGGATCATCCCACACTAACCGGCTGCGTGCTGTACCCTCAACTTGTAATGTAGACATCGATCACCTCCGAGCCATGCTTGAAAATGCGAGTAGCTTTGTCCGTAATTTAGGGGTGCATTCGATATTGTTGCACCGTGACGCCGGCAAAAGTTTTTTGCTCTTCGAGTGCACTGTGCTGTTGAAGCCAGCGCTCCATCATGCGCCGATCGTCCCACAGCGTCGCCTCACTGAGCAAAACCCAGAGGGTGTCTGCCCCGCGCGTGATCTCGCGCATGTACAGTTCGACGGCCTGCGTCTCCACATCCTCGCTGCGCCCCCAGTTTGTATATGGCCCGCCCGCCCACCAGCCCAGCCGCTCATCGCTGTCTTGGAAGGGATGCGGGCCAAAGTCGCTGGTATAGTAACGATACGCCCATTCCTGATGCGGAATTTGCAGAATCAGCAGATCGTCGCGGCTGCGCTGCTGGTTGACATATTGCATGGCGCTGCGCAGATCGTATTTGATGACCTGAACCTTCTGTTCCCAGGCCAACATGCTCCACAGCCCAAGCACATAGACCAGAAAAATCGTGGTGATGGGAAGGGCAAGACGCCCGCCATTGGCCGCTACGACGCGCAGCCCCACCGCCATCAGCAACATCGCGGCCGGGCCGATCCAGATGATGTAGCGCTCGGTAAAGACTGGCTGGCGCAGACTGACGATGTAGATCAGAAGGATCGGCAGCAGTAGCCAGCTCAGCAACAAGGCGAAGCGCCGCGGTGCGGCAAGGGGAGGACGCAACTCCCCGGCGCGCTCGCCGATCACTGTCATGCCGAATAAAATGCCGGCGCCAAATAGAAAATAGACCGGCGCCAGCCACCACAGCGGCGTGGTCGCGATAAAACCGCGCGCATGGCTGAGCGCCAAGGAGCGCAAGATGGCATCCACAGAGGTGAAGCTGAATCCCGACAGCTTGTCGGGCGACGTGAGCATTGTCCATTGCCACCACAGCATGGGCAAGTAAGGCAGCGTCAACCCGGCCAGCGCCAGCCCGTAGCCGCGCCAATGATGGCGAGCGCACGGCCAGGCAATCGCAAACCACAGCAAGTGCAGCGGGATCAGCAACACCATCAACAGATGCACATACATCGCCGCGCTGACGACGACCCAGTAAGCGGTCCAGGGTTTCCAGCCGCCCGCTTCGACGCCGCGCAGCCAAAATACCGTGGCCAGCAAGGCAAGGCAGGTGACAGTGGCGTACATCTTGCCTTCCTGGCCGTACCAGATCTGGTACGGGTTTAGCGCAAAGAAGAGCGCGGCGATTTCGGCCACGCCCACCCAGGCCACTACCGCCGGCATGTGTGCGCGCGGCGCGGCAGGCAAGAGGCGGCGGCCAACCTGCCATACCAGCAGCGTGCTCAGCACGCCCGCCACGACCGATGGAAAACGCAACGCAAACTCGCTGGTTCCTACAACGGCAAACCACGGGCGCAACCCTAAGAAATAGAGTGGCCCATTTTGCGCGGCCTGGACGAACATCCGCAACGTCTCATCCAAATTGCGCACAGCGAAATAGACGGCATCGACCTCATCGCGCCAAAGACTCTGGAAATCCAGACGCGCGACGCGCCAGCCAAACGCCAGCAGCGTCAATATCAGTAAATAAAGGCGCTGTCGATGCACGTTCATGGCAGCGAAGCCGGCCACTCCTCTTCGTCTTGGGAGGGTGATGCGGGCGACCGGGGTGCGGGGGACTTGCCGAGCAGGTCGGCCTGGACAGCCACATCTCCACCAGCATCTTCTACCAGATCGTAGGGAGGCGGACCAGGATTCCCTACGCTGACCCCGGCCACCGCGCCTGCCAATAAGAGGAACAGCACGACGCCGCCAACGATGCCAGCCAATGCCAATGCTGCCGCCGCGCCCCCAGCAATTGCCCGAAAAATGACGGCGGCATCGCCAGCGGACGGCGTTGCACCCTCAATGGGACGTTGGCCAAGGGGGGTGGGTGTGGCCGTCACCGTGATCACAACGCTGGGCGGTGGCAATACGGCCACCATTTCAGGCGTTGAGGGCGCCAACGGCGAATCGGGAACGAAAAGCGCCTGCGCGGTGGCAGTCTGCGCAAAGGGATCAGCCGGTGGGATGCCGAAAAGCGCCTGCGCGGTGGCAGTCTGCGCAAAGGGATCGGCCGGTGGGATGCCGAAAAGCGCCTGCGCGGTGGCAGTCTGCGCAAAAGGATCAGCCGGTGGGATGCCG
>JACSRH010000222.1 GCA_014879855.1 Caldilineaceae bacterium | reverse complement strand
CGAACATGAAAATGCCTTTGCGCCTCTGCTTCTCCGCGCCTTTGCGTTCAGAAACTATTTTCAAGTCAGCCTCTTACCGGCTACGGCAGCTTGTTGCCCGCGGCCAGATAGAGATCGTACCATTCCTGGCGCGCCAATTCGATGTCTGAAGCCTGGGCGATGTCGCGCACGCGCTGCGCGTTGGTTGTGCCGATGATGGGCTGCATCTTGGCCGGGTGGCGCAGCAGCCAGGCGATGGCAATGGCCGTATTGGGGACGCCCTTCGCTGCGACCAGCTTGTCGATGGCCTGATTCAGCGCCGCGAATTTGTCGTTGTCCAGGAAGACGCCCTCGAAGAAGCCGTACTGGAAGGGCGACCACGGCTGGATCGTGATGTCGTGCAGGCGGCAGTACTCCAAAATGCCGCCGTCGTGCACCACCGAGGGCGGATTCTCCATGTTGACATTGAAGCCTGCGTCGATCATGCCGGTGTTGGTCAGGCTGAGCTGGAGCTGGTTGGCGATCAGCGGCTGGTCGACAAATTTGCGCAGCAGTTCGATCTGGCCGGGATTGAGGTTGCTGACGCCGAAGTGACGCACCTTGCCGCTCTGCTCCAACTGCATAAACGCGTCGGCGACCTCCTCCGGCTCCATCAGCGTGTCGGGGCGGTGCAGCAGCAGCACGTCGAGGTAGTCCGTTTGCAGGCGGCGCAAGCTGCCCTCGACCGCGGCCAGAATGTGCTCGCGCGAGAAGTCGAACATGCCCTGGCGAATGCCGCATTTGGACTGGATCAGGATCTGTTCGCGGCGGGTGGACGACCGCGCCAGCGCCCTGGCGAAAACCTCTTCCGACTTGCCGCCAGCATAGATGTCCGCGTGGTCGAAGAAGTCGATCCCGCTCTCCAACGCGGCGGCCAGCAGTTCATCCGCCGCCGCATCGCTCATGCCGCCGATGCGCATACAGCCCAGGCTGATCGCCGACGCCAACAGACCGGATTTCCCAATATCGATTTTGTGCATGACTGCCTCCTGAGATTAAAAGATCAGAACAAGTGCAGCTGCGCCGCATGCTTCTGCACAGGGCGCATGGTGTACAGCAGCAACTCTGCAAAGGGGGACTCTCTCCAGTCCTGGCTCACCTTTCCACAAGCGTTCTTCCTATTGTAGAACAACAATTCGCTTTACTTTATAGACGGACTTCATAGACGAACTTCGAGCCGCACAGTCACCTCGTCGCCCTCTTGAAGACTTTGCGATTTTTGGACGCTCATTTTAATTGGCACAAGATAACGGCGCTCCTTGGGAATCAGGGAAGTCTTCCATGCCGTCTGGCCAATCTGCGCATGGACGGGAATGACGCCCCAGCCATAGGTGACCCGGGCGGAGATCGCTTGCAAGGCTCGGCTCGGCTCTTCCGGGACGGCAACGAAAAGAAAGGGCGCTGGCCCGCGCCAGGTAAAAATTTTGCCTTCGAATTCGATGATCATCAGTGCATTATATCAGAACGTGTTTACTCGTGGCCGTGCTCTCACGCCAGCATTGAATTTTCCTCAAACCGTCTTACCCTGACTTGCGGCAGCGTGACCGGCAGCACCCCTTGCGCCTCCATCTCGCCGAGCCAGACCTTGACCGCGGCGCGCTGCGAAACTTCGGCGTCGCCGTAGGCCACCAGCAGGTTGGGGATGTGCGGCAGTTCGTAGAGCAGGTAGGGGCTGCCAAAGCTGGTGTAGAAGACGTGCGGGTGCTCGGTAAAGAGTGCGCGCCAGCCCCACGTGCCAAAGCTGTCCAGCGCGATGCGCGCCGTGCCCATTGTCGCCAGGGGCGTCACGCAGATGTTGACAAAGACGGCGTCGCACTGTTGGGCCAGCTCCTGCAACTCGGCTGTCTTGGGGTTGAGCAGGTGCTCGACCGCGAAGCCGCGCTGGCGCAGCTCCTCGTCGAAGACTTCGAGATCTTTCTGGCCGAAAAAGGGGTTGAGTTTGGCCACGGTCACGGTAAGGACTTTGGCGCCGGGCGGGAGCCGGACCGGCAGTTGATCGGCGCCACGCAGCACAGTAATGCTCTTGTCCGCCATGGTCTGCGCCGCGCGCGCAAACGCCGCCTGTTGCTCGGCAGTCGGCGCGGGTCCCAAGGGCTCATCGACCAGGTTAAGTTGCGCCTTCACCGTCAGGACGCGGCGCGCGGACGCGTAGATTTCCTCCTCGGTCAGCCGGCCGGCGCGCACGGCTTGCAGCACATGCGGGAGGTCGCGTTCTGGCTCGGCGCCGAGATAGAGATCGATGCCCGCGGCCAGGCTGGCGACGATGCGTTCGGCCGGCGCGGCGCGCGTGGTCAGCCCGGCCATGCTCGTGCTGTCGGAGACGATGAGGCCGGTAAAGCCGAGTTCCTGGCGCAGCAGCTCGATCAGCAGCTTGCGGCTCAACGTGGCCGGCGCCGCCGCGTCCGGATCGGCGCGGTGGCCCTGGTAGTCGGGCAGGGAGATGTGGCCCGGCATGATCGTCATCACGCCGGCCGCAATCGCCCGACGCCACACTTCGCCGTAGGTCGCCAGCCACTGGTCGAAGGGCAGGTGGTTGACAGTCGTGACCAGATGCTGGTCGCGATCATCCATGCCGTCGCCGGGGAAATGCTTGGCCGTCGCGGCCACACCATGCGTTTGCAGCGCCTCGATCAGGGCGCACGCCAGGCGACTTACCAGTTCGGGCTTGTCGCCCAGCGCCCGGATATTCGTGACCGGGTTGTCGAAGTTGTAGTTGAGGTCGATGTCGGGCGTCAGCACCCAGTTGACGCCGAGATGGCGCGCTTCGACCGCGGTGGCGCGGCCAAGCTCCGCGATCAGCGCTTCGTCGTTGGCCGCGCCGGCCGCCATGAGCATAGGAAAGTCGGCGCCATAGCCGGGCCACTCGGCCGCGCCGTGCTCCATGTTGGCGACGACCAGCAGCGGAATAGCGGCGTGTTGCTGCACCGCGCTGATGACCTGTTGGTACGCGTCCGCGCTTTTGGTGCGCAGCGACATGCAGCCCACCGGCCACTGCTCCAGCAGCCGGAGCCAGACGCCAGCATCCTCCACGGGGCGGGTGACGTTGACGAGCTGGGCAATCGCCTGTTCAAGCGTGAGCGCGGCGAGCGTGCGGTCGACCCACTGCTGTTGTTGCGTGGTGAGGTTGTAATACATGATGGGTGGCCTTTTGCCTTTCTCCTGCGGCGTCTGGTTGAATGAGAATTTATCAGTGATGCGCGGGCGTTCCATGAGCTGCGCACCGGTCGCTCTTCGGCATAGGTCGTGGCAGCGGCGCGCTCGACATAGAATTCAAACAGAATATGACGATCGGCGCATGTGTAGCTATTGAAGAACTCGAGCGATGTCTTCTGGGTGACGGGCGTAAGATTCCGTGCGCAAGTCCAGGCCAATGGAAGAATACGGCGTGTCCGAGTTGGCCGTCTGGATGGCAGTGTCCTCGGGCGTGAAAACCTGGGCAATATTGCAGAGATGGTTCCACGTCGCTTTGTATTCGGGATTCTCCTGATCCACAAAATACGAGTATTGCACGCGGGCGTTGTCCATGATCGGGAAACCGTAGATGGTGACCTCCTTGGCGATGGTTCTCAGGTCTGCGGCTTGCATGTTGTCCTCTTTTCGTTGCTCCTTTTGCCGTTCAAGTGGATAAGCGATCGGCAACTAGCTGGACATAACCGAACACGTCACTGCCTGCTGTCACTTTCTGGAATCACATCTGGAATCATATAACGCCAGGCCGAACCGACAGCGACCACCATCCTTTGGTCGGGATTATTGATCAGCTTGGCGGAATCGACAATCGCTTTTTCTTTCAGAGTGGGCCTGCCAGTTTCTGCCGGAGTATTGGCAGCCGTCGTCAGCCGTGGCTTGTTCTTTCTGCGATTTCCAACAGCTTGGTTGTGGTGTTCCAGTTGCGGATCGTCATGAGCTTGTATTCCGGCGCCGCCATGATTCGATTCAGCCGGCTCTTGGTGCGTTGCGCGCTGAGGCGTTGTGAATAGATCACGCCATCCCCTGGCCAGATCGCGTCGACGCCCGCGCGGGGGCTGAATTTGGGCATGACCTGGGCCGAATCGATGCCGATCAGAAAGATCACATCGCTGTGATATTTCTCCGGCTGCTCACCAAAGCCTTGAGGCTTGTTGTCGATGACGGCTCGGAGCTGTGCGCGCGTCAACACCAATACCCGGATGAGTTCGTCGTCAAGCTTGAAGCTTGCAGGCAGAGCCTCTTCGATCAGCGTGCTGATCTCGTCAGCGCTTTTGTCGGATTCCAGGATCACGTTGCCACTGGCGATATAGGTCGATACATTGGAAAAGCCCAGGCGTTCCAGGCACGCTTTCAAGTCGGCCATCGGCGCCTTATTCTTGCCGCCGACGTTGATGCCGCGGATCAGGACTACATGAGTCGTCATTCTGTTGTTCTCTGTACTCAATGGCTGTCTCCAATGCTCTGCCTTTGTATCCCGCAGACAATCAGGATGTAAAGTGTTTCCAATGGCCTTCGGAGACGACTTCGACGGCTCCATCGACAACCTGGAGGGCGCTCTGTTCGTCGATGGCGTAGGCCGGGCCGCCGATGTCTGCGGCCCACCGCTCTGCATCAGCCAGGGTGTTCGTGGGGAAAGCGTCCAGGTGCGGGAAGATCGAGAAGTCGACGACGCCCAGGGTGCGGTCGTCCGGCGCGGACGGCCACTCGACGAAATACGCGCCGATGCGAGGGGTCATCACCATGCTGCCGGCGCTGACGCCTACCCAGACTGTGTCAGGCAGCGACGGCAGCAGGTCGGCCAGCCCGGACTCTCGCATCCAGTAGCACAGGTAGGTCGCGTCGCCGCCGTCGACGAGCAGCACGTCTGCTTCCCGCACCCAGGGCGTCCAACGCTCCGCGCCGATGGTGGGCAGTGCGGTGAGTTCGAGCAGACCGACCGACTTCCAACCCAGGCCGACCATGAGATGCCACGGGGGCGCGCCGGCGATGAAGCCGCGTGCCGAGACG